>NZ_CP125373.1:5950000-6403562 GCF_034008205.1 Pseudomonas sp. P9_35 | reverse complement strand
GACAGAGTCAGGGAGTCGTTTGCGAAATGGGCCGGCATTTTAACAGGCTCAGAGAATTGTGCTGCTCTGTCCGACTTGTGACGCACAGCGCATTGTCATTTGCCGCTTCCGCTACTTTCACGCAGGATGTGGGGCCAATTGCGTTCAGCGCAGGATTTGGGAGTGGAAAAAAACCACCAAAACCGCGTGTTTGAGAACCATTGGCATTGGTCATTGCCCATCGGCGCGTCATAATGCCCGGCGCCTACCACCTTGCAGAGTCTAGGGAGTCAGCTTGTCAACGCCTGTCGAACCCTTGCGTTTGCTGTTATTGGCCCAAGAGCCTGCGTGGTCAGCAATATTGCGCGAGTGCCTGGCGCCCTTGGGGCCCTCGGTCGTGTTGATCAGTGCCCCGAGCTGGGAGTCAGTCAGCAGCCTGTTCGAAGATAATCGCAACGCGGTGTTGCTGACCGTTGCGGCGTTGCAGCCGGCGCCGGGCCGTTGCAGCCTGCCGACGATCCTGTTGCTTGAGCACGAGCCGGCGGTTGCCCCCGACGGTGTCAGCGACTGGTTGGTGCGTGATGTCCTCGACAGCGCGACCCTGCGTCGTTGCCTGCGCCATGTGCGCGAACGCGGCGTGCTGGAAAACACCTTGCAGCGCCTCGCCGAACAGGACCCATTGACGGGCATCGCCAATCGCCAGGGTTTCCAGACGCTGCTGGCGGCGCGCCTGGCGGAAAACGACGGCCGTGGCCTGGCGCTCGGTCACCTGGACCTGGACAACTTTCGTCACGCCAACGACGCCCTCGGCCACCAGGCTGGTGACCGCTTGATCCTGCAAGTGGTGTCGCGGCTCAAGAGCTCGCTCGAGGCCGGCGATCAATTGGCACGGTTGGGCAGTGATGAATTCGCCCTGCTGATCGACACTCGCCGCGCACCTCAGCGGGCCGAGTGGATGGCCGAGCGCATTACCGAAGCTTTGGCCGAGCCCTACTGGGTGGACGGTGAAAGCCTGTTGATCGGCTGCAGCCTGGGCGTTGCCCACGCCCGCGCCCAGGCCGGCGCCGATCCGCTGATGTGGCACGCCCACATCGCCATGCAGCAGGCCAAGAGCACCCAGGGCTGCACCTTTCATATTTTCAACGAGCGCATCAATCGCAACGCCCGCAGCCTCGCCGACCTGGAAAGCGAACTGCGCCGGGCACTGCGCCGTGACGAGCTGGAACTGCATTACCAGCCACGGCTGAACCTCGATGGCGGCCACATTGTCGGCCTCGAAGCGTTGGTACGCTGGCGTCACGGCGAACGTGGCTTGCTGCCACCGAGTGAGTTCGTGCCGCTGGCCGAACAGAGCGGCCTGATCGTGCCGCTGGGCTACTGGGTGATTTCCCGGGCGCTGCGGGACATGCAGGCCCTGCGCGAGCGGGGGCTGGCGCCGTTGCACATGGCGGTCAACCTGTCGTTCCGACAGTTCCAGGACAGCCAGTTGCTGCCGACCTTGAGCCGGCTGATTGCCGAGCGGGGTGTCGAGGCGCAATGGCTGGAGTTCGAGCTCACCGAAACCGCCGTCATGCGCCGCAGCGAGCTGGTCAAGCAGACCATGGATGCCCTGGGCCGCCTGGGGGTACGCTTCTCCCTGGACGACTTCGGCACCGGCTTCTCCTCGTTCGTGCACCTCAACAGCCTGCCGATCGCCTTGCTCAAGATCGACAAGAGCTTCGTCGGTGGCATGGAGCAGCGCGAAGAGAACCGCAAACTGGTGCACGCGATGATCAACCTGGCGCACAACCTCAACCTGGAGGTGGTGGCCGAAGGTGTGGAAACCCAGGAACAACTGGACCTGCTACGCGGCTTCGGTTGCGATCAGGTGCAGGGTTTCCTGATCAGCAAACCGTTGCCGTTGCCGGAGTTGGTTGAGTACTTGACGTTCGAGGGTGATCAGCAATCGATGCTGGAAATCAGCTGACACAAACCCCTGTGGGAGCGAGCTTGCTCGCGATGGCGATAGGTCTGTCCCATTTAGTTTGACTGACACACCGCTATCGCGAGCAAGCTCGCTCCCACAGGGGATACGTCTCAATCGGCCTGGATGGCCTCGAAACGCTGCCGTCCGGGTTCACTGCGAATCATCCGCTTCATCTTCCATTCAAACGCCGCTGTCAGGCTCACGGCTGCGCAGGCCAGCCCCAGGGCCAGGCCCCACCAGACGCCGGTCGGGCCCCAGTTCAGGTGGAACGCCATCCACCACGCCGCCGGCGCGCCGATCAGCCAATAGCAACCCAGGCCCACCAGGAAGGTGGTCTTGGCGTCCTTGAGCCCGCGAATGCAGCCCATGGCGATGGTTTGCGTGCCATCGAACAGCTCGAACCACGCCGCCACCGCCAGCAGGCTCACGGCCAGGTTGATCACCTCGCGAAACGCCGGGTCGTCGTGGTCCAGGAACAAGCCGATCAATTGATGGGGCAGCAGCCAGAACACCATGGCGAACGCCAGCATGGCGGCCGCGCCAAAGCCGATCCCGACCCGACCGGCCAGGCGTGCCATCAGCAGTTGCCCGGCACCGTAGTGTTGGCCGATGCGCATGGTGATGGCGTAGGACATTCCGGCCGGCACCATGAACGCCACCGAGACGATTTGCAGTGCGATCTGGTGGGCTGCCAACGGCGTGCTGCCCATGGTGCCCATGCACAGCGCGGCGAACGCAAATAGCCCGACCTCCACCGCGTAGGTGCCGCCAATCGGCAGGCCCAGGCGCCACAGTTCCTTGAGGTACTGGCGATTGGGCCGCGACAGGCCGTCGAGCAATGGATAGGCGCGGTAGGCCGGGTGCCGATGGATATGCCAGGCCAGCGCCAGGGCCATGCAGTTGGCAACGATGGCCGTGACCAGGCCGATCCCCATCAAGCCGAGTTTCGGCAGGCCGAACATACCGGTGATGAGCGCGTAGTTGAGCAGGAAGTTGGCCACCGTCCCGCCGAGGCTGATCACCATGACCGGTGTGGCCCGGCCGATGGCGCTGGTGAAGCCGCGCAGGGCCATGAAGCTCAAGTAGCCGGGCAGGGCGAACGGCAGCGCCAGCAGGAACTGTCCGGCGGACAGCACGTTGGTTTCGGTCTGGCCGAACATCAGCAGCACCGGCTTGAGGTTCCACAACAGCAACCCGGCCATCAGCGCCATCAGCCAGGCCAGCCACAGTCCGGCCTGGGTCAACCGGGTGGCGCCTTCGACATCGCCTGCGCCCTGGCGGATCGCGACCAGGGTACCCACCGCGGCGATCACGCCGATGCAGAAGATCGATACGAACGAATAGGTGGCCGCCCCGAGCCCGCCGCCGGCCAAGGCTTCGGGACTCAGGCGCGCCATCATCACGGTGTCGGTGAGCACCATCAGCATGTGCGCCAACTGCGAGGCAATCAACGGCCCCGCCAGCCGCAGGATGGCCCAGAGTTCGGTACGCACAGGATGCCGCATGATCATCACGCTCCATGTTCAAACAAGGCAGTAAAGCAACGATTCTCGGCGCTCTCGGCGGATTGCACAAAGGGATAAAAAAGATCGCTGGCATGATTAAAACTCATGCTGAATACGTTTCTGGTAGGGTTTGCAAACAACGCCATGGAGCTTTTGCGATGTCTCGTCGTCTTCCTCCTCTTTATGCGCTGCGGGCATTCGAAGCCGCGGCGCGCTACAGCTCGTTCACCCGCGCCGCTGAAGAGCTGTCGATCACGCAGAGCGCCGTCAGCCGGCACATTCGCACGCTGGAAGATCACTTTGCCTGTCGGCTGTTCCTGCGCAGCGGCCGCAACCTGCAATTGACCGAGGCGGCGCGGTTGCTGTTGCCGGGCGTACGTGAGGGCTTCATGGCGCTGGAGCGGGCCTGCCACACCTTGCATGGCGAGGATGGCATCCTGCGCATGAAGGCGCCTTCCACGCTGACCATGCGCTGGTTGTTGGCGCGCTTGAGTCGCTTCCGGCATTTGCAGCCTGGCAACGAGGTACAACTGACCAGTGCCTGGATGGACATCGACGCGGTGGACTTCAACGTCGAGCCCTTCGATTGCGCCGTATTGCTGGGCAACGGGCACTTTCCGGCGGACTGGGAGGCCAGTTTGCTGTTTTCCGAAGAATTGATCCCGGTGGGCGCGCCGAACCTGCTGAACGACCAGCCCTGGGATGTGGCGCGGTTGGCCAGCGCTGAACTGCTGCACCCCACGCCGGATCGCCGGGACTGGCGCAATTGGCTACAACGCATGGGCCTGTCCGACAAGGTCTCGCTCAAGGGGGGGCAGGTATTCGATACCCTGGAGCTGGGCATGATCGCGGCGGCACGTGGCTATGGAGTCTCCATGGGCGATCTGCTGATGGTGGCCGAGGATGTCGCCCAGGGCCGCCTGAGCCTGCCATGGCCGACGGCTGTCGCCAGTGGTGAACACTATTACCTGGTCTGGCCGAAAACCCGGCCGGGAGGTGAACGTTTGCGCCGGCTCAGCGACTTCCTCCAAGGTGAGGTGAAGGCCATGCAACTGCCCGACGTGCAGCGTCTGGGCTGAAACGTTGCAATTGGCGTGCTAGCCACTTGACATTAATCCGTCCAAGCCGCTCAAGTATTTGGCTTTGCCGCCGAATCCGTGAAGATGGAACCTTCGTTCAGAAAGGCCAACTTACACCTCACCCCGAATAAAATGCCGAGCGTGCGAGCGTGATCAGGATGATCCGGTCTCTCGGCCAGGAGCCGTCATGTCTCAACCCCGTGCCCGGATCGCCTCACAGCTAGGCCTTGCCCTCGCTGTGATATTGGCGGTCGTGATCTCCGGCAGTACCGTCTTCGCCCTGCGTTCGCTGGACGCTGCCAACCTCGCCACCCGTGAAGAACATTTGGCCAGCGAAGCGCGCCTGATGGCCGATCAGCTCAATACGTTCCACAGCACCTTGCGCGAGAGCACTCAGCGGTTGGCCGGTCTGTTCGAGAAGCGCTTCGGCGCGGGCCTGAGCGTGCATCCGGACCAGCCGGTGACGGTGGCGGGCGTACAAACCCCAGGCTTGAGCCTGGGCAGCGAAGTGTTGAACAACAACTTCAAGGAAGTGGATGAGTTCAAGCAAATGACCGCCGGGGTGGCGACGGTCTTCGTGCGCAACGGCGATGACTTCATCCGCGTCAGCACGTCATTGACCAAGCAGGACGGTACGCGGGCCATTGGTACCGTGCTCGACCGCGCCGGCCCTGCCTACGGTCCGGTGATCAGCGGGCAGAGCTACATTGGTCGAGCCTTGCTGTTCGGACGTTACTACATGTCGCAGTACACGCCTGTACGTGACAGCAGCGGCAAGATCATTGCCGTGCTGTACGTAGGCTTCGACTACACCGATGCGCAGAACGCGCAGTTCGAAAACCTCAAGCGCTTCCGCATTGGCCAGACCGGTTCGTTGGCCCTGCTGGACGAACAAAACAAGTGGCTGGTGCCGCCGGCCGGCGTGCAGGCGTTGGACCAGGCGAGCGCGACCATCGTTGGCCTGGTCAAGAAGCCGGGCAAGGGCGCGTTCTGGACCGATACCGCCGAAGATTTCTACAGCGTTGCCGTACCGTTCGAAGGTGGGCCGTGGGCGGTGGTGGCGAGCATGCCCAAAACCGAGATTCGCGCCGTGACCTGGAGCGTCGGTACGCAACTGGCCATTGGTAGCCTGCTGGCGATGTTGTTGGCGGTCGGCTCGGCGATGTGGTTGCTGCGCAGCAAACTGGCACCGCTGGGGGACCTGGTGCGCCAGGCCGAAGCCTTGGGCGCCGGTGACCTGAGCGTGCGCCTGAATGTGTCGAGCCATGATGAGATCGGTCAGTTGGCCCGTGCCTTCAACCAGATGAGCCAGGCCTTGTCGACCATGGTCGAGCACATCCGCAAGGCCTCCCAGGAGGTCAACAGCCGTGCCCAGGCCCTGTCGGGGTTGTCCAGTGGGGCGTATGAAGGCATGGAACAGCAATCCGGCGAAATCACCAGCATGGCCGGCGCAGTGGAAGAGTTCAGCGCAACGTCGTTGGACATTGCCGACAACATGGGTAACACCGAGCGCCTGGCCCAGGAAAACGCCCAGCAGACCCGCATTGGCCGGACCTCGATGGACGAAGCGTCGTCGTCCCTGGAGCAAATTGCCGGCGCGCTGAACAGCACCGCCACGGTTATCAATACCTTGGGTCAGCGTTCCCAGGAAATCGGTGGCATCGTGGGTGTGATCACCTCGATCGCCGAGCAGACCAACCTACTGGCCTTGAACGCCGCCATCGAAGCCGCCCGTGCAGGCGAGCAGGGCCGTGGTTTCGCCGTGGTGGCCGATGAGGTCCGCAGCCTGGCTTCCCGCACTCGCCAGGCCACTGACGAAATTTCCAGCATGATCAACAGCATCCAGCAGGAAACCGGCAACGCCATCAGCACGATGGAGCAGGGCAACCTGTTGATGCAGGAAGGCCTGTCGCGCAACGCCAACGTGGCCACGGCCCTGGCGCGCATCGACGAGCAAAGCCGCTCGGCCGGCCAGCAATTTGCGGCGATCACCACCGCCACCCAGGAGCAAAGCAGCACCGCGACCCTGCTCAGCAGCAACCTGCAAAGCATTGCCATGGCCAACAGCGAACAGCGCCAGGTGGTCTCGAACCTGGCGCTCACCGCCAAGGAACTGGAAAAACTGGCCCAGGACCTGCGCCAAGAGGTTGATCGGTTCCGCTGAGGCATCCCGTCACGAGCAAGTTCACCCATACTCCTGTGGGAGCGAGCTTGCTCGCGATGACGGCTGCCCGGCCAACGTCATCTCAATCTGACCCACCGCTATCGCGAGCAAGCTCGCTCCCACAAGGGAATTTGCGGTGATCCCACTCCTGGCGTCCGCCGGGAATCAGGGTGGGAGCGAGCTTGCTCGCGATGACGGCCGCCCAGCCAACATCATCTCAATCTGACCCACCGCTATCGCGAGCAAGGTCGCTCCCACAAGGGAATTGCTGTGATTTCACTTCAGATGTCCACCGGGAATCAGGGTGGGAGCGAGCTTGCTCGCGATGACGGCCGCCCAGCCAACATCATCTCAATCTGACCCACCGCTATCGCGAGCAAGCTCGCTTCCACAAGGGAATTGCTGTGATTCCACTTCAGGTGTCCGCCGGGAATCAGGGTGGGAGCGAGCTTGCTCGCGATGACGGCTGCCCGGCCAACGTCATCTCAATCTGACCCACCGCTATCGCGAGCAAGCTCGCTCCCACAAAAGCTGCCACCCTAGTGTCGTTTCTTTTTTAGGAATATTGCTGTTTTTAAGCTTGCTGAAACGTTTCTTCAAGTCTATAAAAACCGCACAACTCCAATAAAAGGTCGTGACCATGACTCCGCTCAAACTTCTCATCACCCTTGGCGCCTTGGGCGCTGCCTCCCATGCGATGGCTTGGGACTACGTCCTGCTGGATACGGATAAAGCCGCTCAACCCTGGCAAATCACCAGCCAGCAACTCGGCGTGAAGACCGGCAAACCCTTTTCCGTGACGATGCGCACCCTGCACGGCGGCCGCCAGGAAGGCGTCAGCATCGTCGACATCGACAATGGCACCCTGAAGCTTTCGGTCGTCCCGACCCGTGGCATGAACGTGCTGCAGGCTTCGGTCGGGAATGTGCGCATGGGTTGGGATTCGCCCGTCAAGGAAGTGGTCAATCCGGCGTTCATCGAACTCAATGGCCGAGGCGGCCTGGGCTGGCTCGAAGGGTTCAACGAGCTGGTCACCCGTTGCGGCTACGAATGGGTCGGCCATCCCGGCATGGACAACGGTGAGCTGCTGACCCTGCATGGTCGCGCTGCCAACATTCCTGCCAACAAAGTCACCTTGCATATCGATGAAAAGCCGCCCTACGCCATCACCCTGCGGGGCGAGTTGAAGGAGCAGGCGTTCAAGAAGGTCGACTTCTCGGTGCAGACCGAACTGGTCACCGAACCCGGCAGCGTGACGTTCGCGCTCAGCGACACGCTGACCAACAACGGCGATTATCCGAAGGAATACCAAGCGCTCTACCACAGCAACTTCAGTACGCCGTTCCTGGAGCAGGGCGCCCGTTTCGTGGCACCGGTCAAGCAGGTCTCGCCGTTCAACGACAAGGCCAAGGGCGATTTGTCCGATTGGCAAACCTACCGGGCCCCCACCAAGGATTACGACGAAACCGTCTACAACGTCGTGCCATACGCTGACGCCAAGGGCGACACCCTCACCGTGCTGCACAACAAGGCCGGTAGCCTCGGTGTGTCTGTGGGCTTCAACACCGGCACGCTTCCGGTGTTCTCCCTGTGGAAAAACACCGACACCCAGGGCCAGGGCTACGTGACCGGGCTGGAGCCAGGCACCAGTTTTTCCTATAACCGCCGCTATCAGCGCCCCCTGGGTCTGGTTCCTACCATCGCGCCGAAAGAGCACAAGCAGTTCCAGATCCACTACAGCCTGTTGGCGGACAAGGGCGCTGTGGATAAGGCCCTCAAGCGCATCGATACCATCCAGAACGGTCAAAAAACCGAGGTTCGGGAAACACCGTTGGTGGACCTGAGCAAACCATAAGGCGGTTCAGGGGGTAGTTGGCCGATACTGCAATGCTTCGGCCAGATGCTCGCGGCGGATACATCCCGCTTGCTCCAGATCCGCCAGCGTCCGGGCGACCTTGAGCAAGCGGTGGGCGGCGCGCAACGACAGGGTCAGCCGTTCGCAGGCGGTTTCCAGCCAGGTTTCATCGGTTGTGGATAACTTGCAATGCTGACGCAACCCCGGCAGATCGAGGAAGGCGTTGGCGCAGCCTTGGCGCTTGTGCTGACGTTCCCGGGCTTCGGCCACCTGCTCGGCGACCGTGGCGGTATCGTCTCCGGATTCGCGCTTGGGGTTCAACGCCGTGGCTTCCCGGGCAACGGTCAGGTGCAGGTCGATGCGGTCCAGCAGCGGCCCGGAGAGTTTGTTGCGGTAACGCTGCACCATGTCCGGTGTACAGCAGCAACGGCCGCTGGGTTCGCCAAGATATCCACAGGGGCAGGGGTTCATCGCCGCCACCAACTGGAAACGCGCCGGGAAGCGTACTCGGTCGCGGGCGCGAGAAACCACGATGTGCCCAGATTCCAGCGGCTCTCTCAGGACCTCCAGCACCCGGCGGTCGAACTCCGGCAATTCATCCAGAAACAGCACGCCATGATGGGCGAGGGTGATTTCCCCTGGCTGCGGTTTTGACCCGCCACCCACCAGCGCCGGGCCGGAAGCCGAGTGGTGTGGCTGGCGAAACGGGCGCTGCGGCCAGTGGCTCAACGGTATGCAACTGGCCACCGACTGGATGGCCGCGACTTCCAGCGCCTCACTCTCGGCCAAGGGGGGCAACAACCCCGGCAGACGGCTCGCGAGCAATGTCTTGCCGGTGCCCGGTGGCCCGCTGAACAACAGGTTATGAGCCCCCGCTGCAGCAATCAGCAAGGCCCGCTTGGCCCCGGCCTGGCCTTGAACTTCGTTCAGGTCGGGGTAGGGCTTGCTGGCCGAGAGCAGCCCATTGGAAACGAAAGGCTCGACCGGTGTGTGCCCATTGAAGTGGGCCACCGCTTCGAGCAGATGGTCCACGGCGATCACCTTCAGCCCCGAGGCCAGGCAGGCCTCCTCGGCATTGGCCCGCGGCACCACCAGCATGCGCCCGGCCTTGCGCGCCGCCAGCGCCGCGGGCAATACCCCGCGCACCGGTCGTACCGCGCCGGACAAGGCCAGTTCACCGAGGCATTCCACGTCGTCCAGCGTCAGGGTTGGCACCTGCACGCTGGCCGACAGGATCCCCAAGGCAATGGCCAGGTCGAAGCGTCCGCCGTCCTTTGGCAGGTCTGCCGGCGCCAGGTTCAAGGTGATGCGTCGTGCCGGGAAGTTCAGCCCCGAATTGATGATCGCGCTGCGCACCCGATCCTTGCTTTCCTTCACCGCCGCCTCCGGCAGACCAACCATCGTCAGTGACGGCAAGCCATTGGCCAGGTGGACTTCAACGGTAACGGCAGGAGCCTCGACCCCTACTTGGGCGCGGCTGTGGACGATGGCAAGCGACATGAATCATTCCTTGAGTGAATAGGGCGCCGCGTCCTGCGGCTCTGCAAGGTTAGTCGTGGGGATGAACTTGGGCGCGGCAATTGAAGGGAGAAAATTTGGCAGGATGTTTCGAGGGCAAGTGACAGCCGAGGGGCGGCAAGCGTGATGCGGTAGCGGATATCACCGCCTCGCCTGGCCACGCAAAATGCCCGGGAAGGTCCCTCTGCTAGACTCCGATTTGCCCAGTCGGCACTTGGCGGTATCAACGGCACAACGAGGAAGTGGCCATGAACGATCTGCTGGCGCTGTTAACCGACAAGCGCTTCATGCCCCACGGGCATTGCTACATGTGGCGTCCGGACCTGCTGTGGACCAATGTGATCGCCGATGGCTTGATCGTCCTGTCCTACGTCACCATCCCCTTCACGCTCCTGTACTTTATCCACAAGCGCAAGGACGTGCCGTTTGACTGGATGCTCGCGGCATTTGGCGTGTTTATCCTGGCCTGCGGGACCAGCCATGTGATGGAGATCCTGACCATCTGGCAGCCTTATTACTGGCTGACGGCGCTGGTCAAGGTGATCACCGCGATTGCCTCGGTGATTACCGCCATCCTGCTGGTCCGGCTGGTGCCGGCGGCCCTGAAGATCCCCAGCCCGAAGCAATTGGCCAAGGTCAACGACGAGTTGCGCGAGGCCCAGGCCGAACTGGTCACCACCGCGCGCCGGGCCGGCATGGCGGAGATCGCCACCAATGTGCTGCACAACGTGGGCAATGTGCTCAATAGCGTCAATGTGTCAGCCCAGGTCCTCTACGAGAAGGTGCACACCTCCAAGGGGCCAGGGGTGGCCAAGGTCGCCCAGTTGATGAAGGAGCATCCCGATGACCTTGGTGACTTCATCAACAGCGATCCGAAAGGGCGCGCGCTACCGGACTATCTCGACAAGCTGGCCGATGCGCTGGCCGTCGAGCAGCAGGGCATGATCGCCGAGTTGGCGCAATTGACTCGCCGAATCGACCACATCAAGGAAATCGTCGCCACCCAGCAATCCTATGCCGGCAACGCCAGCGTTCTGGAGCCGGGCTCGTTGCGAGAGCTGGTCGAGGATGTCGTGCGCATTTGTGATGTGTCCCTGGCCCGCCACCACATCACGCTGATCAAGGAATTCAGCGATATCCCGCAAATGCCGCTGGACAAGCACCGAGTGCTGCAGATCCTGGTCAATCTGATCAACAACGCCAAGCAGGCGCTGGACGCGGGTACGAACCGGCCGCCGCAGATCATCGTGCGTCTGAAGACCATTGACGATGAGCGCGTGCGGGTCGAGATCGAGGACAATGGCGAGGGGATTTCGCAGGACAATCTTGCGCGGGTGTTCGAGCACGGCTTCACCACGCGTGTCGACGGTCACGGCTTTGGCCTGCACAGCTGCATCCTGGCGGCGCACGAGATGGGCGGCGATCTGACCGTGCAGAGCGCCGGGCCGGGCAGGGGCGCGGTGTTTATCCTGGAGTTGCCGCTGGCACAGGCCCCGGTCCTATCTCAACACGCTGCGAGTGGTTGAGTGGCCCGCAGGAGCTGCTTATTCCTGTGCCGGAGCCAGTCGCGCTTCCAGCTCCGCGACCTTGGCTTCCAGGCTTTCAAGCCGCGCCCGGGTCCGGGCCAGCACGACCATCTGACTGTCGAATTCTTCCCGGCTCACCAGGTCCAGTTTGCTGAAGCCGCTTTGCAGCAGGGCCTTGAACTGGCTTTCGATTTCGCTTTTGGGCAGCGGCGTGTCGCCACTCAAGATGCGGGAAGCGTGGCCGCTCAGGGCGTCGAGGAGGTCTTTGGGCGCAAGCATGGCAGGTGTCCTGAAAACAATGGCGGGCAGTGTATCACGCAGTGTCTATAGTCAATTCGCAAGCCAGGGATGCACGCTTTTCGCGCATGGGTCCGGACATCGCTGCACTGTTTTTGTGCGTATCGCTGCGGTTCATGGCGCAACGCACGTCGAGCAGGTGGCCAAGAGACTGAAATCAGAGGGTTTGGTGCAGATGGCAAGGTTTCTGCTTAGAGGCTGATGACCCATGCACTGATGCAGTCGCTGTGACGAATGCAGTGCAGCAGGCGGAACGGGGAGTTTCGTCAGGATCAGTTAACTGGCACCTGTCGGGCAACTTGGGCCGACGACGCGTTACAAAGCCAGGCACTGCGCTTAGACTTGAGTCGGGTTTGTTTTCCTGGGGCAAGTCCACCAATTCGGGAGAAAGTTTCATGAAGCTAGTCACTGCCATCATCAAGCCGTTCAAGTTGGACGACGTGCGCGAGTCGTTGTCCGAGATCGGCGTGCAGGGCATTACCGTTACTGAGGTCAAAGGCTTCGGTCGGCAGAAAGGTCACACCGAGCTGTATCGCGGCGCGGAGTACGTGGTCGATTTCCTGCCCAAGGTGAAGATCGATGTCGCCATTGACGACAAGGATCTTGATCGGGTGATCGAGGCAATCACCAAGGCCGCCAACACCGGCAAGATCGGTGACGGGAAGATCTTTGTGGTCAATCTGGAACAGGCTATCCGCATCCGTACCGGCGAAACCGATACCGACGCCATCTAAGCCGCCAAACCCAACGCCCCAGGAGAAAACAATATGACTCTGCGTAAATTCGCAGGGCTAGGAGCCCTGTTGTCCTTCGCAATGCCTGGCTTGGCCATGGCAGAAGAAGCGGCAGCCCCAGTCCTGAACTCCGGCGACACCGCCTGGATGCTCACGGCCACGATTCTTGTACTGTTCATGACCATTCCTGGCCTGGCGCTGTTCTACGGCGGCATGGTTCGGTCGAAAAACCTTCTTTCCGTGATGATGCAGTGCTTTGCCATTACCGGTCTGATCAGCATCCTGTGGGTCATCTATGGCTACAGCATTGCGTTCGACACCACCGGCATGGAGCAGGGCGTCGTCAATTTCAATTCCTTCATCGGCGGTTTCGGCAAAGCCTTCTTGGCGGGCGTCACGCCAGCCAGCCTGACCGGCCCGGCGGCGCTGTTCCCCGAAGCGGTGTTCATCACCTTCCAGATGACTTTCGCCATCATCACCCCGGCCCTGATCGTCGGCGCATTTGCCGAGCGGATGAAGTTCTCCGCCATGCTGATCTTCATGGGCGTGTGGTTCACCCTGGTGTATGCACCGATTGCCCACATGGTCTGGTCCGGTAACGGCGGCCTGCTGTGGGACTGGGGCGTGCTGGACTTCGCTGGCGGCACCGTGGTGCATATCAACGCCGGTATCGCAGGCTTGGTGGCGTGCCTGGTATTGGGCAAGCGCAAAGGCTTCCCGACCACGCCAATGGCGCCGCACAACCTGGGTTACACCCTGATGGGCGCGGCCATGCTGTGGGTCGGCTGGTTCGGCTTCAACGCCGGTTCCGCTGTCGCCGCCAACGGCACTGCCGGCATGGCGATGCTGGTGACCCAGATCGCGACCGCTGCGGCGGCGCTAGGCTGGATGTTTGCCGAGTGGATCACCCACGGCAAGCCAAGCGCACTGGGCATCGCCTCGGGCGTCGTGGCGGGCCTGGTTGCCATCACCCCGGCTGCCGGCACCGTGGGCCCGATGGGCGCCCTGGTCATCGGCCTGGCAGCGGGCGTGGTGTGCTTCTTCTGCGCCACTACCCTCAAGCGCAAACTCGGCTATGACGACTCCCTGGACGCCTTCG
Source organism: Pseudomonas sp. P9_35 (assembly GCF_034008205.1). NCBI lineage: Bacteria > Pseudomonadati > Pseudomonadota > Gammaproteobacteria > Pseudomonadales > Pseudomonadaceae > Pseudomonas > Pseudomonas sp. P9_35. The sequence goes on along the minus strand of NZ_CP125373.1, from coordinate 6,389,840 downwards.
GCGTGCATGGCATCGGCGGTATCCTCGGCGCGATCCTGACCGGTGTGTTCGCAGCACCGGCCCTGGGTGGCTTCGGCACCGTGACCGATATCGGCGCGCAAGTGTGGATTCAATTCAAGGGAGTGGGTTTCACGGTGGTCTACACCGCGATCGTCACCTTCATCATCCTCAAGGTCCTGGACGCCGTCATGGGTCTGCGTGTCACCGAGGAAGAAGAAGCGGTGGGCCTGGACCTGGCCCAGCACAACGAGCGTGGCTACAACCTGTAAGTACACGCAATAAAAAATGCCCGGTTCGCCGGGCATTTTTTTGTCTGGAATTTGTCATTGCTCACAAGGTGCAGCGGTTTTTCCGACGCCTTTTGTTGTGGATGCGACATGGGTTTTTATACCGCCAAAGGCTTACACCGAAGCAAGAATATTAGGCCCTTTGTTTTTTCCCTGAGCGCGCTAGAATGCGCGCCGAACGTGCGGAGATCTGTATGTGGCAACAGACGCTGATAACCCTGCGGGCCAGGCCTCGGGGCTTTCATCTGGTGACGGACGAGTTGCTTGCCGGCCTGCCTGAACTCCAGGCGTGTCGTGTCGGTCTGTTGCATCTGTGGCTGCAGCATACCTCGGCTTCGTTGACCATCAACGAGAACGCCGATCCGGCGGTACGTCGAGACTTCGAACGATTTTTCAATCGGCTGATCCCACAAGGAACCGCCGACTATGAGCACAACGACGAAGGCCTGGACGACCTGCCGGCACACTTCAAGGCCAGTGTGCTCGGTTGTCAGATCAGCCTGCCGGTCACGGCAGGACGGCTGGCATTGGGTACCTGGCAAGGTGTTTATCTGGGCGAGCACCGTGATCACGGCGGTGCTCGTAAAGTCCTCGCCACCTTGTACGGTGAAGGGGCATAACCGCTGATTGCCGGCGGATGTTGAATTTTTTCTGGCAGCCTTCGAACAGATGGCGAAGCTGGGCTATAACTAATCTGCTTTTCGCAAGTCATGAGGTAGAACATGAGCGACGATGATCTGGAAAACGACGACCTCGAAGTAGGCGACGAAGACGAGGCCGAAGAGGGCCTTGAAGCGGCGGCGGAAGACGTTGCCGACGACGATGGGGCCGATGTTCCGGTTCCTACCGCCAAAGGCAAGGCCAAGGCGGCCGTTTCGGTCGACGAGTTGCCAAGCGTAGAGGCCAAGAACAAGGAGCGTGATGCGCTCGCCAAGGCCATGGAGGAATTCCTGGCCAGGGGCGGCAAGGTGCAGGAAGTGGAGGCCAACGTGGTCGCTGATCCGCCCAAGAAGCCTGACAACAAGTACGGCAGCCGTCCTATCTGAGTTCCGGCTTCATTGCTTGCTGAAAAAGCCCGCCGTCGCTGCGGGCTTTTTCATGGGTGCGATTCCGTCCCCAGGCCAGGCGCAGCCCCTGTGGGAGCGAGCTTGCTCGCGATAGCGGTTTATCTGTCACATCAATGTTGGATGTGCCGCCCCTTCGCGAGCAAGCTCGCTCCCACAGGGTTTTGTGTTGGGCGCAGAGCTTCGGTGCGCGGCAGAGCCGGGGTGGGAGCGAGCTTGCTCGCGATTTTTGGGTTTGGGTCTGTGGGTTGTGGTGTTTGGTGGGGCCCCCCCCCCCCCACAGGGTTCTTTGTTGGGGGGGTGGGGGTGGGGCGCGGCAGAGGGGGGGGGGGGGGGGGGGTTCGCGATGACTTTCGCCCAGGCAACTCAGGAATCCGTGGCGAGGGAGCTTGCTCCCGCTGGCCTGCGAAGCGGGCCCCTGGCATCTCTCCAGGCGGACCGCGTTGACCGGTTTAGCGACTGCTGCGCAGCCGAGCGGGAGCAAGCTCCCTCGCCACGGATCGGGTTGAGGCTCAGGTAGCGGGCGGGTGGTGATCGCCTTCGCGAGCAAGCTCGCTCCCACAGAAGGCTGTAGTGGCTGCGAAGCAGGGTTCAGCGCTGGCGATGCCACCCTGCCAATAACCCTGGCAGTTCGGTCAGGCTGCGGATTTCTGCATCCGGCGCGTGGTCGGCATTCCAGGGTTTGCCTGCCGGGTTGAACCATACGGCGCGCAGGCCGGCCTGTTGGGCGCCAGCGATGTCGTCGCCGGGGTGATCACCAATGTGCACGGCGGTTTGCGCCGTGGCGCCGCCGCGTTGCAGGGCTTCGTGGAACAGTCGGGCGTCAGGCTTGGCGATGCCGATGTCTTCAGCGCACAGGGCGAATTTGAAATAGTCCGCCAGCCCCAGGCGCCGTACATCGGCGTTGCCATTGGTGACCACACCGAGGGCGAAATGATTGGCCAGGATCTCCAGGGTGGGCTGCACCTCGGGGAAAATCTCCAGCTGATGACGGGCGTGCAAGAACGTCTCGAAGGCCTGGTCCGCCAGTTCAGAGGCTTGCCACTGGTCGTAGCCGGCTTCCTGCAGGGCGCGAAACAGCACCCGTCGGCGCAGGGCACTGATGCGGTGCTTCAGCCCAGGCTCCTCGCGCAGCACTTGCTCGCGAATCGAAAAAAGATGCTCCACCGGCACGCCGCCCAGGTTCGGCGCGTTGTCGGTCAGCCATTGGCGGAGTATGGCTTCGGCGCTGGCGATCACCGGGGCGGTGTCCCACAGGGTGTCGTCCAGGTCGAAAGTGATCAGCTCGATGGTCATGATTCGTCGCCCTTGATGCGTTTGGCCCTGGGATGGGCACTGTCATAGACCGTCGCCAGGTGCTGGAAATCCAGGTGGGTGTAGATCTGGGTGGTCTTGATGTCCGAATGCCCCAGCAGCTCTTGAACGGCGCGCAGGTCCTGGGACGACTCCAGCAAATGGCTGGCGAAGGAGTGCCGGAGCATGTGCGGGTGCAGGTTCTGTCCCAGCTCCCGTTCGCCGGCAGCCTTGACCCGCAACTGAATCGCCCGCGGGCCGAGGCGCCGCCCCTGTTGGCTGACGAAGACCGCGTCGTCGGCGGGGTTGGTCAGCGCCCGCAGCGGCAGCCATTGTTCCAGGGCTTCACGGGCCTTGCGGCCGACGGGCAGCAGGCGGGTCTTGCTGCCCTTGCCGAGCACCTGGACCATGCCATCGGCCAGGTCCAGTTGATCCAGGTTAAGCCCCGTCAGCTCTGAAAGTCGCAGGCCGGAAGAATAGAACAGCTCGAGAATCGCCTGGTCGCGCCGTGCCAGGAAGTCATCCTCGACGGCGCCTTCGAGCAGTTGCAGGGCGCGGTCGGTGTCGAGAGTCTTTGGCAGCCGGCGCTCGCCTTTGGGCGGTGCCAGGCCGGTGGCCGGGTCGTGATCGCACAGGCCTTCGCGATTGAGGTAGTGATACAGGCCGCGTACCGCTGACAACAGGCGTGCCAGGCTGCGGGAGGATTGCCCCTGTTGATGCAGGCGGGCGATGAGGCTGCGCAAGCGCTGGATGTCCAGGGCCGCCCAGCTGCCGATGTTCTGCTTCTGGCACCAGCCCAGTACTTTTTCCAGGTCGCGGCGATAGGCCGACAACGTGTGGGGTGACACCTGGCGCTCACTGCGCAGGTGTTCGCAGTAGGCGTCCAGTTGCCGTTCCATCCTCAGCGTACCGAGCGCAGCGAACCAGCGACCCGTGGCAGCACCCGGCCGGTGACTTCGGCGATGTAGCTCAAAAACAGCGTGCCCACCGAGCTCTTGTAGTGCTGCGGATCGCGACTGGCGATGGCCAGCACGCCGTGCACGCCCTGGTGGGCGATGGCGACGACGGCGGTGGAGCCGATCTGCTTGCGTTGTTCTTCGCCAAACAGGAAGTCCAGCTCATGCTCGCGCAGGCTGCCGCTGACGCTTTTGTCTTCCGTGAGCAGGCCGCCGATGGCCGTCTGCGCTTCGGCGTGGGTCACCCAGCGGCCCACCGGCATGGCGTTGTCGCCGAACAGGATCAGGCTGACAAAGGGCACCTGGAAATCCTGGCGCAGGCTGTCTTCGACGCTCATGACCAGGTCTTCGAGGGTGCTGGCGTCCATCAGGGCGAGGATCAGCCGACGGGTCTTGTCGAAGAGTCGGTCGTTGTCCCGGGCCACGTCCATCAGGTGCGAAAGACGATGGCGCATTTCGATGTTGCGCTCGCGCAGGATTTTCATCTGATGCTCCACCAGCGACACGGTGTCGCCGCGCCGGTGGGGGATGCGCATCGTCGCGAGCAGTTCTTCATGCTCGACGAAGAAGTCCGGATGAGCCTCCAGGTAAGCCGCCACTGCTGCGGTTTCTGGCAGGCTGGGGGATTCGTCGGGCTGTGGGGCTGGAACCTGTGGCTGGTCGGTCATGGGTTTGGCTCACTCAAAGACGAACTTGTCCTTCGTATACGCGCACTGCCGGGCCGGTCATCATCACCGGTTGGCCAGGGCCTGCCCATTCGATGGACAGGCGCCCGCCAGGCAGGTCGATCAACAACGGCGAATCCATCCACCCCTGGCTGATCGCAGCGACTGCGGCCGCGCAGGCGCCGGTACCGCAGGCCTGGGTTTCCCCGGCACCGCGTTCCCAGACGCGCAATTGTGCGCGGTGGCGGTCGATGACTTGCAGGAAACCGACGTTCACTCGCGCGGGGAAGCGCGGATGATGCTCGATTTTCGGCCCCAGCTCATGCACCGGAGCACTGTTGATATCGGCCACTCGCAGCACGGCATGGGGGTTGCCCATGGAAACCGCTGCCAGTTCCACCGTGGCGCCGTCGACGTCCACCTGATAGCTCAAGGCCTGGGCCGGTGCCTGGAAGGGGATGTCCGCCGGTACCAGGCGCGGAGCGCCCATGTTGACGCCGATCTGGCCGTCGCTGCGCACATCCAGTTCGATGATGCCGCTTTTGGTCTCGACGCGGATCTGCCGTTTGGCGGTCAGGCGCTTGTCCAGCACGAAACGGGCGAAGCAGCGCGCGCCATTGCCGCATTGCTCCACTTCCGAACCGTCGGCGTTGAAGATCCGATAACGGAAATCCACGTCCGGGTTATTGGGTGCCTCGACGATCAACAACTGGTCGAAACCGATACCGGTGTGCCGGTCCCCCCATTGCTTGGCGTGCTTGGGCAGGATGTGCGCGTGCTGGCTGACCAGGTCGAGGACCATGAAGTCATTGCCCAGGCCGTGCATCTTGGTAAAACGCAGCAGCATGGTTTTACTCCGGCAGCAGGCTTTCGCCGGCAAACAACTCGGCTACCGTCTCGCGGCGACGCACTTCGAATGCCTGATCACCGTCCACCAGCACCTCGGCGCAACGGCCGCGGGTGTTGTAGTTGGAACTCATGACAAACCCGTAGGCACCGGCCGAATGCACGGCCAGCAAGTCGCCTTCTTCCAGCGCCAGCTCTCGACCCTTGGCCAGGAAGTCACCGGTTTCGCAGATCGGCCCGACGATGTCGTAGCTGCGCGCAGCGGTGTCGCGAGGACGCACGGCGGTGACGTCCATCCACGCCTGGTACAGCGCCGGGCGGATCAGGTCGTTCATCGCCGCATCGACGATGGCGAAATCCTTGTGCTCGGTGTGCTTGAGGTACTCGACCTGGGTCAGCAGCACGCCGGCGTTGGCGACGATGTAGCGGCCCGGTTCGAACATCAGCGCCAGGTCACGCCCGTCGAGGCGCTCACGCACGGCCTTGATGTAGTCGGCCACCAGTGGCGGCTCTTCATCGCGATAGCGCACGCCGACACCGCCGCCCAAATCGATATGGCGCAGGTAGATGCCGCAGTCGCCGAGGCGGTCGACCAGCGCCAGCAGGCGGTCGAGGGCATCGATGAAAGGCTCCAGGGTGGTCAGTTGCGAGCCGATGTGGCAATCGACGCCCAGCACTTCCAGGTTCGGCAGTTGGGCGGCGCGCACGTACACGTCTTCGGCGTCGGCAATGGCGATGCCGAACTTGTTTTCCTTGAGACCGGTGGAAATGTACGGGTGGGTGCCAGCGTCGACGTCCGGGTTCACGCGCAGGGAGACCGGCGCGCGGACGCCCAGCTCGGCGGCGACGATTTGCAGGCGCTCCAGCTCGTCGGTGGACTCGATGTTGAAGCAGTGCACGCCAACTTCCAGGGCGCGGCGCATGTCTTCACGGGTCTTGCCGACGCCGGAGAACACGATTTTGTCGGCGCTGCCGCCAGCGGCCAGCACACGTTCGAGCTCGCCACCGGAGACGATGTCGAAACCGGCGCCCAGGCGCGCCAGGACATTGAGCACACCCAGGTTGGAGTTGGCTTTTACCGCGAAACACACCAGGTGCGGCATGCCCTCGAGGGCATCGGCGAACGTCCGGTACTGGGCTTCGATGTGGGCGCGGGAATAGACATAGGTCGGCGTGCCGAAACGTTCGGCGATCGCGGACAGGGCAACCCCCTCCGCGAACAGCTCCCCGCCACGGTAGTTAAAAGCGTCCATGGCGTTCCCTTAGTAAGTGGTGGTGTGGGTGTCGTGCGAGTGGGATTTGGCCTGCGACGACTTGGCCTGTTCTGCTTGTTCTTCGGGAGACTTGCTGTCATCAGGCAGGTACAGCGGACCTTTTTGACCACAGGCTGTCACGAGGCAGGCAACCGCGACGAGCGCAGCAAGGGAAGAGATCAGGCGCTTCATGGCGAAATCCTTGAAAATGCTTTAATTGCGCCGGAGTATACCGGCCACCCGTCAGCTTGCCTATGCAACGGGGCGCCCGTCCGGCGGCGCTGGTGGTCGCCAGTGGGTATATCCTTTGCAATCACCGGGAAGCGTCCGTATCTTGCGGCGCTTGAGCATGAGCAGACATTTTCGAGGTTGCCGCAATGAGTTTGACTGAAGCCCGTTTCCACGATCTGGTCGATGCGACCCAGCAAACGCTGGAGGATGTGTTCGATGACAGTGGCCTGGACATTGACCTGGAAATCTCCGCCGGTGTACTCACCGTCAAGTTCGAAAACGGCAGCCAGTTGATTTTCAGTCGCCAGGAGCCGTTGCGGCAATTGTGGCTGGCGGCGGTCTCCGGTGGCTTTCACTTCGACTATGACGAAGAAAGCGAGCGCTGGATGTGCGACAAGAGCGAAGAGCAGTTGGGCGAAATGCTCGAGCGCATCGTCAAGCAGCAGGCTGGCGTGGAACTCGATTTCGAAGGCCTGTGACGGCGTGAGCCAGACCGCCCCGCTACGGCCACCCAAGCCGCTCTACAGCAACGTCAGCCCGGCCGTACCGTCGCCGTGTACCGGCGTGTGCAAGCTGGATGAACAGAAGGTCTGCCTCGGTTGTCTGCGTCACGTGGAAGATATCCGCGAATGGCGCTCGGCCGACGACGAGCGTCGGCGGGTCATCTGCGCCGAGGCGCTAAAGCGCAGGCTCCTGTAGGAGCTGCCGAAGGCTGCGATCTTTTGATCTTGATCTTTGCGGTTTTCGCTTGAAGCTCAATTGCCCGGGTCAAGATCGCAGCCTCGTTGCACTCGTCAGCTCCTACTGATAGTGTCCGGTTACGCCTCAATCCATCGAGGTCCGTGAAAACCCCGCCTTTTTGTGGCGGGGTTTTGCTTTTTTTGTGCAGAAGAAAGGAGTCTGCCAGGATCATGACCGCACCTTCCATCACCCTTACCCGTCTGGACGTACAGCGTCTGGAACGCCTGATCGACAGCCTTGATGAAACGCTGCCGGGCGTGATTGCGCTGCAAACCGAACTGGATCGCGCCGAGAACGTGGTGGGCCACGAAGAAGTGCCTGCCGATGTCGTGACCATGAACTCGCGCGTGCACTGTCGCGAAGAAAGCAGCGGCAAGGACTATCACCTGACGCTGGTTTATCCACAGGACGCGAACGCCGACGAAGGCCGGATCTCGATCCTGGCGCCAGTGGGCAGTGCGTTGCTGGGCCTGAAGGTCGGCCAGCACATCGACTGGCCGGCCCCGGGTGGCAAGACGCTGAAGCTGACGTTGCTGGAGGTCGAGTCGCAGCCGGTCAATGGCGGCGACTGCGCGTTCTGAACCCGTCTCAGACCTGGTTCAGTGCCTCGTTCAGGGCGCGTTCCAGGTCGGCCTTGTAGCGCAGGTATAAATTGCTTGAACAGGCGCCGTCGCCCACCAGGCCCGAGAGGTCCAGGTCGGTGATGTAGCAGCGATAGCGCTGGGCCTCGCGGCGCTGTTCGACGATCTCCCTGGCGACCACGCGGAACAGTTGGTCGCCATGCTCCAGTTCGGAAAACTCCTGCTGATCGCAGTACAGGGTGACGTGCACCTGCCCGTGCGCCGCTTTGCCGATGATCGCCTGCACGTCATAGAACGGCTTGTTGAGCAGCATCTGCGGGGCTTGCCGCGCTTCGATCCGTCGCGCCCGGCCGCTGCCTGAGGGCAATAACTGGTAGTACAGGGTTTCCAGGGTCTGCGGCTGGGCGGCATCCAGCGGCAGCAGGGCATCGCGACGGTAAAGCACCGACTGCAAAAAGCGTTGCAGCGGCACCAGCAGGCTTGGTTCGTCGTGATAAGGCACGTGTTGTTGCCACAGTGCGTTGAACTCGTCGAGCACGTACAGATTGGCCTCGTCTTCGTCGACGCGGTAGAACACCTGGATGCACTCGGGCTGGCCCATGGGCAGGATCAGCGCCAGGTCATGGTCCTCCAGGGCCATCGGGTCCAGGTGCAAGGGGCTGTAGGCCGTCAGTTCCTCGCCCAGGTAATCCATCAGCGCCGACAGGCTGCCCAGCGCCACGTGATTGACCTGGCCGGGCACCAGCTCCAACACGTGATAGTGCTGCTGGACCTGAAGCAGATAGCGGTGATTGAGCCTGCTCAGCAACAGGGTCTGCGCCGTGTCGATGACTTCTTCCACGCGCCGCGCAATGAATTGGGCGCGGTTGTGGCAGAAACAGCGCACCTGCAAGCGTGGCTGGTGCTGGGTGACGGGCAGGTCGTTGAGGTAATCGCGCAGGCAGTCGAGCAGGGCGTGTTCGCCGTCAAAACGGTTGACCAGCACCTCGTTCCAACTGTTGAGCGTGACCTGGTCGAGGGTCAGCACCAGGTTCTCCCGGACCCCGGCATAGCTCAGGGAGTCGGTGCGCTCGGTGGTCATCAGGATATTCAGGTCGCGGTGGTGCTTGAGCGGGTCGACGCCGACGTTCACCAGGATCAACACTTCGCTGGGTACGCTGGCGCGCAGCAACTGTGCTTCATCCACGGTGGTCAAGGGCAGGGCGATGGACTGTTGCAGGCTGCCCAGCAGATTGAACAGTTCGAACTCGCTCAGGTCGCTGTCGCCTGGGTGCAGCGCCAGGCGCGTGCTGCTGTCGATCACGCCGTTGCGATGGCACCAGGTCAGCAGTTCCAGCAGCTCGCGGCAGCGCTTGATCGGCGCGAAGTTCTCCCACTCCAGGGCGTTGAGGCTGCCGTTGTACAGCGCCCACTGGTTCTGCCCCGGTTCTTTCTTGTTGGGTGACTGGACCAGCGTCAGGGTGTCTTCGGCCAGGTCCGGCGCGATGCCAGGGTTGATGAACTCGACCTTGTCGGCCTTGCGCTCGAAGGCTGCATACAACCGCCGGCCAAGCACGTTGAGATCGCGCTTGTTGATCAGGCTGACGGTTTTCTCGGTGCGGGCGAACTGGGTCAGGAAGCGGTAGCTGTGGGTGAGTTCGTTGACCAGGGCCCGTCGCTCGTGGCTGACCTGGCGGACTTTCCATTGGCTGCGGCTGTCCAGCAGCGCCAGTTGACGCTGGTCCCAGCCCCATTCCCGGGCCAGTCGTTCGAGCAGTACCCGTTGCCAGCCACTGTTACGCGTCTGGCCGGTGAGCTTGCGATTGACCTTCAGGTACAGCGCGCGGCGGATCAACTCCAGGCGTTCGGATTCGCCGCGGGCATTGAGGTATTCCTCGATGCGGCGGTAGACCAGCATGTACGGGTCCAGCTCTTCGAGGTCCAGGCGATTGGCAAACACGGCCTGTTTGAAGCGCAGGCTCAGGCAGCGGACATTCGGGTGTTCACTGGCATAGACCTCGGTCAGCAGCAGCTTGAGCACGGACTTGTAGGGCGACTCGATACCTTTGAACAACTGCCAGAGCCCGGCACCGACGAATTCGCCCGGCGGAATGTAGGCCAGGTGCCCCAGGTCCAGGGTTTCATCGGCGCGAATGAAACGCTTGGACATCAGCGTATGGGTGTACTGCTCATAGTTCTCTTCTTCATAGACCGGCACGAGCCACCAGATCGGCGTGCGCCCGGCCAGCCAGATCGCGGTGCGGTAGAACTCGTCCAGCAGCAGGTAATGCTGGGTCGTGCCGCAATCGTCGGAACTGAGCTGGTTGTCCCGGTCACCCCTTACGAAGCGCGCCGGGTCGATCAGGAAAAAGTGGGCTTCGGCGCCCTGGGTCGCGGCCCAGATCTCCAGCAACTGGCATTTCTTGCGCAGCTCGGCCAGTTCATCGTCGCTCAGGTCCGGCCCGTGGCACACCCAAACGTCCATGTCGCTCTGGTCGGCCTGGGCCAGGGTGCCGAGGCTGCCCATCAGGAACAGGCCAAGGATCGGCCGTGGCGGGTTGCTGCCGTGTCGGGGCTTATAGGAAAACGAACGGGTCAGCCGCTGGGCTTCGGCAAGGATATTGGCGTCAGGCTCGTAGTTCGACAGCCCGGCAGGCGTGCTGCCGGAAACGTAGCCGGGCAGCAGCGGATGGTTGACGTGAAAGAACAGCGGCAACAACGTCAGCACGCCTTGCTGGCGCGGCGACAGGCCTTCGAGGGCGCGCTCCATCCGTACGGTGTTGAGCTTGAGAAAACGTGCGCGCAACTGGCTCAAGACCTTGCGGTCGATTCCCTCGTCCAGATCGGGGCGTATTTCGTGATTGCGGGTCATGTCAGCTCAAACCGGCTCGCGGCGTCGAACGTGGGGGGTAATGGCAGTTTAGCGCCCGATCTTGGGAATTCTTAAGCTGAAAACGGAATTCGGAAGCCGGTTTTTTACGCAGGGCACCCGTGCGCCTGCGGAAATCCCGTAAAGGAGATTTCCGTGGGCGACAGGGGGGATCAGGCGGCTTCTTGCACGCTGAGTATCGTCAGGACGGTTTGTACGTTCTGGGCGGCATCCCGTCCCAGGCTGGTCAGGTAACCACCGTCGGGCTGGGTGATCAGTTCTTTTTCGAACAGGCGTTGGGCAGCGGCAATCGCTTTAGGGGCAGCGGTCTGATGAATTTTCAGGCCTTCCTGGGAACTGTCCAGGTTGAAGAGTGCGAGGATTTCCAGTTCGGCAACCAGCTCAGGGGTAAGCGACATAAGGACTCCAGACTTTCTAGGAATTGGTCGACAGCGACACTAAGGTGAGCGCACTCGGCCGGCCTGTCCAGTCTCAGTGTCATGCTTTTTTGCCTAAAAGCATTTTTTGTGGCCCCGCAGAAGCAGCGTAGGAGCTGTGTAGGAGCTGTCGAGTGCAGCGAGGCTGCGATCTTTCCCCTGACGCTTGAGTCTCAAGTGAAAGATCAAGATCAAGATCAAAAGATCGCAGCCTTCGGCAGCTCCTACAGGGCGCAGCCGAGCGGGAGCAAGAGCCGTTCAGTTCTTTTCCGGCGGCAACTCAGGCAACGCGCGCAAGGCGGCTTCGTACCACTGGGTATCGAACGGGCGATCTTCTTCCAGGATCGCATCAATCTCCACCGCCAGCACATGGGCCATCAGGTTGAGGATTTCTTCGCGCTCGTAACCGACCAGGGTCAACTTGTTGAAAGTGGCCTTGGCCGCAGGCGGATTGTCACTTTCGATCTGGTTTTCGATGGCCTGGATCAGCGTGTTCTCGACGAATTCTTCTTCGTCGTTGTCGATGTCGGTTGGCTCGCTCATGGCAGGCTCCTGGGAGAAAGGTCGCCAGTTTACCTGCATTCAGCGGCGTGATGCGCCTGGCAAGAAATACCCCGACGGTCTATAACGCAATGCTGCCAACCCCGCACGGCCTGGAGGCTTTGTAATGCTCGAGCTTTATGGTTTCTCTGTCAGTAACTATTACAACATGGTCAAGCTGGCGCTGTTGGAGAAGGGCCTGCCCTTCGAAGAAGTGCCGTTCTACCCCAACCAGACCGCCGAAGCGTGGGCCATCAGCCCGCGCGGGAAGGTGCCGGTGTTGAAAACCGAGCAGGGGTTTATCAACGAAACCAGCGTGATCCTCGAGTACATCGAGCAAACCCAGCCAGGCAAGGCCCTGTTGCCCAGTGACCCGTTCGAGCGGGCCCAGGTATTGGCCTTGTGCAGGGAGATCGAGTTGTACATCGAGTTGCCGGCGCGGGCTTGCTTTGCCGAGGCATTTTTCGGCATGACGGTGCCCGATGCCATCAAGGAAAAGAGCAAAGACGAATTGCGGCAGGGGTTCGCCTCGCTCGGTCGGCACGGCAAATTCGCGCCCTACGTGGCGGGCGATAGTCTGACCATTGCCGATCTGTATTTCTTCTACAGCGTCTCGCCGGCCTGCCAGGTGGGCAGGAAGTTGTTCGATATCGACCTGCTGGCAGACATGCCGGCGGCCAAGGCGCTGATGGAGCGCTTGGAGCAGAATCCGCATGTGCAGCGGATTGCGGCGGATAGAGAAGCAGCGATGCCGGCGTTTTTGGCGATGATCGCTGCCAAGAAGTGAGTTTCTTGGTGTTTTGAAGTGAGTTATCGCGAGCAAGCTCGCTCCCACATTGGATCTTCAGTGAGCACATATTCTGTGAACATGGAGATCCGGTGTGGGAGCGAGCTTGCTCGCGATGCTTTTAGCGGCTGGCGATCAGCGCCTGGCCGCGCACTACGGCTGCCTTGACCTGCGCCGGCGCGGTGCCGCCGATGTGGTCGCGGGCATTGACCGAGCCTTCGAGGGTCAGCACGGCAAACACATCCTGTTCGATCTGGTCGCTGAACCGGCGCAGTTCGTCCAGGCTCATTTCCGCCAGGTCCTTGCCGCTGTCCACGCCGTACTTCACGGCATGGCCGACGATCTCATGGCAGTCGCGGAACGGCAGGCCACGGCGCACCAGGTAATCGGCCAGGTCCGTAGCGGTGGAGAAGCCGCGCAGGGCTGCTTCGCGCATCACCGCGTGCTTGGGCTTGATGGCGGGGATCATGTCGGCGAAGGCCCGCAGCGAGTCGCGCAAGGTGTCGGCGGCGTCGAACAGCGGTTCCTTGTCTTCCTGGTTGTCCTTGTTGTAGGCCAGCGGCTGGCCTTTCATCAGGGTCAGCAGGCCCATCAATGCGCCGAACACCCGGCCGCTCTTGCCCCGCACCAGTTCCGGCACGTCAGGGTTTTTCTTTTGCGGCATGATCGAGCTGCCGGTGCAGAAGCGGTCCGGCAGGTCAATGAACTGGAATTGCGCACTGGTCCACAGCACCAGCTCTTCGGAGAAACGCGACAGGTGCATCATCGCGATGCTCGCGGCGGCGCAGAATTCGATGGCGAAATCGCGGTCCGAGACGTTATCCAGCGAGTTGCCGCCCACGGCGTCGAAGCCCAGCAACTGCGCGGTGTATTCACGGTCGATCGGGTACGTGGTGCCGGCCAGCGCGGCGCTGCCCAGGGGCATGCGGTTGGTGCGCTTGCGGCAGTCCACCAGGCGCTCGTAGTCGCGGCTGAGCATTTCGAACCAGGCCAGCATGTGATGCCCAAACGTTACAGGTTGGGCGGTTTGCAGGTGCGTGAAGCCCGGCATGATGCTCTCGGCTTCGCGCTCGGCTTGCTCCAGCAGGCCTTTTTGCAGACGAGTGATTTCGGCCAGGATCAGGTCGATTTCATCGCGCAGCCACAGGCGGATGTCGGTGGCGACCTGGTCGTTGCGGCTGCGGCCGGTGTGCAGTTTCTTGCCCGTCACGCCGATGCGGTCGGTCAGGCGCGCTTCGATGTTCATGTGCACGTCTTCAAGGTCGACGCGCCAGTCGAACTGGCCGGCCTCGATTTCAGTCTCGATGGTCTTCAGGCCGTCGATGATGCTGTCGCGCTCGGCATCGGTCAGCACGCCGACCTTGGCCAGCATGGTGGCGTGGGCGATCGAGCCCATGATGTCGTGGCGATACAGGCGCTGGTCAAAGTTGACGGAGGCGGTGAAGCGGGCGACGAAGGCGTCGACGGGTTCACTGAAGCGGCCGCCCCAGGACTGATTGGTCTTGTCAGTGCTCATGAATTCGCTCGTGATCGGCTGTGGAAAAAGTAGCGGTTAAAGGCTGCGGCGGATGATAGCAGGGTTGCCGGGACTGGCGCTGGCACTGGTCGGCAGGTTTTTTCGACGCAAGCCTGGGATCCAACCGGGTTTTCCCGCAACGATATTTTTCGATTGAGCAATATTGAGCAATATCGTCGTGGCAACCGTCTACAGTGGACTGTAGGACTTTTGCTTTTTCCACCCATGGCGCAGCGGATATAGATAAGAAGGGGGTGCTCATATTGGTCAGATCGACAGTTAACAATCCCTACGGCGACGCCGTGCGACAACGGGCCTCGGGCATCGGTCGGCAAGCGCTGGTAAAGATAGGCAACCGCCTCGCGGCACTTTTTGGCCCTCGAACGAGTCTTAGCGTGGATCGCCGTGACGGATGTCACTTCCCCTGTCTACGCTATCCTTGTGCGAGACTCACGCAGGAATCCAGCGCAATATGAATGTCCTGATCGTTGATGACGAACCACTGGCCCGCGAGCGCCTGAGCCGAATGGTTGGCGAGCTCGAGGGTTACAGTGTCCTGGAGCCGAGCGCCACCAATGGCGACGAGGCATTGGCCCTTATTGACAGCCACAAGCCGGATATCGTGCTGCTCGACATTCGCATGCCTGGCCTGGACGGTCTGCAGGTTGCGGCGAAGTTGTGCGAACGAGAGTCGCCGCCTGCGGTGGTGTTCTGTACCACCCGGGACGATTTCCCTCCCGAGGTGTTGCAGGCCGGCGCCGTGGGCTACCTGGTCAAGCCCGTGGCGGCCGAGGCGTTGCTCGAAGCCTTGCGCAAGGCCGAGCGGCCCAACCGCGTGCAGTTGGCAGCGCTGACCCGTCCGGCCGCCGAAAGCGGCAGCGGCCCGCGCAGCCATATCAGTGCGCGCACCCGCAAAGGCATCGAGCTGATCCCGTTGAACCAGGTGGTCTATTTCATTGCCGACCACAAATACGTGACCTTGCGCCATGAGAGTGGCGAGGTGT
The DNA here is from genome assembly GCF_034008205.1 of Pseudomonas sp. P9_35. Lineage (NCBI taxonomy): Bacteria > Pseudomonadati > Pseudomonadota > Gammaproteobacteria > Pseudomonadales > Pseudomonadaceae > Pseudomonas > Pseudomonas sp. P9_35. The sequence continues at coordinate 6,374,791 of NZ_CP125373.1, read as the reverse complement.
TGTTGGATGAGCCACTCAAGGCCCTCGAAGACGAGTTCGGCGAACGTTTCGTACGCATCCATCGCAACGCCCTTGTGGCCCGCGAGCGGATCGAGCGTTTGCAGCGCACCCCCCTTGGGCATTTCCAACTGTTCCTCAAGGGCCTCAATGGCGATGCGCTGATTGTCAGCCGACGGCACGTGGCCGGCGTGCGCAAGATGATGCAGCAGCTTTAATGCAGCGGTCCAAGGCGTTCGATGCGTTTCATTTCGAGGATTTGGCGGCCAGGGAGGCCTTGGGGTCGTGATTCAAATCAAAGCGGTTTTGGCTGAGCTGTTATTATCTGCCGTATCTTTTAAGTACGGATTGATCCATGTCCCCTCGCGAGATCCGCATCGCCACCCGTAAAAGTGCCTTGGCCCTCTGGCAGGCCGAATACGTCAAAGCCCGCCTGGAAGCGGCCCATCCCGGCCTGATCGTGACCCTGGTGCCCATGGTCAGTCGCGGTGACAAGCTGCTGGATTCGCCGCTGTCGAAGATCGGCGGCAAGGGCCTGTTCGTCAAGGAACTGGAAACCGCGTTGCTGGACAACGAAGCCGACATCGCCGTGCATTCGATGAAAGACGTGCCCATGGACTTCCCCGAAGGCCTGGGCCTGTTCTGCATCTGCGAGCGGGAAGACCCACGCGATGCGTTCGTCTCCAACACGTTCTCCAGTCTTGAAGCACTGCCTGCCGGGAGCGTGGTCGGCACTTCCAGCCTGCGTCGCCAGGCACAGTTGCTGACTCGCCGTCCGGACCTGCAAATCCGTTTCCTGCGCGGTAACGTCAATACGCGCCTGGCCAAGCTCGATGCCGGTGAGTACGACGCGATCATTCTCGCCGCCGCCGGCCTGATCCGCCTGGGCTTTGAAGATCGCATCACCTCGGCCATCAGCGTCGACGACAGCCTGCCGGCCGGTGGACAAGGGGCGGTGGGCATCGAGTGCCGCAGCGCCGACCGCGACATCCACGCCTTGCTGGCGCCGCTGCACCATGAAGACACCGCTACGCGGGTCTTCGCCGAACGTGCCCTCAACAAACACCTCAATGGCGGTTGCCAAGTGCCGATCGCCTGTTACGCCGTGCTGGAAGGCGAACAGGTCTGGTTGCGCGGCCTGGTGGGGGATCCCAACGGTGGCCGGCTGCTCAGCGCCGAAGCCCGGGCGCCGCGCCACGATGCCGAGGCGTTGGGCGTGCGGGTGGCCGAAGACCTGTTGAGCCAGGGCGCCGCCGACATTCTCAAGGCGGTCTACGGCGAGGCCGGCCACACGTGACGGGTTGGCGGCTGCTGCTCACCCGGCCGGCGGACGAGTCGTCGGCGCTGGCGGCTGTCCTGGCCGAAGCGGGGGTCTACAGCAGCAGCCTGCCCTTGCTGGATATCGAGCCGGTCCCGCTATCCGATGCCGGACGGGCGATATTCCAGGCGCTGGACCAATACTCTGCCGTGATCGTCGTCAGCAAACCGGCCGCACGCCTGTGCGTCGAGTTGCTGCGCCAGTACTGGCCCCAGCCTCCAGACCAACCATGGTTCAGCGTGGGCGCGGCCACCGGACAGATTCTCGTCGATGCCGGCCTCATGGTGTTTTATCCCGATAACGGCGATGACAGCGAAGCCTTGCTGGAACACTTGGTCTTGCGCCAGGCTGTTGCGCGGCCCGACCCCAAGGTGTTGATCGTGCGGGGCGAGGGCGGGCGTGGCTTGCTGGCAGAGCGTTTGCGCGAGCAAGGTGCTAGTGTCGATTATCTGGAATTGTACCGCCGCCACTTGCCCGATTACGGCGAAGGGGCGTTGCCGGCGAAAGTCGAAGCGGAACGCTTGAACGCACTGGTGGTCAGCAGTGGGCAGGGCTTCGAGCATCTGCAGCGGCTGGCCGGCGATGCGTGGCCGGCCCTGGCGCGGTTACCGTTGTTTGTTCCAAGCCCAAGGGTTGCCGAGATGGCGCGTGCCGCCGGGGCCCGAACAGTTGTGGATTGTCGTGGCGCCAATGCCGCGGCTTTGCTGGCGGCGTTACGGGAACACTCCGTGCCGTTTTCTAATGCAAAGGATGGATACGTGAGCGAAACAGCCTTGCCAAAAGAAGATCTAGACCAGCCAGCGATCGATGCGCCGGTTGAAACTCCGCCTCCAGTGGCGCCGCGTCGCGGTAACGGGTTGGCCATTGTTGCATTGCTGCTCGGGGCTGCTGGCGTGGCCGTGGGCGGTTGGGGCGTGTGGCAGGTGCGTCATCTGCAAACCAATAACCAGCAGCAGTCCGCCCAGGTCCAGGCACTGAATGACCAGGCCCAGAGCCTCAAGCTCAACGAGCAACGCCTGAGCGAGCGCCTGGCGCAATTGCCCCCGGCCGAAGAGCTGGAGGAGCGGCGGCGCCTGGTGGCCCAGTTGCAAAGTGACCAGCAGCACCTGAACCAGCGCCTGGAAACCGTGCTCGGTGCCAGCCGCAAGGATTGGCGCCTGGCGGAGGCCGAGCACTTGTTGCGCCTGGCCAGCCTGCGTCTTTCTGCCCTGCAGGACATCAACAGTGCCCAGGCGCTGGTCCAGGGGGCGGACGAAATCCTGCGCGAGCAGAACGACCCCGGTTCGTTCGCCGCCCGCGAGCAACTGGCCAAGACCCTCGCCGCGTTGCGCAGCACCGAGCAACCGGATCGCACCGGGCTGTTCCTGCAACTGGGCGCCTTGCGTGACCAGGTCCTGGAGCTGACCGAGCTGGCGCCCGAGTACAAGGACCGCGGTGAATCCCTGCTGGGCCTGACCGCCGACGGCGATGGCGCCAGTCGTTGGGCGCAGTGGTGGGACCAGATCTCGCGCTATATCCGTATCGACTTCAACGCCGATGAGAATGTTCGTCCGCTGCTGGCCGGGCAAAGCCTCGTGCAAGTGCGCCTGGCCTTGAGCCTGGCGCTGGAGCAGGCGCAATGGGCCGCCCTCAATGGTCAGGCGCCGGTCTACACCCAGGCGCTGACCGAGGCTCGGGACGTGTTGAAGAACAACTTCAACCAGGACAACCCGCAAAGCAAGATCATGCTCGAACGCGTGGGTGAGCTGTCCAAGCAGCCGGTGACGGTGGTCACCCCGGACCTGACGGGCACGCTGAGCAGCGTCCAGGCTTACCTTGAGCGCCGCGACCTCAATGCCCAGGAATCGGTCAAGCCGCTGCCCGCGCCTGGCGCGCAGGAGGCCACGCCATGAAGCGTCTCTACGTGATTCTGTTCGTGGTCATCGCTGCCGCTGCCTTGCTGGGCGTGGCGATTGCCGAGCATTCGGGTTACGTGCTGGTGGCGTACAAGAACTTCCGTTATGAAGCCGGCCTGTGGGTCACCCTGGCGCTGGTGGCGGTGCTCTGGCTGGTGTGGCGAGGCCTGAGGGCGCTGATCGGGCTGGTGACTACGTCCAGCGGCGTGGTCAACCCGTGGTCGCGGCGCAACCGCAGCCGGCGGGTGCAAGTGGCGATCGAGCACGGCCAGTTGGACCTGGCCGAAGGTCGCTGGGCCAGTGCCCAACGACACCTGCATCGTGCGGCCGAAGCCGAGCGCCAGCCGCTGCTGTATTACCTCGGTGCTGCCCGTGCGGCCAACGAACAAGGTCTCTACGAACAGAGCGACAGTTTGCTCGAGCGCGCCCTGGAGCGTCAGCCCCAGGCGGAACTGGCCATTGCCCTGACGCACGCGCAACTGCAGACGGACCGAGGCGACACCGACGGCGCGTTGACCACGCTGCAGGCCATGCATGAGCGTCATCCCCATAACGTCCAGGTCCTGCGCCAATTGCAACGACTGCATCAGCAGCGCGGCGACTGGTCGGCATTGATCCGGCTGTTGCCGGAGCTGCGCAAGGACAAGGTCCTGCCGCCAGCTGAACTGGCGGAACTGGAACGTCGTGCCTGGGGTGAAAACCTCACCCTGGCAGCCCACCGTGAGGAGGACGGCAGCGTCGGTTTGCAGTCGCTCAATCGCGCCTGGCAACAACTGACCTCCGCGCAGCGCCAGGAGTCGGCGCTGGTGCTGGCCTATGCCGAGCAGTTGCGCCAGTTGGGGGCCCAGGTCGAGGCCGAAGAGGTGCTGCGAAGTGCGCTCAAGCGTCACTACGACAGCCATCTGGCGCGCTTGTATGGGTTGGTTCGGGGCAATGATCCTGTCCGTCAGTTGCAAACGGCCGAAGGCTGGCTCAAGGATCATCCGGCTGATCCAAGCCTGCTGCTGACCCTGGGGCGCCTATGCCTGCAGAACAGTTTGTGGGGCAAGGCGCGGGACTATCTGGAAAGCAGCTTGCGCGTCCAACGCAACCCCGAAGCCTGTGCTGAACTGGCGCGATTGCTGGCGCAACTGGGCGATGCCGAGCGTAGCAACCAGTTGTTCCAGGAGGGGTTGGGGCTGCTGGACGAGCGCCTGCTGGCCGCGCCGTTGCCGGTTCCGGCTCAGGTGTTGTCCACTTGAGAGGGGCATGATTCATTCTTGAAAATGGTATGAACCATTGTGGCGAGGGAGCTTGCTCCCGCTCGGCTGAGAGGCCTGTGGTGAATTGAAGATCGCCATCGCGAGCAAGCTCGCTCCCACATTTGATCCCTGGCCACCGCCAACCCCTGTGGGAGCGAGCTTGCTCGCGATGACATCCCCCCAGGCAACCCAGAACCGGGTGCGAATACCGCCCTGGTTTTGGGGCTTTGGTCATGCCATCAGTAAAGTCCTACAGCCCATCGCGCTGAATCCTCTTTGGCCTGTCGGGAATTCCCTACATCCCTGGTGAAGTGTCTGCGCGGGCCTGCCTTGAAAGGCCCGAGGGCTTTCCTCTACCGTAACTGCTTGTCTCTTCTGTTACGGAACCGCCATGTCTTTGGCCAGCTCACGCTTCTTGTTTTTCATGGCTTCCATCGCCGCAGCCCTGGCTTTGGGCATCGCCACTTATCTGGAGTATTCGGTCGGCCTGACGCCTTGCAGCCTGTGTGTCTTGCAGCGGTTGTGCCTGATGCTGTTCCTGGCGAACAGCCTTGTGGCATGCGTACACGGTCCAGGCCAAAGAGGCAGTCTCTTCTATGGTGCGGCAGGGTTGGTTTTTGCGACGGGGGGAATGACCCTGGCAGGGCGCCAGGTCTTGATGCAAAGCCATTCGTTCGAGCCGTTTCCTGATTGTGTTGCCCAGCCCAAGCTGATGGATTCGTGGTGGTGCGCGTTGCATCGCGTCCTCGACGGCGCGGTCGATTGCGCGAATATCACCTGGACGCTGTTTGACCTGAGTATCCCCGAATGGAGCCTGTTGTTTTTTCTCGCGGTGTCCAGCGCGATGGCCTATCTACTGCTGCGCCTTGCCTGGAGTGCTCTGGTACGACCGCTCAGCGGCGATACGTCGCAGATGCTCCGGGCCGTGGATTAAACACTTGTATGAACATTATCTCCTGCGTACCTTGAAGCCATTGTCGTGCGGGCATAATCTGGCCCGCACGTGTTATTGGAATTGTGTCGCTCGATCATGTTGTGTCTGGCTTGTCCCTGATCATCAGGCGTGCACAGGCTGCGAGTGGCATGACTCACAAGGGAAGAAATCACCATGCTCGAAAGTTGTCAGAATGCTCAGGAACGCTGGGGTGGGGTGCATCTGCTGATCGATCGCTGGCTGCAGGAGCGTCACGAACTGGTTCGGGCCTACGATGCCCTCGGCGATAAGCCTGAAGCGCTGAGCGAAAGCCGCAAACCCTTGCAGGAGTTCTGCGGTGTGCTGGTCGACTATGTGTCTGCCGGTCATTTCGAGATCTACGAACAACTGACGGGCGAGGCCAAGGCCTTCAACGACAAGCGCGGCTTGGAACTCGCCGAGCAGATCTACCCGCGCATCGACGTCATCACCGAAAAGTTGCTGGCGTTCAACGACCTGTGCGATGAAGGCAAGTGCGTAGCGGAAAAATTCAAGGAGCTGGGCGGCTTGCTGCACGAGCGTTTCGAACTGGAAGACTGCCTGATCGAAGTGCTGCACAACGCTCACAAGGAAGAAGCCGCGGTCCAGGCCTGACGGTTTCGCGGTCATGAAAAAACGGTGCGCATTGCGCACCGTTTTTTATTGGGTCGGCGTCAGGTCGTCGCGCCCAACAATTCGATTTCAAACACCAGTGGCGTGAACGGCGGGATCACATCTCCCGCCCCTTCGGCGCCATAGGCCAGGGTCGACGGAATCACCAGCCGCCATTTTGCGCCTACCGGCATTTGCGGCAATGCACTGCGCCAGCCGTCAATCACGCTGTCGAGGTTGAACCACTGCGCCTGGTGGTTGGAATCGAATACGGTGCCGTCCGGCAAGCGACCGGTATACAGCACCTGGACCTTGCCGTGAGGGCCGGCCTTCGCGCCGTGGCCTGGCTTGATCTCGGTCAGCAGGATGCCGTCTGCGAGTTGCTGGACGCCGGGACGGTTCTTTTCTTCATTGAGAAATTTCTGCTCCGTTTTCAACGCGGCGTCGATCTGTGGCGTTGTCGATTGCGAATTCAGTTGTGCCTGGTGCTCGGCCAGGATCTGTTCGATGCGTTCATCCTTGAGGGCCAGCGGCTTGCCCAGGTAGGCCTGTTGCAAGCCTTCGACCAAGGCTTTGATCTGCAGGTCCGGCACGTCCTGGCGCAGGCGTTCGCCGAGGCTCGCGCCCAGGCTGTAAGCCAAATCGTGGGCATCGTTTGCGCTGGGTTTTTCAACGGCCTGGACCGTCGAGCAAACCATGCACAGGAATAAAAACAGGTGACGCGACATGTGTGCTCTCCGGCCTCGAATCGAGGAATTATGCCAGTGCCGATATCTATAGAGGTGGATTGCCAAGGCACTGGCGCAGAAGATTTTTCGTCCCTTGCAACGCAACGTCTTGTGTACTGTCAACATGCCCTAGCGGCGGTTGAAGCAGAGGTCTAGTATGAGCCGCACTCACGTCAGTCAGGAGGTAAACCATGTCGGCCACCAAGAAGCCTGTAAACACTCCGTTGCACTTGCTCCAACAACTCTCGGGCAGCTTGCTCGAACATCTGGAAAATGCCTGCTCCCAAGCCCTGGCTGATGCTGAAAAACTGCTCGCCAAACTTGAAAAACAACGCGGCAAAGCGCAAGAAAAACTGCATAAGTCGCGCACCAAATTGCAAGACGCAGCCACCGCTGGCAAGGCCAAGGCACAAGCCAAGGCCAAAGAGGTCGTGAAAGAACTCGAAGACCTGCTCGATGCCTTGAAGGATCGTCAGTCCGAGACCCGCACCTACATTCTGCAACTCAAGCGTGATGCCCAGGAAAGCCTGAAACTGGCCCAGGGTGTCGGTCGTGTTCAAGAAGCCGCAGGCAAGGCGCTGACGCTTCGTGCTGCCAAGCCTGCCGCTGTATCGGCCAAGAAGCCGGCGGCTAAACCCGTCGCGGCAAAAGCTGCGGCCAAAGTCGCTGCCAAGCCTGCTGCCAAACCGGTCGCTGCCAGTGCTGCAAAACCTGCGGCAAAAAAACCAGTTGTCAAAGCGGCGGCCAAGCCTGCCGCAAAAACGGCGGCCGCTAAACCTGCTGCCGCCAAGCCCGCTGTAAAAGCTGCTGCAAAACCCGCCGCCAAACCTGCGGCAAAAGCTGCTGCAAAACCAGCGGCAAAAGCTGCGGTCAAACCTGCCGCTAAAACCGCCGCCGCCAAACCTGCCGCGACGAAAACCGCTGCCGCTAAACCTGCTGCCAAAGCGGCGGTAAAAGCCACTGCAAAACCTGCTACCGCCAAGCCTGCTGCCAAACCAGCAGCGAAGCCTGCGGCAACCAAAACGGCTGCGGCCAAGCCCGCTGCGAAAACGGCTGCCAAGCCAGTCGCTACCAAAGCACCCGCCAAAGTAGCGGCTAAACCCGCTGCGGCAAAACCGGCTGCCAAGCCAGCTGTTGCGAAGCCGGCCGCTGCAAAACCTGCCGCCAAGCCAGCGGCCAAGCCTGCCGTGAAAAAGCCAGCCGCCGCAAAACCTGCGACTGCGCCAGCCGCCAAGCCAGCGACACCGGCTCCGACCGCGGCACCGGCTCCAACCGCCAGCACTCCGGCCGCGGCGACCAGCCCATCCGCCGCCGTTGCGCCGAGCAGCAGCACCCCAACCAGCGCTTCCTAAGTGCCGGACACCGCGACGCGCAGCTGATGCAGCGCGTCGCGGCTCGCTGGCCCGGCATTCGCCGCCAGCCCTTGCAGCCATTGCGCTGAATCGTTCTGTTGTGTCCCGGGCCAATCCTTGGCCAGTGCTTCCAATCGCTCCAGCAATTGCCGTTCGGCTGCCAACTCCAGTTGTTTGACTTGCTCGCGCAGGCCATTGAGTGCCGTGTCCTGGAGGGCACTGGTTTTCCATTGGCGACGAAGCGTGCGCAGTGGCCGCACCACCTCGGCATCCCAAGGCTTGGCCAATCGTCGAAGCTGCTGCAGCCTGTGTTCATTGCAGGCCACGCCGCGCTGCGCCAGCCACAGGCCGCACAGCAGCAGGCAGACGTTGGCGCCGGCGTCTTGTGACGCCAGGCAGGCGGGCTCTACGCCAGGCTTGGCATAGAGGTCGAGGGAAAAGCTCCACAGGTCTGGGGACATCGTGCTACTCGCGCCAGTTGCGAGCGAAGCTGGTAGACTCCGCCGCCATTATGATCCGACTTCAGAACCTGACTTTACAGCGTGGCCCGCAACGTCTGCTAGAAGACGCCGAGCTGACCCTGCACGCCGGCCACAAAGCCGGCCTCATCGGTGCCAACGGCGCCGGCAAATCGAGCCTGTTCGCCTTGCTGCGAGGCGAGCTGCACCCGGACTCGGGTGATTGCCTGTTGCCGGCTGATTGGCGCATCGCCCACATGCGCCAGGAGGTCGACACCCTCGAGCGCCTGGCGGTGGACTACGTGCTCGATGGCGACCTGCGCCTGCGCCAGGTACAACGCGACCTGGCTGCGGCCGAAGCGACCCACGACGGTGCCGCACAGGCCCGCCTGCACGCGGAACTCGACAGCGCCGACGGCTACACCGCCGATGCCCGTGCGCGCAAATTGCTCGCCGGCCTGGGCTTTACCAATGAGCAGATGGATCGCCAGGTCGGAGACTTCTCCGGTGGCTGGCGGATGCGCCTGAACCTGGCCCAGGCCTTGATGTGTCCTTCGGATCTGCTGTTGCTCGATGAGCCGACCAACCACTTGGACCTCGACGCCATCATCTGGCTCGAAGACTGGCTCAAGAGTTACCCGGGCACGCTGCTGCTGATTTCCCACGACCGTGATTTCCTCGACGCGGTGGTGGATCACGTGGCCCATGTCGATCAGCGCAAGCTCACCTTGTACCGCGGCGGCTACAGCGCCTTCGAGCGCGCGCGTGCCGAACGCCTGGCCCAGCAACAGCAGGCCTACGAGAAGCAACAGGCGCAACGTGCGCACATGGAAAGCTACATCGCCCGCTTCAAGGCCCAGGCCACCAAGGCCCGCCAGGCCCAAAGCCGGATCAAGGCGCTGGAGCGGATGGAAGAGTTGTCGGCGGCCCACGTCGATTCGCCGTTCGATTTTGTCTTCCGCGAATCGACCAAGATTTCCAGCCCGTTGATCGACCTGTCCGACGCGCGCCTGGGCTATGGCGACAAGACCGTGCTGGAGAAGGTCAAGCTGCAACTGACCCCGGGTGCGCGGATCGGTCTGCTGGGGCCCAACGGTGCCGGTAAATCGACCCTGATCAAGAACCTTTCCGGCGAACTCGAGCCTCTGGCCGGGCGCCTGACCCGGGGCGAGAACACGGTGGTCGGCTACTTCGCCCAGCATCAGCTCGACTCCCTGGATTCCAAGGCCAGCCCGCTGTTGCACCTGCAACGCCTGGCACCGACCGAGCGCGAGCAGGTCCTGCGCGATTTTCTCGGCGGTTTCGATTTCCGCGGGGCGCGCATCGACGAACCGGTGCTGAATTTCTCCGGTGGCGAAAAGGCGCGCCTGGCACTGGCGTTGATCGCCTGGGGCCGGCCAAACCTGTTGCTGCTCGACGAACCGACCAACCACCTGGACCTGGAGATGCGCCTGGCCCTGACCCTGGCCTTGCAGGAATTCAGTGGCGCGGTACTGGTGGTGTCCCACGATCGGCATTTGCTCAAGAGCACCACGGATAATTTCTTCCTGGTGGCCGACGGCAAGGTCGAGGAGTTCGACGGCGACCTGGAAGACTACGCCCGTTGGCTGGTGGAATACCGTCAGCGCAACGCGCCGGTCAGCAGCACGCCGGTCAATCCGGACAAGACCGACAAGAAAGCCCAGCGCCAGGCCGCCGCCGCATTGCGCCAGCAACTGGCGCCGCACAAGCGTGAGGCCGACAAACTCGAAGCCGAGTTGGGCAAGCTGCATGAAAAACTGCAAAAGATCGAAACCAGCCTTGGCGACAGTGGTCTCTACGAGGCGGCGCGCAAGGATGAGTTGCGCGACCTGCTGGCCGAGCAGGCCAAGCTGAAGGTTCGGGAAGCGGAGCTCGAGGAGGCGTGGATGCAAGCGCTGGAACTGCTGGAAAACCTGCAAGCGGAGCTGGAGGCGTTGTCCTGATGGAAGCGTTGGCGCTGCCTGTACCCGTCATGTGGATCGAACCGATCTGGCTGGGCGTGCAAATCCTGCTGATCCTGCTGGCCGGTTATGTTGCGCAGCGTGTCGTGGCGCGGACCCTTACAGGCCTGGGTGAGCGTTACCCGTTCCCACCCCAACTGGTCATTATCCTGCGGGGTGTGCTGCGCTGGCTGATCATGGGCACTGCGGTGCTGGTGGTGCTCGAACGCTTGGGCGTCTCGGCCACGGTGCTGTGGACTGCACTGTCGGGCTTCGTTGCGGTGGCAGCGGTGGCGTTCTTTGCCATCTGGAGCGTGCTGTCGAACCTGTTCTGCGCCGTTTTGATCTACACCGTCGGCCCGTTTCGCCTGGGCGATGTGGTCGAACTGGTGGACACCACCGACAAGCCCGGCATCAAGGGGCGCGTGGTGGCGATCAATCTGCTGTACACCACGCTGATCGAACCCGAGGAACTCGGCACCGGCAGCGCCATGGTGCAAGTGCCCAACAGCCTGTTCTTCCAGCGTTCGGTGCGGCGCTGGCGCGGCAGCGAGGCGTTTCCGGTGGGTGGGTTCGTCGAATAACGCATAGGGCCGCTTCGCGGCCCAGCGGGAGCAAGCTCCCTCGCCACGGTTCATACCGGCTTAATTGCTTGTGCAAAAAACGGTGGTCAACGGCCTGGTGGCGCATTAGCTTAGTCGTTTCGACGAATTCGAGCCGGGGAGTGCAATGGTGCTGGAAACATGGCTGGCGTTTTTCGCTGCGTGCTGGGTGATCAGTCTTTCGCCGGGTGCCGGCGCTATTGCATCGATGTCCAGCGGGCTGCGCTATGGCTTCTGGCGTGGTTACTGGAACGCCTTGGGCCTGCAATTGGGGCTGGCCTCGCAAATCGTGGTCGTCGCCGCCGGTGTTGGCGCGATTCTTACGGCGTCGGCCACTGCGTTCTATGCAATCAAATGGTTCGGCGTGGCCTACCTGGTCTACCTGGGTGTCAAACAGTGGCGCGCCATTCCCGGTGAAATGACTGACGATACGGGCCCGCGGCCTATCGGCAAGCCCTTGGCCCTGGTGTTTCGCGGCTTCCTGGTCAACATCAGCAACCCCAAGGCGCTGGTGTTCATGCTGGCGGTGTTGCCGCAGTTCATCAATCCCCATGCCCCGTTGATCCAGCAATACCTGATCCTGGGTGTCACCATGGTCGTCGTCGACCTCATCGTCATGGCCGGGTACACCGGGCTGGCGTCCAAAGTCTTGCGGCTGTTGCGCACCCCGAAACAGCAGCGGCGAATGAACCGTGCCTTTGCGGGTATGTTCATTGGCGCGGCGGGTTTGCTGGCGACGATCAGAAAGGCCGCTGCATAAAGCACGGCCTGCGGCGAGGTAGCTTTTGTAGGTGGTTTTTGTGGCGAGGGAGCTTGCTCCCGCTCGGTTGCGCAGCGACCGCAAAATCTTGGGGCCGCTTCGCAGCCCAGCGGGAGCAAGCTCCCTCGCCACAAAAGCAAAAGCATCCAGCTCATCACAAAAGCAAAAGCATCCAACTCGCCACAGAAGCAGCTGAAGAGCTACCCGACGGTAAGGCTCAACGCAAAATCACCGGCGCCGTATCCCGTGGCAGGTTGTTGCGCTGTATCGGCTCGCTGGGTTGTTGGTAGCTCGGGCCGCCGAGCTGTTCGCTCAGTTGCCGCGCCACGTCTTCCCCCAGGGCCTTGGACACATCGCGCACCACCCGCGGACGGTTGAGGCTGATGTGCACGTCCCGGTGGTTCAACAGCTTGGTGTCCTGGCCTTCACCCATGGCCGTAAAGGCCGAGGTGATTTCGTAGGTCTTGGTGTTGATCAGGCTGAAGTCTGCCACCAGGGTCAGTGCCAGCACCGCCGAGTAGCTGTCGGTATTGGCCAGCTCGTTGATGTCGCGGGTGAAGTCGATGTCCGACACCGTGCCGAACAGCACGTAGTCGGCACCCTTGAAGTTCCCGGCCTTGATGCGCTTGATCACGTCATAGACGTCGCCCTTGGACGCCGCCGTGTAGGGCGTGCCCTGGGTCAGCTGGAACATCCCGCTGCGCAGGATCTCGCCCTTGATGTCGCCAGTGAACTTGCGCAGCTCGCCCTGCTCGATGTAGCTGCTGGTGGCTTCCATCTCGTCGTAGCTCGAGGAAGCGCTGGCGCTGTAAGGGTTCGCCTGGAAGTTGCTCTGCGCTGAAACGGTGTGGATGTACTCCTCCACCCGCTCCTGGAACGCAAGGTCGGTCACTGCGACTTTCGGGGCCGCCTGCGCGCCAAATGCGCAGGCCAGGGCCATGATACCTATCCATGTGCGCATGGCTTAACGCTCCGTGGTCTTGCGGATTTCTTTTTCGTCCATCCACTCGGCCAGACCGCTTTCGACGTCGATCAATTGCAGGCTGAATTTGTAGAAGACGTCCTTGTAGTCGCTGCTGCGCTTGACGATCGAGCTGATGGAGCCTTCGAGGCGGTACTTGGCAGCGATCATGTTGCCGGTCTTGGCCACGGTGCTTTTCTTGTACAGGCCGCTCTGGTTCTGCAGCTTGAGCTGGTCGACCTGGCTGTCCATGGCGGTGTTGTCGCTGGCGAAGCGGGCAGCGCCGGTCTTCATCAGCTGGGTCTTGATGCTGGTGGTGATTTCACGGGTGTCGATGTATTCGCTGGTCTTGTTCTTCACGTCATAGACCTGGACCACCGGGCGACCCTGCAGGATGCCGGACTGGGCCAGGGAGCGGGTCATGGACTCGGCGATCATTTGCAGGTCGGTGGAGCCGAACTCGTTGGTCACGGTTTCCACGGCCTTGGTGTCGCCGTAGCTGATGTTCTTGTTGCCCAGGACCGGCGAGTTGTTGGCGCAACCGCTGACCAGCAAGGCGGCGAGGGCGAGGGAGGAAATGCGTACAAACATGTGGGTGCTCTCGAAAACTGAAAAAGGAGTAACGCGTCACTCGGGCGTTTTTTGTGGGAGCGAGCTTGCTCGCGATAGCTGTGTGTCAGTCACATCATGGCTGGCTGATCCAGCGCTATCGCGAGCAAGCTCGCTCCCACAGTTTTTTGCGTCTTACGGGGTATTGATTTCCAAGCGGAAATCCACCGCCTTGGGTGTCGGTGCGATGGCCGGCAGGAAACTGGTCTGTTCGCCGTACAGCGTCAGGCTTTTCCAGGTTTCTTCCTCGGCGATCGGAAAGCCTTCCGGCCCCAGCCAGGCAAAGCGGTAATACATCGTCTTGTTGTTGTAGCTGGTGTTGCTCAACTGGACATTGACGGTCATGTAGCCGTTTTCCCGGGCCACGCGCATGGCGCCGACCACAATGTTCTTGGTCTTGCCCATCGCCACGACCTTGCTGGCGGCGCTGCCCGGCTCCGGTGGTGGCGGGGTGGCGCAACCGGCCAGCAAGGCCAGGGCGCCGACGGCGATCAGTTTTAAACGCATGTGAACAAGACTCCGTTCTTAAGGTTGCTTGAGGGCAATGGCGGTCGGGTTGGCGCTTGGCATCACCTGGGCAGCCAGGCCACCGGCGAACACCTGGTTACCCACCGCCCGCAGGCTGATGACCTGGTAGCGCTGGTCGACGGTGACCTTGACCACCGAGCCGCCCACCGAACTTGGCAAGGTGACCTGGTGCTCGCCTTTCTTCAGGCGCAGGCGCACCACCTGGGTGTAGTCGGGCAGGGTGCGCCAGGTTCGGGTATCGGCACCTTCGAGTACGGCCGAGGTGAGGCCGACGGCCAGGCCGGCCAGGGGATTGGTGTCGTTGATCTGCTTTTGCGCCACGCCACGGGTGACGGCGCGCACGGTGGTGCGCAGGATGATGCCCGGCATGTCGTCGCGCAGGGCGCGGCGGGACATGGCGGTGGTGCTGTTGAGCTGGGTCAGGTCCAACTGGCGACCGTCGACACCGATCTGGCTGAAGGTGGCCGTGGAGGTGTCAGGCTTGATCAGCGGGAACGACAATGGCGTGATGACCACGTTGCCGCTGATCGGCAAGGGCAGGGGAATGCGGATCGAGTCCCGGGACGGGGCCAGGCCACTCTGCACCACGATCAGGATGTCGCTGTCATCGTTCTTGGCGGCAGGCTTGTCGAGATTGAGCAGGGCCTGCTCCAGCAGCGGCGTGTTGGGGCGCAGTTCGGCGGCCTTGCGGTAACCCGGTGCGGCCAGGTCCTTTTCACCCAGGGCTTCATAGACGAAGCCGGCCAGGTAATGGCTGAACGCGCTCTGGTAACTGTTTTTCAGGCTGACCACTTCCGGGGCGTCGAGGCTGGCCACCGGGTAACCCTTGAGGTCCTTGTATTCGGTCTTGACCCCTTGCTTCTCGGCGTCTTCCTCGCGCTTGAGGTATTCCTTGTCCCGCAGGTCGGCGATCACCGCTTCGCGTTCGTGGGTCTTCTTGATCTGGGTCCGCGCGCCGTCGAAGTCATTCACGGCCAGCAGGTTCAGCGCCATCTGCGTGGTCAGCATGACCTTTTCGTAATCGTAGCCTTCGTAGCGGCGGACTTTATCGTTGACCAGGAAGCTGCCGAACTGGGCCAGGTACTTGGCCGTGTCGAGTTTGACCGCGTCTTCCCATTGGCCAACCTGTTGATCGGCACTGGTCCAGGCCGTCTGGCTGCCGGACAGGTCGCCCTTGGCGCGCAGCAGCTCACCTTTCTCGAAGTAATACAGCAGGTCCTTGTCCTGGCTGGTGTTGTTCTTTTCCAGCAGCGTCAATGCGCCGTCGACGTTGCCGGAAGCCAGTTGCTGGTTGGTCTGGGCCAATTCGCTGTCGTAGTTGCGAAAGGCCGAACAGCCGGACAACAAGGTGATCGCACCGAGGGCGATCGAAAAAACGGCACGGGATGCCATGAACATTTCTTCCCTGAGTAACAGCCGGGGTTTGCGGGTCGGGCTGGAGCGATCCCACGGACAAACGTCGGGACGTTGTCGGTTCCTCATAAGAAGAGGAGCTTTTATGCCATCGAACAATAAGAAGGCGGCGCGATTATAAACATGGCGCTTGGCTATGTAATGGCTTTTCAATCTCGAAATGCTGTTTTTGTGACATCACCTCCAAAGCAGGAATCCGATGAAAATGTGCCGTCAAAGCACATCGGCTCTTGAGCCAAAGTCATTGGAAGTGAACAATGTGTTACTTCTTATTACCAATCGAGAGTCATTCATGACTGCGCCGTTCCGTTTCCTGGCCTGGCTTGCTCTGCCATTGCTTGCGCTGTGCAGCACGTCGCTGCTGGCCGACACCGTCGAGGGCGCCCCCCAGGCGCTGCATTTGCTGGATTACATCGGCGCGGATTACCCGGCGACAGTCGAGGCAGGCAAGGTCATCGAGGACGGGGAATACCGTGAGCAGCTGGAATTCACCCAGGTGCTGGCAGGGTTGATCGCCGGGCTGCCGGCCAAACCGGAAAAGGCTGAATTGACCCTGGGTATCGACACCTTGCGCAGCGCGATCACCCAGCGCCAGGACGGCGGCGATGTCGCGCGCCTGGCGCGGCAACTAGGGGCCAAGCTGGCGGTGGCATATGAAGTCAGCCAGGCGCCGGTCATCACCCCCGATCCCTCCCGTGGTGCGCCGCTGTATGCCCAGCATTGCTCGGTGTGCCATGGGGCCAACGGTGCCGGCGACGGTCCAGCCGGTGTCGGCATGGAACCGCCGCCCGCCAACATGCGGGATGCCCAGCGCCTGGACCGCCTGAGTCTCTATGCGATCTACAACACCGTCGGCATGGGCATCGAAGGCACCGACATGCCGGCCTTCGCCGATCAGCTCGACGACCGTCAACGTTGGGACCTGGCGACCTACATCGCCAGCTTCAGCGCCGACCCGGCCGCCGCCAAAAGTGAACAGGTCTTCAACCTCGCTGACCTGGCGCGCCAGACCCCGGTCGAAGTCCTCGCCGCGCAAGGCCCCGCTGCGGCAGCGACGTTCCGTGCCCAGCGTGCCCAGCCGCCGCAGGTGCAACGTGGCCCGGCGCAGTTGCTCGACTACACGGCGGCCACCCTGGATAAAAGCATCGCGGCGTATCGTGCTGGTGACCACGACCAGGCCTACGATCTGTCGGTAGCGGCTTACCTGGAAGGTTTCGAGCTGGTGGAAAGCTCGCTGGATAACGTCGACGCCAACGTGCGCAAGGACACCGAAAAGTCCCTGATGGCCTACCGTCAGTCTTTGCAGGACGGTTTGCCAATCGAGCAGGCGGTACAGCGTCTGGACGCGGCCAAGGCCAAGTTGAAGGAGTCAGCCGGCCTGCTGGGCGGCGATGGCTTGAGCTGGTCGCTGAGCTACATCTCCGGGTTGCTGATTCTGCTGCGCGAAGGGCTGGAAGCGATCCTGGTGCTGGCGGCGATCTTGGCGTTCTTGCGCAACACTGGCCAGCAGTCGGCCGTGCGCAGCGTCAACGCCGGTTGGGGCCTGGCGCTGTTGGCCGGCCTGGCGACCTGGGGGCTGGCGGCGTATGTGATCGACGTCAGCGGTGCCCAGCGTGAGCTGCTTGAAGGCGCGACGGCGTTGTTCGCCAGTGTGATGGTGCTGTGGCTGGGCGTGTGGATGCACGACCGTCGCCACGCAGCGGCCTGGCAGGACTACATCAAGAGCAGCCTGGTGGGTGGCGGTGGTCGTTTTGGTTTTGCGATCCTGGCGTTCTTCTCGGTCTATCGCGAACTGTTCGAAGTGATCCTGTTCTACGAAACCCTGTGGTTGCAAGCGGGCCCCGCCGGGCACAACGCGGTGCTGGCCGGCGGCGCGACGGCGCTGGTGTTGTTGGTGGGGCTGGCCTGGGTGATCCTGCGCGGCTCGGCGAAACTGCCCCTGGCATTGTTTTTCAGCATCAATGCCGCGTTGCTGTGCGCGCTGTCGGTGGTATTCGCCGGTCATGGCGTGAAGGCGTTGCAGGAGGCCGGGATCTTCGGCACCCATCCGGTGGCGTTCTTCGACTTCGACTGGCTGGGCATTCATGCCGATGCCTATTCGCTGGCCGCTCAAGTGGTGGCGATCCTGGCGATCATGGTGCTGTATGGGCGCAGTTGGGTGGTGGAGAAGCGTCGGGTCCAGGTTTCCTGAAAAACATTAGCTGCGCTCATTATCGCGAGCAAGCTCGCTCCCACAGGATGTAGGCTGTCCTTGTGGGAGCGAGCTTGCTCGCGATGCATTTAAAGAGGAGCAACCCCAATGCGCGTATGGATCGACGCCGATGCCTGTCCCAAGGCCGCGAAGGAACTGGTGGTCAAGTTCGCCTTGAAGCGCAGGTTCGAGGTGGTGCTGGTGGCCGGTCAGCCGCAGATCAAGCCGGCCCTGGCCTGTGTGAAGCTGATCGTGGTGCCCAGTGGCCCTGATGCGGCGGACGATTACCTGGTGGAGCACGCCGAGCCGGGTGAACTGGTGATCTGCAGCGACGTGCCCTTGGCCGACCGGTTGGTGAAGAAGGGCGTCGCCGCCCTGGATCCACGAGGCAAGGAGTTCGATGCCCAGAACATGGGCGACCGACTGGCGGTGCGCAACCTGTTCACTGATTTGCGTGAACAGGGCCACATGGGCGGCGGCCCGGCGGCGTACAGCGAGCGGGACAAGCAGGGGTTTGCCAATGCCCTGGATCGGATCCTGACGCGCCTGACCCGATTGCCTTGAGTCATGCCCAAACCCCTGTGGAGCGAGCTTGCTCGCGATACGGTGTATCAGCCAATGCAAATGTAGCTGACCCACCGCTATCGCGAGCAAGCTCGCTCCACAGGAAAGGGGTGGTGGGGTCAGGCGTCGTTCTCGTGCGTCAGCTCCAACACCCGGTCCACCAGCTTGTTGATGCCGGAAGCCGCTTCGCTGATGTTCTGCGCCAGCATGTAGGCCGGGGTGCTGACCAGTTTGCGCGCGCGGTCTTCAACGATATCGGTGACGGCGCACTCTTCGTGAGTACCCCCCATTTTGGTCACTACGGCGGCAGTGTCGACGTCGTTGCCGATGGTGCAGACCACGCCCGGGCCGTAGATTTTCGCCGCCAGGGCCGGGGAGATGCAGATCAACCCGACCGGCTTGCCGGCCTCGGCAAAGGCCTCGGTCAGCGCGAGGACCTCTGGTTGGACCGTGCAGCCAGCACCTTCGACGGCAAAGTTGGAGAGGTTTTTCGCCGAGCCAAACCCACCGGGTATGATCAGGGCGTCGAAATCCTCGGCCTTGGCTTCACGCAAGTCCTTCACGTTGCCCCGGGCGATCCGCGCCGATTCCACCAACACGTTGCGGCTCTCGGGCATTTCCTCGCCGGTCAGGTGATTGATCACGTGCAACTGGGCAATGTTGGGGGCGAAGCACTGGACGTGAGCCCCACGCTGATCGAGACGCAGCAAGGTGATCACGCTTTCGTAGATCTCGGCGCCGTCATACACGCCACAGCCGGAAAGGATCACTGCAATTTTTTTGCTCATGGGCTTTTCTCCAGATTCATGGCGTTAAATGTCTACTAATTTGTCACTCGTTGCCATAGGGGGATCGGGCAGCTACACCTAATCTGCCGACTATCTCCCTGCCTTGCATGTCCGGGTTGCGTCATGAACTTCATCCTGTATGCCGTGCCGTTCTTCTTCGTGTTGATCGCCGTCGAGTTGCTGGCCGATCGCTGGCGGGGCGTGAGCCACTACCGTGTGGCAGACGCGATCAACAGTTTGAGTACCGGCGTACTGTCGACCACTACGGGCCTTTTGACCAAAGGTGTGGGGCTGGTGACCTATGCCTTTGCGTTGAAGCACCTGGCTGTCATCGAACTGCCTGCCGATCGGGCCTGGACCTGGGTGTTTGCCTTTGTGCTCTATGACTTCTGCTATTACTGGCTGCACCGCATGGGCCATGAACGCAACATCCTCTGGGCCGCTCATTCGGTGCACCACCAGAGCGAGGACTACAACCTTTCCACGGCGTTGCGCCAGACCAGCACCGGGTTCCTGCTGAGCTGGATCTTCTACGTCCCGCTCGCCGTACTGGGCGTGCCGCTGGTGGTCTTTGTCAGCGTCGCGGCGTTGAATCTGCTGTACCAGTTCTGGGTCCACACCCAGCACATTCCCAAGCTCGGCTGGCTGGAGTGGTGCTTCGTCACGCCGTCCAATCATCGTGCCCACCATGCACAGAACCCTCTCTACATGGATCGCAACTACGGCGGGGTGTTCATTATTTGGGACCGTCTGTTTGGCACCTTCCAGGAAGAAGACGCCAACGAACCGGTGATTTTCGGCGTGACCACGCCGCTGGCGAGCTGGAATCCGCTGTGGGCCAACCTGCAGTTCTATGCACAGCTATGGGCGGATGCGCGGCGGGCCGGGCATTGGTGGGACAAGCTGCGGATCTGGTTCATGCCCACCGGTTGGCGACCGGCGGACGTCGCGGCCAGGTACCCGCTGAACAAGCCGGACTTGAGCCAGTTCCGCAAATTCGAAGTGCCGTTGGATGCTCGCCAGCAGTGGTACGTGGGGCTGCAGTTCTGCGCCTACATTGCCTTGGGCAGCTATCTGATGAACCTTGAAACCAGCCTGCCGGTCGCCGCCCTGGTGCTGGGTTGGGGCGCGGTGGCGTTTGGTCTGTTCGTGTTGGGCGTCGCCCTGGAGAATCGCCCGTGGGTGTTGCGGCTGGAGCTGTTGCGGCTAGCCTCGAACCTGCCGCTGGTATGGCTGGCGCCACTGGCCGGGTTGTGGCCGGCCAGCGCTGTGGCCTGGGCCGGGCTGCTCAGCTACAGCCTGCTCAGCGGCATCGGGCTGTATTGCTGCCGTACCCGGTTTACTCGGTTGGCGTCGTAGGTTCGCCGGACCTGGCTTGCTCCAGGCGCTCGGCTTCGAGGACTTTCCTGGCCAGGCGCGCAGTCTTGAGGCGTCGGCGCAGCCACAAGACCAGGCCCAGCACCAGCAGTGCGCCGAGTACCCACAATTCATACTTCTTGATGCTGCCCAGCATACCTTCGAGCACTGCGCCGAAGTGGTACGCGGCCGCGGCCAACGCCGTGGCCCAGATCGCCGCACCGATGCCGTTGAGCAACAGGTAACGACCCGGCGGATAGCCTGACAGGCCGATCGCCACTGGCATCACCGTGCGCAGGCCATAGACGAAACGGAAGCTCAGGACCCAGATGTCCGGATGCCGGCGAATATGCTCCAGCGCCCGATCCCCCATCAACTGCCAGCGCGGTTTGCGCGCCAAGAGCTTGCGCCCGTGCTTGCGCCCCAGGAAATACCACAGCTGATCGCCCGCGTAGCTGCCGCAGAACGCCACGACGACGACCAGGTTGATGTCCATGTAGCCGCGGAACGCCAGGAAACCTGCGAGCACGAGGATGGTTTCGCCTTCGAAGAACGTGCCGATAAACAGGGCCAAGTAGCCGAAGTCATGCAGAAATTGTTGGAGCATTGTCTGGGTGCTGGCGAAATGAACGCGCAGCCTAACCCTTCAGGCACATTCAGGAAAGTATCGAAATGTGTCTCGACGTGAACAATTCCTACAATGACAATAACTGCGACGACAGGACGCAGGTGCACATAACTGTAATGTCTTCGTCATAATGGGCGCTTATAACTGTCACGCTCGCCCGTCAGCACGGGCTCAGGAGTCTGCCGTGAGCTTTACCCCCGCCAATCGTCTGTTCCCTGCTACCCGCCTGCGTCGCAACCGCCGTGATGAGTTCTCGCGTCGGCTGGTGCGTGAAAACGTGCTGACCACCAATGATCTGATCCTGCCGGTATTCGTGCTGGACGGTGAGAACCGTCGCGAAGCGGTGGCGTCGATGCCCGGGGTGGAACGCCTGACCATCGACCTGCTGCTCGAAGAGGCCGCCCACTGGGTCGAGCTGGGCATTCCGGCGCTGGCGCTGTTCCCGGTCACACCGCCGACACTCAAGTCCCTGGACGCAGCCGAAGCCTGGAACCCGGAGGGCATCGCCCAACGCGCGACCCGCGCCCTGCGTGCGCGCTTCCCGGAGCTGGGGGTGATCACCGACGTGGCGCTGGACCCGTTCACCACCCACGGGCAGGACGGTATCCTCGATGAAGAAGGCTACGTGCAGAACGACATTACCGTCGATGCACTGGTCAGGCAGGCGCTGTCCCATGCCGAGGCCGGAGCCCAGGTGGTGGCGCCGTCGGACATGATGGACGGGCGCATCCAGGCGATCCGCGAAGCCCTCGAGGTGGCCGGTCACGTCAACGTGCGGATCATGGCCTATTCGGCCAAGTACGCCAGCGCCTATTACGGCCCGTTCCGCGACGCGGTCGGCTCGGCCCTGAACCTGGGCAAGGCCAACAAGGCCTCTTATCAGATGGACCCGGCCAACAGTCAGGAAGCCTTGCACGAAGTGGCGGCTGACTTGTCAGAAGGGGCAGACATGGTCATGGTCAAGCCTGGCATGCCCTACCTCGACATTCTTTGCCGGGTCAAAGACGAATTCAAAGTGCCGACCTTTGTTTATCAGGTCAGCGGCGAGTACGCGATGCACATGGCCGCGATCCAGAACGGCTGGTTGGGCGAAGGGGTGATCCTGGAGTCCTTGACCGCTTTCAAGCGCGCAGGTGCTGATGGCATCCTGACTTACTTTGCTGTGCGCGCCGCCCAATTGTTACGAGAGCAGAAATAGCCTCCCAGGAACTTGCGATGAATACCGAAGGACTCTCCGAAGTTGCCGTAAAAGATGCTCAACCCGTGGTCGAGCAGATTGCCGAGACACCGCCGACGCTGGAGCCTGCTGCCCCGGCTGTCGTCGAGCCCGCACCGGCCCCGGCGATTGTGATTCCCAACCTGGATGACAGCAGCCTGTACATCCATCGGGAGCTGTCGCAACTGCAGTTCAACATCCGCGTGCTGGAGCAGGCGCTGGACGAGTCCTATCCGCTGCTGGAGCGGCTGAAGTTCCTGCTGATCTTTTCCAGCAACCTGGATGAGTTTTTCGAGATCCGCGTCGCCGGCCTGAAGAAGCAGATCACCTTCGCCCGTGAACAGGCCGGCGCCGATGGCCTGCAACCGCACCAGGCCCTGGCGCGCATCAGCGAGCTGGTCCACGGCCACGTTGACCGGCAATACGCGATCCTCAACGACATCCTGTTGCCGGAGCTGGAAAAGCACCAGGTGCGCTTCATCCGTCGCCGCAACTGGAACACCAAGATCAAGACCTGGGTGCGCCGCTATTTCCGCGACGAGATCGCGCCGATCATCACCCCGATCGGCCTCGATCCGACGCACCCGTTCCCGTTGCTGGTCAACAAGAGCCTGAACTTCATCGTCGAGCTCGAAGGCATCGACGCCTTCGGTCGCGATTCCGGCCTGGCGATCATTCCGGCGCCACGCCTGCTGCCGCGCATCATCCGCGTGCCGGAAGACGTCGGCGGCCCTGGCGACAATTATGTGTTCCTGTCGTCGATGATCCACGCCCACGCCGATGACCTGTTCCAGGGCATGAAGGTGAAGGGTTGCTACCAGTTCCGCCTGACCCGTAACGCCGACCTGTCGGTGGACACCGAGGACGTCGAAGACCTGGCCCGCGCCCTGCGCGGCGAGCTGTTCTCCCGTCGCTACGGTGATGCGGTGCGCCTGGAGGTGGCCGATACCTGCCCCAAACACCTGTCCGACTACCTGCTCAAGCAGTTCAACCTGCATGAGACCGAGCTGTATCAGGTCAACGGCCCGGTCAACCTGACCCGACTGTTCAGCATCACCGGCCTGGACAGCCATCCGGAGCTGCAGTACCTGCCGTTCACGCCGCAGATCCCGAAACTGCTGCAAAACAGCGAGAACATTTTCAGCGTGATCAGCAAGCAGGACATCCTGCTGTTGCACCCGTTCGAGTCGTTCACGCCGGTGGTCGACCTGCTGCGCCAGGCCGCCAAGGACCCCCACGTCCTGGCGGTGCGCCAGACCCTGTACCGCAGTGGCGCCAACTCGGAAATCGTCGATGCCCTGGTGGACGCGGCGCGCAACGGCAAGGAAGTCACGGCCGTGATCGAATTGCGCGCGCGCTTCGACGAGGAATCCAACCTGCAACTGGCCAGCCGCCTGCAAGCGGCCGGTGCGGTGGTGATCTACGGCGTGGTCGGCTTCAAGACCCACGCCAAGATGATGCTCATCCTGCGCCGTGAGGCCGGTGAGATCGTGCGTTACGCCCACTTGGGCACCGGTAACTACCACGCCGCCAACGCCCGCCTGTACACCGACTACAGTTTGCTGACCTCTGACGATGCCTTGTGCGAAGACGTCGGCAAGCTGTTCAGCCAGTTGATCGGCATGGGCAAGACCCTGCGCATGAAGAAGCTGCTGCATGCGCCGTTCACCCTGAAAAAGGGCATGCTCGACATGATCGCCCGGGAGACGCAGTTCGCCCTGGACGGCAAGCCGGCCCACATCATCGCCAAGTTCAACTCGCTGACCGACCCGAAGATCATTCGTGCGTTGTACAAGGCCAGCCAGTCGGGCGTGCGCATCGACCTGGTGGTGCGGGGCATGTGCTGCCTGCGGCCGGGTATCCCGGGGGTGTCCCACAACATCCACGTACGCTCGATCATCGGGCGCTTCCTGGAACATACGCGGGTGTTCTACTTCCTCAACGGCGGTGAGGAGCAGATGTTCCTGTCCAGCGCCGACTGGATGGAGCGCAACCTCGACAAGCGGGTCGAGACCTGCTTCCCGGTGGAAGGCAAGAAGCTGATCCTGCGGGTCAAGAAGGAGCTGGAAAGCTACCTCACCGACAACACCCACAGCTGGAGCCTGCAGTCGGATGGCCGTTACATCCGCAACACGCCGACCGGCAACCAGAACCCGCGCAGCGCCCAGGCGACGTTGCTCGAGCGCTTGAGCAGCCCGGTGTTGGCGGTTCGTTAAAAACTCGGTGGGCGGCGGCAGGCTCAGCTTTTGTGGCGAGGGGATTTATCCCCGCTGGGCAGCGCTGTAGGAGCTGCCGAAGGCTGCGATCTTTTGATCTTTCGCTTGGGACTCAAGTGTCTGGGGAAAGATCGCAGCCTCGCTGCACTCGACAGCTCCTACACAGCCAGCGGGGATAAATCCCCTCGCCACAGGGGGGCTGCTGGGCCACAAGGGACTTCAGCAAGCAATCAGTGAATGTTCAGCACAATCCCGACCCGGGTCAGCCAGTCGGCTTCCTGGGCGAAGTCGGCCTGGGTCAGTTGATTCTCTTCCAGCCAATTTTCGGGAAACAGCACATCCAACTGATCGCCATTGGCGTGCAGGACCACCTGGGGCATTTCCTGGGTGCCACGGATGTGGTGGAACAGGATCGCAAAGCGCAGCAGCACGCACAGGCGAATCAGCTTGATGCCGTCATCGCCGAACTCGGCAAATTTATCCTTGGGAATGTTGCGTCGATGGCCGCGTACCAACAGCGCGAGCATTTGCTGGTCTTCCCGGGAGAAACCCGCCAGGTCCGAATGCTCGATCAGGTAGGCGCCGTGCTTGTGGTAGTGATAGTGGGCAATGTCCAGGCCCACTTCATGGACCTTGGCGGCCCAGCCCAGCAACTCGCGCCACACCCCGTCGTTCAAGTCCCAGTCATCGGCGACCTGGTCGAAGGCATGTAGCGCCTTGCGCTCGACCCGTACGGCTTGTTCCAGGTCGACGTGATAACGCTCCATGAGCGAGCCCAGGGTGCGTTCGCGCACGTCTTCGTGATGATGACGCCCCAGCAGGTCATACAGCACGCCTTCGCGCAGGGCGCCTTCACAGTGGTCCATGCGTTGCAGTTCGAGGGCGTCGAAAATCGCCTCGAGGATGGCCAGGCCCGCGGGGAAAATCGCCCGGCGGTCGGGCTTGATGCCTTCGAAATCGATCTTGTCCGCTTCGCCGAGCTTGAACACCCTGCGCTTGAGCCAGGCCAGGCCCTCGGCGTTGACCTCGCCAGTGCCGTGACCGCCGGCCTTGAGAGCCAGGCCGATGGCCCGAATGGTCCCCGAGGAGCCGATGGCTTCGTCCCAGGTCAGGCGGTGCAGGGCGTGTTCGATGCTCATGATTTCCAGGCGCGCCGCCGTGTAGGCCTGGGCGTAGCGGGCCGGGGTGATCTTGCCGTCGCGGAAATAGCGCTGGGTGTAGCTGACGCAACCCATCTGCAGGCTTTCGCGCAGCAGCGGTTCGAAGCGCTGGCCGATGATGAATTCGGTACTGCCGCCACCGATGTCCGCCACCAGACGCTTGCCCGGCGTGTCGGCCAAGGTGTGGGAGACGCCCAGATAGATCAGGCGCGCTTCTTCACGGCCGGAAATGACTTCCACCGGATGCCCGAGGATTTCTTCAGCGCGGCGGATGAACTCGCCACGGTTGCGCGCCTCGCGCAGCGCGTTGGTACCCACGATCCGCACCGCGCCCAGGGGCATACCGTTGATCAGTTGGGCAAACCGCTTGAGGCAATCGAGCCCGCGCTGGATGGATTCTTCGCTCAGCTTTCGCTCTTCGTCGATACCGGCGGCCAGTTGGACCTTCTCGCCAAGCCGCTCAAGAATGCGGATTTCCCCGTTCTGGGCCTTGGCGACGACCATGTGGAAGCTGTTGGAGCCCAGGTCTATGGCAGCGATCAGGGACAGATTCTTGGCTTGGGATGGCGGCATGGTCAAAAAGTCTCGGTCGATAACCACGTCATCCTGCCACGATCAACCGCTGACGCCAACGCGCCTGAACCAAACCCTTGAGCCAGAGCAGCCTGCAGGGTGCCTTTGTGGCGAGGGAGCTTGCTCCCGCTGGGCCTGTAGGAGCTGTCGAGTGCAACGAGGCTGCGATCTTTCCGCTGCCCATTGAGTCATAAGCGAAAGATCAAAGATCAAAAGATCGCAGGCTTCGCCAGCTCCTACAGAACCGAGCGGGAGCAAGCTCCCTCGCCACAGACTGTTCTTTGGCAGCAAAGATCAGGCTGGCTCGACCGTCCCGATAAAATTCGCCAGCTCCGCCGTCTGCGGATTGGCGAACAACACCTTGGGATCGCCCACCTCATGCACCTTGCCCTGGTGCATGAACACCAGTTTGTCGCCGACTTCCCGGGCAAAACGCATTTCATGGGTGACCATGATCAGCGTCATGCCTTCCTTGGCCAACTGCCGCACCACGCTGAGCACTTCATTGACCAGTTCCGGGTCCAGGGCCGAGGTGATTTCGTCGCACAGCAGCACTTTTGGCGACATCGCCAGCGCCCGGGCAATCGCCACCCGTTGTTGCTGGCCACCGGACAAGCGGTCCGGGAACGCATCGAATTTCTCGCCAAGCCCGACCCGTTCCAGCATCTGCCGCGCCAGCACGGCCGCCTTGGCCTTGGGCACTTTTTGCACAACCTGCGGCGCGAGCATGACGTTTTCGCCGACCGTCAGGTGCGGGAACAGGTTGAACTGCTGGAACACCATCCCGACTTTCTGCCGCAGGCTGCGCAGATCGGCGCGGGCTGCATCGAGGTATTCGCCGTCGACTTCGATCACACCGTCGTTGATCGATTCCAGGCCGTTGAGGGTGCGCAGCAAGGTGGATTTGCCCGAGCCGCTGCGGCCGATGATCGCCACCACCTGGCCTTCCTCGACACTCAGGTCGATGCCTTTGAGCACGTGATGATCGCCGTAGTATTTATGCAGGGCGGTAATTCTAAGCAGAGGCATGCAGTCTCCTTTCCAGGTAGCGCGCACTGAGGGACAAGGGGTAGCAGAGCAGGAAATAACCGAGGGCGACCAGGCCATAGACCATGAACGGCTCGAACGTGGCGTTGGCGAGCATGCCGCCGGTCTTGGTCAGTTCGGTAAAGCCAATGATCGAGGTCACGGCCGTGCCCTTGACCACTTGCACCGAAAAGCCCACGGTCGGCGCCACGGCGATGCGCAGGGCCTGGGGCAGGATCACGTAGCGCAACTGCTCCAGCGGGTTGAGGGCCAGGCTCGCCGAGGCTTCCCACTGGCCGTGGGAAATCGAGTCGACACAACCGCGCCAGATCTCCGCCAGGTAGGCGCTGGTAAACAGCGTCAAGGCAATCGCCGCCGCCATCCACGGGGAAATCTCCACCCCGGCCAGGGCCACGCCGAAGAACACCAGGAACAGTTGCATCAACAGCGGTGTGCCTTGGAACAGCTCGATGTAGGTACGGGCGATGTTGCGGGGCAGGGCGCTTTTGGAGATGCGCAGCACCATGATCAGCAAACCGATCACGCCGCCACCGATAAACGCCACCAGCGACAGCGCCAGGGTCCATTGCAGGCCGGTGAGCAGGTTGCGCACCACGTCCCAGAAAGTGAAATCGCTCATCGGCCGCTCCCGTTGCCGCTCTTGTACAGGCAGCGGCGACCCACCCAGTTGAGGAACTGGCGGATCAGCAGCGCCATGCACAAGTAGATGAGCGTGGTCAGCGCGTAGGTTTCGAACGCGCGGAAGTTACGCGACTGGATGAAGTTGGCGGCAAAGCTCAACTCTTCGGTGGCGATCTGCGAGCAGACCGCCGAGCCGAGCATCACGATGATGATCTGGCTGCTCAACGCCGGCCAGACCTTGCCCAGCGCCGGCAGCAGCACCACATGACGGAAGGCCTCGAAGCGGCTCATCGCCAGGGCCGCGGCGGCTTCCAGTTGCCCCCGCGGAATCGCCTGGATGCCGGCACGGATGATCTCGGTGGAGTAGGCGCCAAGGTTGATCACCATCGCCAATACTGCCGCCTGCCATTCGGAAATCTGCAGGCCCAGGGACGGCAAGCCGAAGAAGATGAAAAACAGCTGCACCAGGAACGGCGTGTTGCGGATCAACTCCACGTACACGCCGAAGATCGCCGCGAACGGGCGAATGTTCCACGCCCGCACCACGGCCCCGACGATGCCCAGGCTGACCCCGAGCAACGTGCCGATGGCCGTCAGTTCCAGGGTGAACAGCGCACCGCGCAACAGCAGCTCGGTGTTTTGCACCACCGGTAGAAAATCGAACTGATAAGCCATGCTCAGCCTCTCAAGCGACGGTCAGAGATCGGCCGGCAGCGGCTGCTTGAGCCAGGTCTGGGAGTTTTTCTCCAGGCTGCCATCGGTCTTGGCGGTGGCGAGGATCTGGTTGACCTTGTCCAACAGCGCCGGCTCGTTCTTGTTCACGCCCACGTAAACCGGCGAGTCCTTGAGTTTTACCTTCAGCGCCGGAACACGCTTGGGGTTGCGTTCGCTGATGGCGACCATCACCACGTTGCCGCTGGCGATCAGGTCGACCTGGCCGGCCAGGTAGGCGGCGATGGTCGAGTTGTTGTCTTCGAAGCGCTTGATGGTGGTGCCTTCGGGGGCGACCTTGGTCAGCTCGATGTCTTCGATGGCGCCACGGGTGACGCTGATGGTCTTGCCCTTGAGGTCGTCCAGGGTGTTGATGGCGGCGTCAGGCGGGCCGAACACGGCCAGGTAGAACGGCGCGTAGGCGCTGGAGAAGTCGATGACCTTTTCCCGCTCCGGGTTCTTGCCCAGGCTGGAAATCACCAGGTCGACCTTGCCGGTGGTCAGGAAGGGGATGCGGTTGGTGCTGTTGACCGGCGTCAGCTCAAGCTTGACCTTGAGCTGGTCGGCCAGCAGTTTTGCGGTGTCGATGTCCAGGCCGCGGGGTTTCATGTCCGGGCCTACCGAACCGAATGGCGGGAAGTCCTGGGGCACGGCGACCTTGAGGGTGCCACGCTTGACTACGTCTTCCAGGCCATCGGCGTGGGCGGGTAGCTGACAGAGCATCAGGCTGGCAAACAGGGCTGTGAGCAGGGCGCTGCAACGCTGAATCATGGCGAATCTCCGCAATCGGTGATGTGATTTCTGCGTTCGGACAGAGCACAGGCCATGCCAAGGCGGCTTTTCAGCGGCCCAAGCCACGGTTTTGCTGGTGAGGAGCGGTCTTACTGGTCTGAACAGTCGTGGCGTTTTTCGCACCGTTATCGGGCGTCGGTATTTGTCGCCGAACCCCGCTGGGGCACGACTTGCCGGGCGCGGCGAATAGCTTTACAACTAGCCGCTCACTGGCCCGGTTCGTCTTGAAAATCATGAATTCCATCGCTCGCGCCGTTCCTGAAGTGGCCCTGCAAGCCATCCGCAAACTGATCGTCGATGAAGGCTTCGGCCCGGGCGATGCGCTGCCGTCGCAACGGGACCTGGCGCTGCAATTGGGGGTGAGTCGGGCGTCGCTGCGCGAAGCGCTGTCATCCCTCAGTGCCCTGGGCATGATCAGCGTGCAACCGGGCAAGGGGGTCTTCGTGCAGGCGCCGGTAGAGGCTCCACGCAGCGAGTCGGCGCCGGGCTGGCCGTTCGCGGCCCAGGCCTCGCCGGTGGATATCTTCCAATTGCGCTACGCCCTGGAGGGCTTCGCGGCGGGGTTGGCGGCGGTAACGCTGAGCGCCGACGAGCTGGACATGCTGCAAGACAATGTCGAAGCCATGCGCCGGGAGTTGAAGATCGGCGATTTCGACGCCGCCGCGCGGCTGGATTTCGAATTTCATCGACGAATCCTGCTGGCCAGCGGCAACCAGGCGATGTTGAGCATCCTCACGGCCAGCGCCGATATCTTCCTGGAAAGCCAGAAACTACCGTTCATCAGGGCGGAGCGGGCGATGGAAACCTGGCAGGAGCATCGCAAAATCCTTCGCGCCCTGGCTCGCCGCGCTTCGGGGGCTGCGCAAAAAGCCATGCAGGAACATGTACGTAACGCTGCGCTGCGTACCGGGATTTCCTTCGTGGCGCCTGTTGCCTCGTGACTTGGGCTATACCCAAATACATCTGTCGCCATAGCGAGACTCAATCAACTCAAGCTTCCTGAACCTTGGAAGGGCAGCTATGATGGGCCACGTTTTTTTGCTGATTACCCGGAGACTTCCATGAGCAACGAGCTTATCAAACACGTTAGCGACGCTAGCTTCGAGGCTGACGTACTCAAGGCCGAAGGCCCGGTACTGGTCGACTATTGGGCTGAGTGGTGCGGTCCCTGCAAAATGATCGCCCCGGTCCTGGACGATATTGCTACCACCTATGCAGGTAAGCTGACCATCGCCAAGCTGAACATCGACGAAAACCAGGAGACTCCGGCCAAGCACGGCGTACGTGGTATCCCGACCCTGATGCTGTTCAAGAACGGCAACGTCGAAGCTACCAAGGTTGGCGCGCTGTCGAAGTCGCAACTGGCTGCTTTCATCGACGCCAACATCTAAGCGTCGAATGCCATTGAAAAAGCCCCGCAAATCGCGGGGCTTTTTCGTTATTCAGGGCTAGACGCTCGCAAACCCAGGTGTTACATTCGGCCCCGCACTGGTTTCTCCAGTGCCCCCTGCAAGCCGTCGCCGACGCTCTCCTTTCGAATAAGTACGCGATCCTGTCGCCTTCTCCGCGGCGCGGCCTCATTAAGCCAAAAGCTTAATTTCCCCCCTCCATAAATGATTACGTCATTCCTATATGAATCTGACTGAACTCAAGCAAAAGCCGATTACCGAACTGCTCGAATTGGCCGAACAGATGGGCATAGAAAATATGGCCCGTTCGCGCAAGCAGGACGTGATTTTCTCCCTGCTCAAGAAGCACGCGAAAAGCGGCGAGGAAATCTCCGGTGATGGCGTGCTGGAGATTCTCCAGGACGGCTTCGGCTTCCTTCGCTCCGCAGACGCTTCCTATCTTGCCGGCCCAGACGATATCTACGTCTCGCCGAGCCAGATCCGTCGCTTCAACTTGCGCACCGGTGACACCATCGTTGGCAAGATCCGCCCTCCGAAGGAAGGCGAGCGTTACTTCGCACTGCTGAAGGTCGACACGATCAACTTCGATCGTCCGGAAAACGCGAAGAACAAGATTCTCTTCGAGAACCTGACGCCGCTGTTCCCGACCGTACGCATGAAGATGGAAGCCGGCAACGGTTCCACCGAAGACCTCACCGGTCGTGTCATCGACCTGTGCGCACCCATCGGCAAAGGCCAGCGCGGCCTGATCGTGGCACCGCCCAAAGCGGGCAAGACGATCATGCTGCAGAACATCGCGGCCAACATCGCCCGTAACAACCCTGAAGTTCACCTGATCGTGCTGCTGATCGACGAGCGTCCGGAAGAAGTGACCGAGATGCAACGCACCGTGCGCGGCGAAGTGGTCGCCTCGACGTTCGACGAGCCGCCGACCCGCCACGTGCAGGTTGCCGAAATGGTGATCGAGAAGGCCAAGCGCCTGGTCGAGCACAAGAAGGACGTGGTGATCCTGCTGGACTCCATCACCCGTCTGGCCCGTGCCTACAACACCGTGATCCCGAGCTCCGGCAAGGTGCTGACCGGTGGTGTCGATGCCCACGCGCTGGAAAAACCGAAGCGTTTCTTCGGCGCCGCGCGGAACATCGAGGAAGGCGGTTCGCTGACCATCATCGCCACCGCGCTGGTTGAAACCGGCTCGAAGATGGACGAAGTGATCTACGAGGAATTCAAGGGCACCGGCAACATGGAGCTGCCTCTGGATCGCCGTATCGCCGAGAAGCGTGTGTTCCCGGCCATCAACATCAACCGTTCCGGCACACGCCGCGAAGAGTTGCTGACCGCCGACGACGAGTTGCAGCGCATGTGGATCCTGCGCAAGCTGCTGCATCCGATGGATGAAGTCGCCGCCATCGAGTTCCTGGTCGACAAGCTGAAGACGACCAAGACCAACGACGAGTTCTTCCTGTCGATGAAACGCAAGTAACTCGACAAGACAGGCCAGCAAGAGCCGGGGAAACCCGGCTTTTTGCTATCTGTGCATTCACTATTCTGGACGGGCGGCGTTAAACTCGGGCCCCCGAACGCCACGGCCACCATGAGGCTTTTGCATGCAGTATCGCGACTTGCGCGACTTTATCAGCGGGCTGGAACAGCGCGGCGAACTCAAGCGCATCCAGGTGCCGGTGTCCCCCGTCCTGGAAATGACCGAGGTCTGCGACCGCACCCTGCGCGCAAAAGGCCCGGCGCTGTTGTTCGAAAACCCGACAGGCTACGACATTCCGGTCCTGGGCAACCTGTTCGGCACGCCGGAACGCGTGGCCCTGGGCATGGGCGCCGAAGCGGTCAGCGAACTGCGCGAAATCGGCAAGCTGCTGGCGTTCCTCAAGGAGCCCGAGCCGCCGAAAGGCCTGAAGGACGCTTGGTCCAAGCTGCCGATCTTCCGCAAGATCATTTCCATGGCGCCGAAAGTCGTCAAGGACGCGATCTGTCAGGAAGTGGTGATCGAGGGTGACGATGTCGACCTGGCCATGCTCCCGGTGCAGACCTGCTGGCCGGGCGACGTAGGGCCACTGATCACCTGGGGCCTGACCGTCACCAAGGGCCCGAACAAGGATCGCCAGAACCTGGGCATCTATCGTCAGCAAGTGATTGGCCGCAACAAGGTCATCATGCGCTGGCTGAGCCATCGCGGCGGTGCGCTGGACTACCGTGAGTGGTGTGAAAAACACCCCGGCCAGCCATTCCCGGTGTCGGTGGCCCTGGGCGCGGACCCGGCGACCATCCTCGGCGCCGTCACGCCTGTGCCCGACAGCCTTTCCGAATATGCATTCGCCGGCCTGTTGCGGGGCAACCGCACCGAGCTGGTGAAGTGCCGTGGCAACGACCTGCAAGTGCCGGCCACCGCCGAGATCATCCTTGAAGGGGTGATCCATCCAGGTGAAATGGCCGATGAAGGTCCGTACGGCGACCACACCGGTTACTACAACGAAGTCGATAGCTTCCCGGTGTTCACCGTCGAGCGCATCACCCATCGGATCAAGCCGATTTACCACAGCACCTATACCGGCCGTCCGCCCGATGAGCCGGCCATTCTCGGCGTGGCCCTGAACGAAGTGTTCGTGCCTATCCTGCAAAAGCAGTTTCCGGAAATCACCGATTTCTATTTGCCGCCGGAAGGCTGTTCGTATCGCATGGCCGTGGTGACCATGAAGAAGTCGTATCCGGGGCATGCCAAGCGGGTGATGCTCGGAGTCTGGTCGTTTTTGCGACAGTTCATGTACACCAAGTTCGTTATCGTCACCGACGACGATATCAACGCACGGGACTGGAACGACGTGATCTGGGCCATCACCACGCGCATGGACCCCAAGCGCGATACGGTGATGATCGAGAATACGCCGATCGACTACCTCGACTTCGCCTCGCCGGTGTCCGGCCTGGGGTCGAAGATGGGGCTCGATGCCACGCATAAATGGCCCGGTGAAACCACTCGTGAGTGGGGCCGGGTTATCGTCAAGGATGAGGCCGTTACCCAACGGATCGATGCCATCTGGAATCAGTTAGGAATAGATTGATGCGTGTAACCTTGCAGCCTTCCGGGGCGGTGCTGGAGATCCGGCCCGCCGAGCGGATTCTCGATGGCGCGCGGCGCCTGGGCTATGAATGCCCGCAAAGTTGCCGCAACGGCAACTGCCACGTCTGCGGCGCGTTGTTGGTGGAAGGCCGTGTGGAACAGGCGGGCGAGGTGCGCGATCACGGTGAGATCTTCACCTGCATCGCCGAGCCGCTGGAGGATTGCGTGGTGTTGTGGGATGGCGTGCTGTCGCCGGGTGAGCTGCCGGTACGCAACCTGGCGTGCCAGGTGGTCGAGTGCGCCGACGTGGGGGGTGATGTCTGGCGAGTGCACCTGCGTGCGCCGGCCGGTAAGCCGCCGCGCTATCACGCCGGGCAGTACCTGATGATCGAACGGGAAAACGGCGAAAAATCGGCCTTCTCCCTGGCCTCGGCGCCGCATTCGGGGCGCGAGCTGCAATTGCACGTGTTGGTGCGCGAAAGCAGTGCACAAGCCCTGCTGGAGCAACTGCGGCGCAACCCCAGCGTGCGTATCGAAATGCCTTTTGGCGACACGCATTTGTCCGAACTGCCCGATGGCCCGTTGGTACTGATCGCCGCCGGAACCGGCATGGCGCAGATGCACAGCCTGATCGAGCACTGCCGGGCGGCGGGTTTCAAGCACCCGGTGCACCTGTATTGGGGCGTGCGGCGGCCGGAAGATTTCTATGAAATCGAGCATTGGGACGAATGGAAAAAACTGCCGAACCTGTTCCTGCACAAAGTCGTCAGCGACTTGTGCGGCTGGGAAGGGCGCTGCGGGATGCTCCATGAAGCGGTGTGCGAGGACCTTAGCGATCTTTCCGGTGTGCACGTCTACGCCAGCGGCTCGCCGGCCATGATCTACGCCACGCTCGACGCGCTGGTGGAAGCCGGCATGGACGCCCATCAAATGCGCGCCGACGTGTTTGCGTATGCGCCGCGGGCTTGATAGCGACTGATCTGGATGGGTGGGCTTTTGTGGCGAGGGAGCTTGCTCCCGCTGGGCTGCGTAGCGGCCCCAACATCTTGCGGTCGCTGCGCAACCGAGCGGGAGCAAGCTCCCTCGCCACAACCGCGCGCATGTCCGCCCGTCGATATAACCTCATATATTTCGTTTCGATATTTAGTCTCAAGGCTAGATACCGATAACGTATATAGGGTACGGGATGGCATTTAACTTGCCTTGCTCCCCATGAACGTCAACCCCATGACGGTCCCCTTCACCTTCTGACCCGCGAGGAGCCAAACGCTACCGGCCATGACCGCTATCGAATCCGCCGTTACCTGTGCCTTGTACCCGCCAAGGCTCGACCTGGGGCCGCAGCTGACCCGTGAGCAATTGCTCGCCTCGATGCAATTGACCATGAGTCTCCACCAGGGCGGTCCGATCTGGCTGTTCGCATACGGTTCCTTGATCTGGCGGCCCGAATGCACGGCGGTGGAGCGGATGCGCGGCCGGGTCCATGGTTATCATCGCGGTTTGTACCTGTGGTCCCACGAGCATCGCGGTACACCGGAGTTGCCGGGGCTGGTGTTCGGGCTGGATCGCGGCGGCTCCTGCAGCGGTTTCGCCTACCGATTGCCGGAGGAGAATCTCGAGAGTTCGCTGTTTGCCCTGTGGCAGCGCGAGATGCCGGTCCCGTCCTATCGCCCGCACTGGCTCAGTTGCCGTCTCGAGGATGGCAGCCGGGTGCAAGCCTTGGGGTTTGTACTGGAGCGACACCTGCCCAGCTATGCCGGCAACCTGCCGGATCATGTGCTGAGCCAGGTGTTCGAAAGCGCCTGTGGGCGTTATGGCACCACTCGTGATTACGTCGAGCAGACCATCCACGCCCTGCGCAGCCACGCCATGCCAGACCGGAATCTGGAGGCGCGGCTCAAGCGCTGCAAATCAGCGCTGGATCAGGCGATCGCTTCGCGGCTCTGACTGGCGATCTGCCTGTGCCACAGGGTTGGCGCAAGGAAGGCCATCGCCAGCAGGCAGGCGACAACCAGTAGGATGAAGCCGCCATCCCAGCCGAAATAGTCCACCGTGTAGCCCATCATGGCACTGGCCGCGACCGAACCACCGAGATAACCAAACAGACCGGTAAAGCCGGCAGCCGTGCCCGCCGCTTTCTTGGGCACCAGTTCCAGCGCCTGCAGACCCACCAGCATGACCGGACCGTAGATCAGAAAGCCGATCGCGAACAGCGAGATCATGTCGACCATCGGGTTGCCCGGCGGATTCAGCCAGTAAACGATCGTCGCAACGGTCACCAATGCCATGAACACCATGCCCGTCAGGCCACGGTTGCCCCGGAAGATCTTGTCCGACATCCATCCGCACAACAGCGTGCCGGGAATGCCGGCCCACTCGTACAGGAAGTAAGCCCAGGACGTCTTGTCGAAGTTGAAGTGCTTGACCTCTTTAAGATAGGTCGGCGCCCAATCCAGGATGCCGTAACGCAACAAGTAGACGAAGACGTTGGCCAGCGCGATGAACCAGAGCATTTTGTTGCGCAGCACGTATTTGACGAAGATGTCCTTGGCGCTGAATTCTTCTTCGTGGCTGGCATCGTAGCCTTCCGGGTAATCGTTCTTGTACTTCTCGATGGGTGGCAAGCCCGTCGATTGCGGCGTATCGCGCATCACAATGAAGGCAAATACAGCGACCAGCAGCGCCACCGCCGCCGGTACGTAGAACTTGCTGTGCCAGTCGTTGAACCAGCCCATGCCAAGTATTGCCAGTGGACCGATCAGGCCGCCGCCGACGTTGTGGGCGGTGTTCCATACCGAAACCACACCGCCGCGTTCTTTCTGCGACCACCAGTGCACCATGGTGCGCCCGCTAGGTGGCCAACCCATGCCTTGGGCCCAGCCGTTGATGAACAACAGGATGAACATCATGGTCACGCTGGAGGTTGCCCACGGTGCGAAACCGAAAACGAACATGACGCCGGCGGACACGATCAGGCCGAAGGGCAGGAAGTAACGAGGGTTGGAACGGTCGGACACGATGCCCATCAAAAACTTGGAAAGGCCGTAGGCGATCGCGATCGCCGACATCGCCACCCCCAGTTGGCCTTTTGTATAGCCTTGGGCGATCAGATCCGGAAATGCCAGGGTGAAGTTCTTGCGTAGCAGGTAGTAACCCGCATACCCGATGAAAATCCCGGCGAAGATCTGCCAGCGAAGGCGTCGATAGGTGCTGTCTATTTTTTCTTCAGGCAATGGCGCCTGATGTGGGGCAGGGCGAAAGAAAGCAAACATTCAAGAGCTCCAAATTTCTTGTTTTGACTGCGGATACGAATGTTACAGTTTCGTTACCGAAAATAGCATCGGTTCTTATCCACAAAAAAGCGGGAATGTTGGAGATGTTGTGTTCTTTTACGAACATGTCGCTCAGGTATAAATGAAGGGCGGTGTGGGAATGGCGAAACCGGGTCGTAGGGTTGCGGCCCGGTATAAACAATTCAGGTAAGCAATCAGCGAACCTGAACCACCACTTTTCCGACCGCCTTGCGTTGGCCAAGATCATTGATCGCCTGGGCAGCGTTGCTCAGCGGGTACACCTGCGACACCAGCGGCTTGAGCTTGCCCTCGGCAAACCAGCCGAACAATTGCTGGAAGTTGGCGGCGTTGTCCTGGGGCTGGCGCTGGGCGAAGGAGCCCCAGAACACGCCCACCACGGCGGCGCCCTTGAGCAGCGCGAGGTTCACCGGCAGTTCGGGGATGCGTCCGCTGGCAAAGCCCACCACCAGCAACCGGCCGTTCCAGGCGATGGCGCGGACGGCCTGGTCGAACAGGTCGCCACCCACCGGATCGTAGATCACATCGGCACCCTGGCCGTCGGTGAGGCGCTTGATTTCATCCTTCAGGCTGGTTTCGGTGTAGTTGATCAATTCGTCGGCACCAGCGGCCTTCGCCACGGCGAGTTTCTCCGCGCTGCTGGCAGCGGCGATCACCCGGGCGCCCATGGCCTTGCCGATCTCCACCGCCGCCAGGCCGACACCACCGGATGCGCCGAGCACCAGCAGGGTTTCGCCGGCTTGCAGGTTGGCCCGTTGCTTGAGGGCGTGCATCGAGGTGCCGTACGTCATGCTGAAGGCGGCGGCGGTGTTGAAGTCCATGGACGCGGGGATCGGCAACACGTTGTAGCCAGGTACCGCCACCTGCTCGGCAAAGCTACCCCAGCCGGTCAACGCCATCACCCGGTCGCCGACC
The DNA here is from genome assembly GCF_034008205.1 of Pseudomonas sp. P9_35. Lineage (NCBI taxonomy): Bacteria > Pseudomonadati > Pseudomonadota > Gammaproteobacteria > Pseudomonadales > Pseudomonadaceae > Pseudomonas > Pseudomonas sp. P9_35. Next base: position 6,336,833 of record NZ_CP125373.1, on the reverse strand, counting down.
TTCAAGTGGCTGACTTTCTCTCCCACTTCGCTGACGATGCCCGCCGCTTCGCCGCCAGGGGAGAACGGGAAGGGTGGCTTGAATTGGTATTTGCCCTCGATGATCAGCGTGTCAGGGAAGTTCACCCCGGCGGCATGCACGTCCAGCAGCACTTCGTTCTTCTTGGCGACGGGGTTGGCGACGTCTTCCAGCACCAGCGATTCGGCGGGGCCGAATTCTTTGCACAGCACGGCTTTCATCAGGGCTATTCCTTTGGGAGTGATGGCCGATAAGTGTAGGTGTGAGAGACAACGGGTCAACGAGCATGCCCTGCCCTGATAGCCGGCCATAAGCTTGTGCTTGAACGGCGGGGCGGTATGCTGGGCCGCAAACCGGATGAGGAATCAATTGTGAAAGCGTGGATCATGTTGATGCTGGCCCTGTCGTTGCCTGTGGCAGCGATGGCCGAAGAGGGCAAGGAAGCGAAGGAAGGCGAGGCGCCGAAGGTCAGCTACATCACCCTCAGCCCACCCTTTGTCGGCAACTATGGGCTCGACGGTACGGCGAAACTGAAGGTCTACAAGGCCGACGTGGCCCTGCGCGTGACCGGTGACGCCGCCGCTGCGGCGGTCAAGGCCAACGAGCCGTTGATTCGCAACCAGTTGGTGGCGCTGTTCGCCCAGCAGACCACCGAGGCCATGAATGACCTGGAAGCCAAGGAAAAGCTGCGTCAGGAAGCGTTGAAGCAGACCCAGCAGGTGATGAACGACGAAACCGGCAAGCCGATGGTCGATGACCTGTTGTTCAACAACCTGATCATTCAGTAAACCGGCTCGATCGCAGCCTTTGGCAGTGCCCGGATCTCCTGGCGCTGCCAAAGGCTGCTTTTTTTCGTCAAGACGCCAGGCTTTTCCGAAACCGGGCCAGGGCGATTGCAAAGAACAACAGCCCGATGACCGCCAGCGCCAGCAGGTCCGGCCAGATCACGCCAGGGCCGGCATCTCGGAACAGGATCGCCGCGCTGAGGCTGACGAAATGCGTCGAGGGCGAGCCTTGCATCACCCATTGCAACCATTGCGGCATGCTGTCCAGCGGTGTACTGCCGCCCGACAACAGCAGCATCGGAATGATGACCGGGATCGCCAGCAAGCCGAATTGTGGCGTCGAACGGGCGAGGGTGGCGAGGAAGATGCCCAGTGAGGTGCTGGCGAACAGGTAGAGTGCGGTCACCAGCAGGAAGAGCACCATGGAGCCGGCGAGTGGAACCCCCAGGGCGAACTTGACGATGATTTCCAGCGACGCCCAGGTGCACAGCACCACTACCAGCAGGTTGCTCCAGATTTTCGCCAGCATGATTTCCAATGCCGTCAGCGGCAGCACCAGCAAGTGGTCGAGGGTGCCGTGCTCGCGCTCGCGCAGCAGCGCGGTCCCCGTCAGGATGATCGCCAGGATCGTGATGTTGTTGACGATCTGGATCACCGCCAGGAACCAGCCACCTTCCAGGTTGGTATTGAACAGCGAACGCGTGGTCAGCCTCACGGGCGTTGCTTCGCTCGTTTGTGCCTGGCCGGCGTAGGTCGTCAGTTCCTGTTGGAAAATCCGTCCGATGTAGCCGGCGCCCATGAACGCCTGGCTCATGGCCGTGGCATCGACGTTGAGTTGCAGCGTCGGTTCGCGTCCTGCGAGCAGGTCGGCCTGGAAGTTGGCGGGCACGTTAATGACAAAGGTGTAGCGGCCACTGTCCATGACCTTGTCCAGTTCGGCATAGGGCAAGGCCATCGGGTTCTGGAACTCCGGCGGTTGCAGGACCTGGGCCAATTGGCGCGAAAGATGGCTCTGGTCTTCGTCCACTATTGCGACACTGGCGTTGTGGACGCCGATTACCGAGCCGGCGGCCGGCATGTAGATCGCCACCGTGAAGGCGTAGCCCAAAAACAGCAGCAGAACGGAGTCGTAGCGCAGGCTGGTCAGTTCCTTGAGCCCCAGACGCCAGATATGTGAAAGCGTGTGCATCAGGCCTCCTGCTTTTTCAGCATGATCAGGCTGAGTCCGGTGAAGCCCAGGAAAAACCCGCCCAGCGCCAGGCATTGCGGCCATAACTGGCGCAGATCCAGGGCCTTGGTGAAGGTGCCGACGGCGATATCCAGGAAGTAGCCGGCGGGAAACAACTGGCCCATCACCGCAGCGGCACCCTCCAGGGACGAACGCGGCACGATCAGCCCCGAGAACTGGATGGTCGGCAGGCTGGTGATGATCATGGTGCCGAGGATCGCCGCGATCTGGGTGCGAGTGAACGCCGAGATCAGCAACCCCATGCTGGTGGTCGCCAGTACATAGAGCAGGCCGCCCACCGCCAGCGTCAGGCCGCTGCCTTTGAACGGCACACCGAACAGCCAGCGGTTCATCGCTGTCAGCAAGGCGAGGTTTATCAGGCTGACCGCCAGGTAGGGCACTTGTTTGCCCAGCAGGAATTCCAGGCGGGTCAGCGGCGTGGCGTAGAAATTGGTGATCGAGCCCAGCTCTTTCTCTCGCACGATGCCCAGCGCCGTCAACATGGCTGGAATGAACGCCAGGATCAGCGCCATGACCCCGGGGCCGATGGCGTTGACGCTGACCACGTCCTGGTTATAACGAAAGCGCGTCTCCAGTGTCGCGCCGGGTTGCCGGTTTGGCGCGCGGCTGCTTATTTCAGCCAGTTGCTCAAGGTTGGCCTGGTGCACGGCCTGGACGTAGTTGCGACTGGTCTCGGCTCGAAACGGTATGCCGCCGTCCAGCCAGGCACCCACCGTCGGCTGGCGGCCGGCATAAAGGTCACGACCGAAACCGGGGGGGATTTCCAGGGCCAGCTTGATCTCCGAGCGCTGCAAGCGTCGGTGCAGCTCCTTCGCGTCGCGGATGATCGGCTGCTCCTCGAAGTAGCGCGAACTGCGGAACGCTTCCAGGTAGGCACGGCTTTGCGGGCTCTGATCCTGGTCATACACGGCGAAGGCCAGTTTCTCCACATCAAGGGAAATACCGAAGCCGAAGACCACCATCATGAACAAGGCGCCCAGCAGGGCGAATGCCATCCGCACTTTGTCGCGCAGCAGTTCCTTGCCCTCCCGGCTGGCAACGGCCCACAGGCGACCGAGGCTCAGGCCGCGCCGGTCCCGGGGGGCGTCGGCACTGTCGAGGGTCACGGGAGCGGCGTCTTGCTGCGTCTCGCCCTGGGCTTTTTCCAGGCAGGTGACGAACGCGGCTTCCAGCGTCTGGCCGTTGAACTGCGCCTGCAAGGCCGCCGGCGTGTCACAAGCCAGGACCTTGCCGGCGTGCATCAGCGAAATGCGATCGCAGCGCTGGGCCTCGTTCATGAAATGCGTGGAAAGGAAAATCGTCACGCCCTGTTCGCGAGACAGCTCGATCAACAGCCGCCAGAAATCATCCCGCGCAGCCGGGTCGACACCCGAGGTCGGCTCATCGAGGATCAGCACTTCCGGGCGATGCAGCACCGCCACCGCCAGGGACAAACGCTGACGCAGGCCCAGTGGCAGCGCGCCGGAGGGCTGGTCCGCCAATGCCTGGAGATTGAAACGCTGGATCAGTTCGTCGATGCGCTGGCGACTGTCCGTCGTGGGCAGGTCGAAGAGTTTGGCGTGCAGTTCCAGGTTCTGGCGCACGCTCAGTTCGCCGTACAGCGAAAAGCTCTGGGACATGAAGCCCACCCGCTTGCGGGTGGCGAGGTCCTTGGCGTTGACCGGGTTGCCCAGCAGCCGGGCACTGCCTTCGCTGGCGGGGATCAACCCGGTCAGCACCTTCATGGTGGTGGTCTTGCCGCAACCGTTGGAACCCAGGAACCCAAAGATCTCCCCGCGACCAATCGCGAAACTGACGTTGTCGACGGCGGTGAAATCACCGAAGCGCAAGGTGAGGTCGTGGGCTTCGATGGCAATGTCGGCGGTGTTGGCGCCCCTGGGGGGAATCACCAGCGGTTCGGCATCGCGGCCGATGTCGCCCTGGAAATGGGTGAAGGCCGAGTCGAGCTTGCCGTCCGGTGTGACCTTGGCCAGCTCCGCACTCAAGCCCTTGGCGATCAAGCGACCGTTGTCGAGCATCAGGCAATGCTCGAATTGCTCGGCCTCTTCCATGTACGCGGTGGCGACCAGCAGGGTCAGTTGCGGGCGTTGTCGGCGCACGTCTTCTATCAGTTCCCAGAAGCGTCGCCGGGACAGCGGGTCTACGCCGGTGGTGGGTTCGTCGAGAATCAGCAGGTCCGGTTCATGGATCAGTGCGCAGCACAGGCCGAGCTTCTGTTTCATGCCGCCGGACAGTTTGCCCGCCGGACGATCGGCAAAGCGCTGCAGATCGGTGGCCAGCAGCAAGGTGCCCATGCGCTGTTCGCAATCTGCCCGCGATAACCCGAACAGCGTGCCGAAGAAGCGGATGTTCTCGCGTATCGACAGGTCCGGGTAAAGGTTGCCCCCCAGCCCCTGGGGCATGAAGGCAATGCGTCGGTAGAGGGTGTTGCGATGGCGTCGGTCGTCGATCGAGGCGCCGAGCACGTCCAGTTGACCGTGCTGGAGTTTCTTCACCCCGGCAATCAGCCCCAGCAGGCTCGACTTGCCGGCGCCGTCCGGGCCGATCAGGCCGCAGCGAGTGCCGACGGGCAAGCTGAAGGCGATATCGCTCAACGCCACCTGCTGGCCGTAGCGATGCTCGATGCCCGAGGCGTGCAATGCCTCGCTGAGGGCGGTGGTCATTGCAGGTTGGCCGGCCAGTCGATGGGGGCAGTGCGTACATAGCCGGCGCCGGGCATGCCGGGTTTGGCCTGGGGCACTTCGCCGGGTTGGGTCAGGCGTACCTTGACGCGGAACACCAGTTTCTGGCGCTCATCACGGGTCTCGACTTCTTTCGGGGTGAACTGGGATTTGGCCGCGACGAAGCTGACCTTGGCCGGCAGCGGTCGCTCGGGCAGGGCGTCGAGCAGCAGGCGCGCTTCATCGCCCACCGCCAGTTTCCCGGCCACCGAGGCCGGTAGGTAGAGATTCATGTATTGGTCGTTCGGATCGATCATCAGCAACACCCGGCCGCCGGCGCCCAGCACCTCACCTGGCTCGGCCAGGCGCAACTGGATCACGCCGTCGAGCGGTGCCCGCAACGTGCTGTCATCTATTTCACTGGTGAGCTGCGCCACTTGGGCCAGGGTCGCGCCGATGGCCGCATTCGCCGCCGATACCTGGGCCCGGGCGGCGTTGACCGCGGCGTTGGCGGTGTCGACGCGGGCTTGTTGCTGGTCGATGACCTGGCCGCTGGCGTAACCGCGCTTGAACAGTTCCTGGGTCCGCTTGAGCTCCTGGTGAGCGAGCAATTGTTCGCTCTGGCGCAACTGCACGTTGGCTTCGGTGGCGGCAAGGTTCTGCCGGGCACGCACGACTTCGGCCTCGGCCTGGTTGCGCTGGGCCTCCAAGGTGCGGGTGTCCATGCGCGCCAGTACCTGGCCCTTGATGACGTTGTCGCCTTCGTCGACATGAACTTCGGCCAGGCGCCCGGGCGTCTTGCTGGCGATCTGGACCTCGGTGGCCTCAAGGCGGCCGTTGCCCATGCTCAAGCCTTCCGGCAGGCGATCGTGGCGTGACTTCCAGTATCCGAAACCGCCGGCGGCCAGCAACACGGCCATCAAGGCAAAGGCAAAAAAACGCGAGGTACGATGGTTCTTCGACATGTCCGGCATCCTGCGGCTATAGCACCGAAGTCTGCGCGATCAATAGCCGAGCCAGCTTGATATCCATCAACTCATTGGCGATCAGCGCAGGGCAATCACCGCGGCCCATTGTTCGGCCGTGACGGGCATCACCGACAGTCGCGAGCCTTTTTGCACCAGTGGCATTTCAGCCAGGGCGGTCTGTTGCTTGAGGTAGTCGAGCTTCAGCACACGGGGAAACGTTTCGACATGGGCCACGTCGATCGCGGTCCAGGGGTTTTTGTCCGGGCCGGCCTTGGGGTCGAAGTAATGGCTGTCGGGTTCCAGCGCCGTTGGGTCGGGGTAGGCCGCGCGGACAATCCGGCCGATCCCGGCAATGCCTGGCTCGGGGCAACTGGAGTGGTAGAAAAAGAACGTGTCGCCCACCGCCATGGTTCGCAGAAAGTTACGCGCCTGGTAGTTGCGAACCCCGTCCCAGCGTGCCTGGCCGAGCTTTTCCAAACCTTGGATGGATAATTCGTCGGGCTCGGATTTCATCAGCCAATAGGCCATGATTGCTACTCCTTGGCGGTGTTGAAAAAAATAGTTCAGCGATTTTATGACAAACCGACAGTCGGTTGACGCCAGAGTTTGCGTGTCGGGGCCGGTTGCCGCAAAATGCCGGCCTTCCAAGCTTGACGCTGCTGCACGGCCAATAAGAAAACCGCTGCTGTCATCGTGTGTGATGTGCCTTGAGGGGGGCAATCGATGAAACGCAAACCGGATTTGTTGTGGATCTTGGTCATTCTGTTCGGTCTGGGTGTCGTGACCACGGGTTACGCCCAAAGCCTGTGGGCCAACAAGACCGACGCGCCGGTGGAAATCACCCAACCCGCGTCATCGTTCAAACGCTGAATCCGCTTTCCTGGCGCCGCTGATGACCGCGGCGTCTACCCCGCGATATACCAATGCCTGTCGCTGACCGTTCCCTGCAGCGGCACGTCCCAGCTTGCCTGCGCCAATCGTTCGACTTTCTGGCATTCATGGGCCAGCCCCAATAGCGTCGGCTTGCGCCACTGCTTGCGCCGTGCCAGATACGCCAGGCTGCGGTCATAAAAGCCGCCGCCCATGCCCAGCCGACCACCCGCATCATCAAACCCCACCAGTGGCAACAACACCAGGTCCAGCGTCCAGACCTTGCGTTGCCGGGCGATGTTCTTGCGCGGCTCTGGGATGCGAAACCGGTTGGGCTGCATTTTTTCGCCGGGGTGGATTCGCTGGAACACCATCTTGGTCTGCGGCCACGGGCTGAGCACCGGCAGGTAAGTGGCCTTGCCCCGGCGTTGGGCTGCGCGCAGCAGCAGGCGCGGGTCGATCTCGCCGTCGTTGGGCAGGTACAGGGCGATGTGCTTCGCGCGGCGAAACAGCGGGTGCTGGGCCAGTTGCTTGTACAGCCCGTGGGCGGCTTGCCGTTGCTGGGCGGGCGTCAGGGCGCGCCGGGCCTGGCGCAGCAGGCGTCGAAGTTGCGGGCGGGGCAGCAGCGCAGGTTCGGTCATATCAGTGCTTCACGCAGTGGCGATGCCACAGCGTAACCGCAAAACAGGCTGCTCAGAAATGCCTGCGCCAGAAACGACAATGCCAGTCCACATGGACTGGCATTGTCTGGAATCAGGCTCCCCGGATGAACCGCTGTCGGCTTAGCCCTTGAACCCGAAAGTTCAAGGTGGAAGTTGCAGGGGGCGTTAAGGCTTTCCGTCAAGCGGACATGCACACCGGCCCCAACGTGCAACCCCCGTGGTTGTGCGTATCGGCTCAGGGACATCACCAACTGGCAAGCACCCCAGGGAGTGATGCGAGTATACCCCAGGCAGCCTCGCGAATCAGCCCTTGCTGACGTCTGGATCGGTGGCGAGCACCAGATCCACCCGATCGAGCAGGTCGCGCACCTGTTCACGGGTCGAGCCGCTGACCTGCAGGTCCGGCGTATCCTGGCGATGCAGCAGGTCGTGGGTGATGTTCAAGGCAGCCATCACGGCGATGCGGTCGGCACCGATGACTTTGCCGCTGCTGCGGATCTCGCGCATCTTGCCATCCAGGTAACGGGCGGCGCTCACCAGGTTGCTACGCTCTTCCTGGGGGCAGATGATCGAATATTCTTTGTCGAGGATCTGCACGGTAACGCTATTGCTTGAACTCATGAGTCTTGCTCCAGGGCCTTGAGGCGCGAAATCATCGATTCGACCTTACGCCGGGCGATTTCGTTTTTTTCAATGAGGTGCGCGCGTTCCTCGCGCCAGGTTTTTTCCTGAGCTAATAGGAGTCCGTTTTGGCTCTTAAGTTGCTCGACCCGGTCAATTAGCAGTTCGAGTCTGGCCATCAGCGCTTGCAGGTCGGTGTCTTCCATTGTGTCCACTGAAGATTGTGTCTGATGGAGGGTATGAGTCGCACAGCCTCTGATAGTCTTGGCGAGTCTGTCGATGTAGGATACAAGGCCTCCATTCTAGACATAGCGCCGTCTGGCGCCTAGCTGCCCATGCCCATTCAGAATTCCCCGTATCAAGCATTCGCCACCCTGCTGAGCACCAGCGGTCATCCTGTCTCGCCTGCCGAACTGCATGGCCTGCTGCTCGGTCGCAGCTGCGCCGGCGCCGGTTTCGATGCCGCCGGCTGGTTGGCCGACGCCGCCGAGCTGCTGGAAGGCGAGCCGGCGGACAACGTCCGCAACGCGCTTATCGGCCTGCAGGAAATGGTCAAGGGCGAGCTGACCAGCGACGACATGACCGTCGTCCTGCTGCTGCCCACTGACGACGCCCCCTTGGCTGAACGCGCCGCTGCGCTGGGCCAGTGGTGCCAGGGCTTCCTCGCCGGCTTCGGCCTGACTCGCCGCGAATACGCCTTGAGCGAAGAGGCCAAGGAAGTGTTGCAGGACCTGGCCGCGATCTCCCAGGTCCAGGATGCCCTGGAAGAATCCGATGACGGCGAAAGCGACTACATGGAAGTGATGGAGTACCTGCGGGTCGCGCCATTGCTGCTGTTCACCGAGACCAAGAAAACCGATGCAGCGGCCCCCAAGCCGTCCTTGCATTAATTTTTAGAGGGAACCCCGTCTGCCCATGATTCATATCCCGAAATCGGAATACAGCCGTCGCCGCAAGGCACTGATGGCGCAGATGGAACCCAACAGCATCGCAATCCTGCCCGCCGCCGCCGTTGCGATCCGCAACCGCGACGTCGAGCACGTCTACCGCCAGGACAGCGACTTCCAGTACCTCAGCGGCTTTCCCGAGCCGCAAGCGGTGCTGGTGCTGATGCCCGGCCGCGCCCATGGCGAATACATCCTCTTTTGCCGCGAGCGCAACGCCGAACGTGAGTTGTGGGATGGCCTGCGCGCCGGCCAGGAAGGGGCGATCCATGACTACGGTGCCGACGACGCGTTTCCCATCACCGACATCGACGACATCCTGCCGGGCCTGATCGAAGGCCGCGACCGGGTGTATTCGGCCATGGGCAGCAACCCGGAATTCGACCGGCACCTGATGGAGTGGATCAACGTGATTCGCTCCAAGGCCCACCTCGGCGCCCAGCCGCCGAACGAATTCGTTGCCCTGGATCACTTGCTGCATGACATGCGCCTGTATAAATCGGCGGCAGAAGTGAAAGTGATGCGCGAAGCGGCGCGGATTTCCGCCCAGGCGCACATCCGAGCGATGCAGGCGGCGCGCCCCGGGCTGCATGAGTTCAGCCTGGAAGCCGAGCTCGATTATGAGTTCCGCAAGGGCGGGGCGAAGATGCCGGCCTATGGTTCGATCGTCGCGGCGGGGCGCAACAGCTGCATCCTGCACTACCAGCAGAACGACGCGCTGCTCAAGGACGGCGACCTGGTGCTGATCGACGCCGGCTGTGAAATCGACTGCTACGCCAGCGATATCACCCGTACCTGGCCAGTCAGTGGCAAGTTTTCACCCGAGCAGAAGGCAATCTACGAAGTGGTGCTGGCTGCCCAGGAAGCCGCGTTTGCCCAGATCGCGCCGGACAAACACTGGAACCAGGCCCACGAAGCGACGGTGCGGGTGATTACCGAGGGGCTGGTGCACCTTGGGCTGCTGGAGGGTGAGGTGGACGCGTTGATCGCCAGCGAGGCCTACCGGGCGTTCTACATGCACCGCGCTGGCCACTGGCTGGGCATGGACGTGCACGACGTGGGTGAATACCGCGTTGGTGGCGAGTGGCGGGTACTTGAGGTCGGCATGACGCTGACGGTGGAGCCGGGCATCTACATCGGCCCGAACAATCGCAGCGTCGCGAAAAAATGGCGCGGCATTGGCGTGCGCATCGAGGATGACGTGGTAGTGACCAAAACCGGTTGTGAAATCCTGAGCCACGGCGTACCGAAGACGGTCGCCGACATCGAGGCCCTGATGGCCGCCGCCCGGACGCAAACGGCATGACCCGGGTCAATCTGGCGATCGTCGGTGGCGGCCTGGTTGGCGCGAGCCTGGCGCTGGCCCTGCAGGCCGGTGCCAAGGCCCGGGGCTGGAAGATCATGCTGATCGAGCCCTTCGCCCCCGGCGACGCTTGGCAGCCAAGCTACGATGCCCGGTCCTCGGCATTGTCCTATGGCGCCCGGCAGATTTATCAACGCCTGGGTGTCTGGCAGGAGATTTCCCGCCGCGCCGAGCCGATCAAGCAGATCCATGTGTCCGACCGCGGGCGGTTTTCCACGGCGCGGCTGTCGGCCATGGAAGAGGGCGTGCCGGCGCTGGGCTATGTGGTGGAAAATGCCTGGCTCGGCCAGTGCCTGTGGCAAGGCCTGGACCCGGAGGTGGTCAGTTGGCGCTGCCCGGCGCAGGTCACCCGCATGGAACCGCTGGTCGGCGGTTATCGCCTGACCCTCGACGATGAAACCACCCTGGAATGCGACCTTGCCGTACTGGCCGATGGCGGTCGCTCCGGCCTGCGCGAGCAGTTGGGTATCGGCGTGCGCAGTCGACCCTACGACCAGAGCGCCTTGATCGCCAACATCACCCCCAGCGAAGCCCACAACGGCATGGCCTTCGAACGCTTTACCGATGACGGCCCGATGGCCTTGTTGCCACTGCCGGAGAATCGTTGCGCGCTGGTCTGGACTCGCCAGGGCATGGACGCACAACGGCTGGCGGCCCTCGACGAGCGCAGTTTCCTCAGTGAATTGCAGGGCGTGTTCGGCTATCGCCTGGGCACCCTGAAACAGGTGGGCGTGCGACATCTGTACCCGCTGGCGCTGGTGGAGGCCGAAGAGCAGGTCCGTCCGCACCTGGCGATCCTGGGCAACGCCGCCCACAGCCTGCACCCGATTGCCGGGCAGGGGTTCAACTTGTCCCTGCGCGATGCCCAGGCTCTTGCCGATGCGCTGCTCGACAGCGAAAGCGAGCCGGGGGATTTTGCCGTGTTGCAAGCCTATCGCGAGCGCCAGCGAATGGATCAGGCCTTGACCGTGGGCTTTTCCGACCAGGTCACGCGGCTGTTCGCCAGCAACCTGCCGTTGGTGTCCCTGGGCCGTAACCTCGGCCTGTTGGGCCTCGACTTGCTGCCGCCGGCCAAGCGCTGGTTCGCCCGCCAGGCCATGGGGCTGGGGACGCGTCCCGATGCTTGAGGCCGGGGCTGTCATTTCCTTTCATGGGCGACCGATGTCGCCAGCAAAACAGGCTTAGAGCATGGAATTGCGTGCAGATCTGCTGATTGTCGGCGCCGGTATGGTCGGCAGCGCCCTGGCGCTGGCGTTGCAGGGCAGTGGCCTGCAAGTGCTGTTGCTCGACGGCAGCCCGATGAGCGTCAAACCCTTCGATCCCCAGGCCGCGTTCGAGCCCCGGGTCAGTGCCTTGTCGACGGCCAGCCAGCGGATCCTCGAGCGCCTGGGCGTCTGGGACGGCATCACCGCCCGACGCGCCAGTCCCTATACCGACATGCACGTCTGGGACGGCAGCGGCACTGGGCAGATCCATTTCTCGGCGGCCAGCCTGCACGCCGAGGCGCTTGGGCACATCGTTGAAAACCGCGTTGTGCAGGACGCCTTGCTGGATCGACTGCATGACTGCGACCTGGGCCTGCTGGCCAATGCCCGGCTGGAACAGATGCGTCGTTCCGGTGACGACTGGCTGCTGACCTTGGCCGATGGCCGCACGTTGCGGGCGCCCCTGGTCATCGCGGCTGACGGCGCGAATTCCGCTGTGCGCCGCCTGACCGGCGTTGCCACGCGCGAATGGGATTACCTGCACCACGCCATCGTCACCAGCGTGCGCAGCGCCCGGCCGCATCGAATGACGGCCTGGCAGCGCTTCACCGACAACGGTCCGCTGGCGTTCCTGCCACTTGAGCGTGACGGTCAGCACGATTGGTGCTCGATCGTCTGGTCCACCACCCCTGGTGAAGCGCAGCGCTTGATGGCGCTCGATGAAACTCAATTCTGCAGCGAACTGGAACGGGCCTTCGAAGGCCAGCTCGGCACGGTACTGAGTGCCGACCCGCGGCTGTGCGTGCCGTTGCGCCAACGACATGCCAAGCGCTATGTAGCCGAAGGGCTGGCGTTGATCGGCGACGCCGCCCATACCATTCATCCGTTGGCCGGGCAGGGCGTGAACCTGGGCTTCCTCGACGCCGCCGTGCTGGCCGAAGTGCTGTTGCAGGCAGCCGGGCGTGGCGAACGACTGGCGGACGTGAAGGTGCTGAGCCGCTACGAGCGGCGACGCATGCCCCATAACCTGGCGTTGATGGCGGCGATGGAAGGTTTCGAGCGGTTGTTCCAGGCCGATCCACTGCCGGTGCGCTGGTTGCGTAACACCGGGCTGAAGCTGGTAGACAGCATGCCCGAGGCCAAGGCGTTGTTCGTGCGCGAGGCGCTGGGGTTGATTGGCGATTTGCCGGATCTGGCCAAGGCCTGAGAGGTGGGTTGGGGCTTATGGCCTCATCGCGGGCAAGCCTTGCTCCCACAGGTGTGCAGTTTGAGATGACCTTTGTGGGAGCAAGGCTTGCCCGCGATGGCGGACGCAAAAACACCTCGCATCTCAAAGTTGCAACATTTGGAAATGTGTCCACCCACTGTTCGATTGAGAAGCCAAATGTGAGTCCTTATCATTTGCGCACTTCATACTCGAGAGACTGCCCCCATGTCGGCACCCAAGCGCCTGCTGTCCGCCCTCGCCTTGACCCTGATCGGTACCACTGCCGCCCAGGCCGCCGATGAGGTGGTGGTCTACTCTTCGCGCATCGACGAACTGATCAAGCCGGTCTTCGATGCCTACACCAAGAAAACCGGCGTGTCGGTGAAGTTCATCACCGACAAGGAAGCGCCGCTGATGCAGCGGATCAAGGCCGAGGGCGAGAACGCCACCGCCGACCTGCTGCTCACCGTCGACGCCGGCAACCTCTGGCAGGCCGAGCAGATGGGCATCCTCCAGCCGTTCACCTCGCCGGTGATCGACGCCAACATCCCGTCTCAATACCGCGCTTCTTCCCACGCCTGGACCGGCTTGAGCCTGAGGGCGCGGACCATTGTCTACTCCACTGACCGGGTCAAACCCGCTGAGCTGAGCACCTACGAGGCCTTGGCGGGTGACGAATGGGAAGGCCGCCTGTGCCTGCGCACGTCGAAGAAGGTCTATAACCAGTCGCTGACCGCCACCCTGATCGAAACCCACGGTGCGGAAAAAACCGAGGAGATCCTCAAGGGCTGGGTCCGGAACCTGTCCACCGACGTCTTCTCCGATGACACCGCGCTGCTTGAGGCGATCAACGCCGGGCAGTGCGACGTCGGCATCGTCAATACTTACTACTATGGCCGCCTGCACCAGCAGAAGCCGGACCTGAAGGTGAAACTGTTCTGGCCGAACCAGGCCGACCGAGGGGTGCATATCAACCTCTCGGGGATTGGCTTGACCCAGCATGCACCGCATCCGGACGCCGCGAAGAAGCTGGTGGAGTGGATGACCACGCCGGAGGCGCAAAGCATCTTCGCCGACGTGAACCAGGAATTCCCGGCCAACCCGAAAGTCGAGCCGTCCAAGGAAGTGGCAGCCTGGGGCAAGTTCAAGGCCGATACCCTGCCGGTGGAAGTCGCGGGTAAACGCCAGGCCGAAGCCATTCGCATGATGGATCGCGCTGGCTGGAACTGAGACCTGTGGTGAGGGAGCTTGCTCCCGCTGGGCCTGTAGGAACTGTGTAGGAGCTGTGTAGGAGCTGTCGAGTGCAACGAGGCTGCGATCTTTCCCCAGCCACTTGAATCTCAAGCGAAAGATCAGAAAGATCAGAAAGATCAAAAGATCGCAGGCTTCGCCAGCTCCTACAGAGCCCAGCGGGAGCAAGCTCCCTCGCCACATGACCGTTTGTTTAACGAGAGTATTCCTTGGCCCACCCCGCCCAACGCCGCTGGTATCCCCTGGTCTTCGCCGTCGCCGCGCTGGTCCTGTTGCCCTTGAGCGTCTTGCTGCTGTCCTGGCAGAGCATCGACCAACAGATCTGGTCCCACCTGTGGGACACGCAAATGCCGCGCTTGCTGGGCAACACTCTCACGTTGATCCTTGGTGTGGGTGTCGGGGTGACGTTGCTGGGTGTCAGCCTGGCCTGGCTCACCAGCCTGTGTGAGTTCCCCGGGCGACGCTGGCTCGACTGGGCGTTGATGCTGCCGTTTGCGATTCCGGCCTACGTGTTGGCGTTTGTCTTCGTTGGCCTGCTGGACTTTGCCGGCCCCGTGCAGACGCTCATGCGGGAATGGTTCGGCAGCGGCCTGCGCCTGCCCCGGGTCCGTTCCACCGGTGGGGTGATCCTGGTGCTGGTGCTGGTCTTCTACCCTTACGTCTATCTGCTGGCGCGCAGTGCATTCCTGGCCCAGGGCAAGGGCTTGATGGAAGCCGCCCGGGTGCTCGGGCAGTCGCCCTGGCAGGCGTTCTGGCGCGTGGCGCTGCCGATGGCCCGGCCGGCCATCGGTGCGGGCGTGGCGTTGGCGCTGATGGAAACCCTGGCGGATTTCGGCGCGGTGTCGGTGTTCAACTTCGACACCTTTACCACCGCGATCTACAAGACCTGGTATGGCTTCTTCAGCCTCTCCAGCGCAGCCCAACTGGCCAGCCTGCTGTTGCTGGCGGTGATGCTGGTGCTCTACGGCGAACGCCGGGCCCGCGGTGCCCACCGAGCCAGCAACGAACGTCCACGAGCCAAGGCGTTGTATACGTTGCGCGGTCTCAAGGCCGTGGCAGCCAGCAGTTGGTGTTTCCTGGTGTTCGCCTGTGCCTTTGTCATTCCGGTGCTGCAGTTGGTGGTGTGGTTCTGGCAACGCGGCCGTTTCGACCTGGACGAACGTTATGCCGGGCTGATCGTCCACACCCTCTACCTGGGCGGCCTGGCCGCGCTGATCACCGTTTGCGTGGCCTTGCTGCTGGCGTTCGCCCGACGGCTGGCGCCAACCCGTCCGATTCGTGCCGGTGTCGGCCTGGCGAACCTGGGCTATGCCTTGCCCGGTTCGGTGCTGGCGGTGTCGATCATGCTTGCGTTCAGCTACCTGGACCGTGAGCTGGTCATCCCGCTGTCGAGCTGGCTCGGCGGGGCAGGCAAGCCGTTGTTGCTGGGTAGCCTGTCGGCGCTGTTGCTGGCGTATCTGGTGCGCTTCCTGGCCGTGGCCTACGGTCCATTGGAAAGCAGCCTGGCGCGAATTCGTCCGTCTTTGCCCGAGGCTGCACGCAGCCTTGGGGTCAGTGGGCCACGACTGTTTTTCAAAGTGTATCTGCCCTTGTTGTTGCCCGGCACTTTGAGCGCGGCGTTGCTGGTGTTCGTCGACGTGCTCAAGGAAATGCCCGCCACCCTGCTGATGCGCCCGTTCGGTTGGGACACGCTGGCGGTGCGGATCTTCGAGATGACCAGCGAAGGGGAGTGGGCCCGCGCCGCGTTGCCGGCGCTGACGTTGGTATTGGTGGGGTTGTTACCGGTCATCGGATTGATACGACGTTCGGCCCATCGAAACAGCTAGGTGTCAGTCCCACCTCATGCGGCTACAATGCGCGGCATTCGGTGCGGTCCGTCTGTCGGACCGGGCAACTGAGAACGTCAGAAAACTCCTTTTTTTCAGACGTTCGCGCTATGCAGTGCCCGTCCGCACCTTCGCCAAGCCCGGAAGGAGAAACCCATGGGACAGCGTACGCCTCTGTATGACCTTCATCTCGCCCTCGGCGCGAAGATGGTCGATTTTGGCGGTTGGGATATGCCTTTGCACTACGGCTCGCAAGTCGAAGAACACCATCAGGTGCGTCGCGACTGTGGAGTGTTCGATGTATCCCACATGACCGTGATCGATGTCGCCGGCCCCCAGGCCAAGGTCTGGTTGCAGCGTTTGCTGGCCAATGACGTCGATCGTTTGCAAGACACAGGCAGTGCTTTGTACAGCGCGATGCTCAATGAGCGCGGCGGCATCGTCGACGACATGATCATCTACCGGGTCGAGGACGGCTATCGGCTGGTCTTCAACGCCTCGACTCGCGATCAGGACCTGGCCTGGATGCAGGCACAGATCGGTGATTACGACGTGCAGCTGCATGAGCGCCCCGAGCTGGCGATGCTGGCGATCCAGGGCCCCCAGGCCCGGCAGAAGATTGCCGAACTGGTGACCCAGCCGCGTGGGCAAATCATCCAGCAACTCAAGCCTTTCGAAGGTCGCGTCGACGGCGAATGGTTCATCGCCCGGACCGGCTACACCGGCGAAGATGGCCTGGAAATCGTCTTGCCTGCCCAGGAGGCCCCGAGTTTCTTCAACGACCTGGTAGGGGCCGGCATTTCGCCAATTGGCCTCGGCGCCCGCGATACCCTGCGCCTGGAGGCCGGCATGAACCTCTACGGCCAGGACATCAACCTGGACGTTTCGCCGCTGGCCTCGAACATGGCCTGGAGCATCGCCTGGGAACCGGCGAGCCGTCAGTTCATCGGGCGCGGTGCGCTGGAAGCCGAGCTTGCCAGCGGTGTGCAGCACAAACTGGTCGGGCTGGTGCTGGAAGAGCGGGGTGTCTTGCGCGCCCATCAGGTGGTTCGCATCGCCAATGTTGGCGAAGGGGAGATCACCAGTGGTAGTTTTTCTCCTACGCTTAGCAAGTCGATCGCCCTGGCACGTGTTCCGATGGCTACGGCTGACCGGGCCGAGGTGGAAATTCGCGGTAAGTGGTACCCGGTACGGGTGGTCAAACCGACCTTCGTCCGCCATGGCAAAACCCTGATCTAACCTTTTGCGGCGGGCCGCTGGCCGCTGACACTTTCTCTTGAGGACACAGAATATGAGCGATATCCCTGCCGAACTGCGTTTTGCCGAAAGCCATGAGTGGGCGAAAAAGGACGGCGACCTGATCGTCGTGGGCATCTCCGACCATGCCCAGGAAGCACTGGGTGACGTGGTGTTTGTCGAGTTGCCGGAAATTGGCAAGGTGTTCGCGGCCGGGGACGCGGCGGGTGTGGTGGAGTCGGTGAAGGCTGCCTCGGACATCTATTCGCCCGTGGCAGGTGAAGTCGTCGAAGTCAACGAAGACCTGGGGAACGAGCCGGAAGCATTGAACAACAAGCCTTACGACTCGTGGATCTTCAAGGTCAAGCCATCCAATGCTGAGGCTGACCTGGCCAACTTGCTTGATGCGGCGGGCTACAAGGCCGCTATCGGCGAATAACGCCTGATACCTGTGGGAGCGAGCTTGCTCGCGATAGCGGTGGACCAGCAGCATTGATGTTGACTGACACACCGCTATCGCGAGCAAGCTCGCTCCCACAGGGGTTGGGATAGCCAGGGATGTTCACCGGGCAAAAAAAATGCCGCTCAATCGAGCGGCATTTTTTATTGGCCGGGAATCAGTCCTGGGCGACGGCGTTTTTCGCCAGGATCGCGTTGGCCAGTTCCATGTCGGTGGCTTGCAGGCCTGGGTTGTCAGCACGCACTTTCTGCATCGCCGCTTCCAGGTAAGGGCCACGAATACCGCCGTCACTGGCGACGAAGCTGCCGGCATCATCCTGGGCGGCGACGATCAGCTTGTGATCCTTGAAAGTCAGGTAGGTGGAACCGGTGGTCGCACCGGATGAGATGACGTTACGCCAAAACGTGTCGGCCATTGCCGAGCCAACAGGTAGAGACAGCAAGGCTAGGGTAGCGACAGCAAGTTTGAGACGCATGATAGGGGACTCCACTGGGTTAACTATGACGTTGGATTACCTGCGCCTCTATTCAGTTCCATGCCTTGTCAGTCAGCCCGTTCCACCTGCAGCACCGCGCCTTCCTGCGCCACCACCCTGACCCGCATTCCCACGGACGACTCGGGCCCCTTGGCCAGCCAGACACTGTCGGCCACCTTGATCTTGCCGCGGCCATCGACAATCGCTTCATGAACCTGGAAGACCTTGCCGATCAGCTCTTGCCCGCGCAGGTTCAGGTGCGGCTGATCGCTTTGGCGCACCGCGCTGCGCTGGCGCCGCCACCAGTACAGCGCTGTTGCGATGGCGAACAGGCCGAACAACAGGAACTGCAGCTCCCACGGCATCTGCGGCAGGATGAACGTGAGCACGCCGACCGCCGCGGCGGCCATGCCGATCCACAGCAAGTAGCCGCCGGCGCCGAACACTTCGAGGATCAGCAGGATGACGCCCAGCGCCAGCCAGTCCCAGTACGACATGTGTTGCAGGAACATCCACATACGCGTGCCTCAGGCTTTCTTGCTGTCGAAGGTGGCCTTGACGATCTCGCCAATGCCGCCGACCGCACCGATGACCTGGCTGGCTTCCAGTGGCATCAGGATCACCTTGCTGTTGTTGGCCGAAGCCAGTTTGCCCAGCGCATCGATGTACTTCTGCGCGACGAAGTAGTTCACGGCCTGGACGTTGCCGTCGGCAATCGCCTGGGACACCACCTGGGTGGCCAGCGCTTCGGCTTGTGCCTGGCGCTCGCGGGCCTCGGATTCCAGGAACGCGGCCTGGCGGCTGCCCTCGGCCTCGAGGATTTGCGCCTGCTTCTTGCCTTCGGCGGTGAGAATCGCCGACGCTCGCAGGCCCTCGGCTTCGAGGATCTGGGCACGCTTGATACGTTCGGCTTTCATCTGCCCCGACATGGCGGCCATCAGGTCGGCCGGTGGGCTGATGTCCTTGATCTCGATCCGGGTGATCTTGATGCCCCACGGGGCTGTGGCTTCATCGACGGTGCGCAGCAGTTTTTCGTTGATACCGTCGCGCTGGCTCAGCATCGCGTCCAGCTCCATGGACCCCAGCACGGTACGGATATTGGTTTGCAGCAGGTTGCGGATGGCGTGCTCGAGGTTGTTCACCTCGTAGGCAGCCTGGGCCGTATTGACCACCTGGAAGAAACACACGGCGTCGATCTGTACCGTGGCGTTGTCGGCAGTGATGACTTCCTGGGGCGGGATGTCCAGCACGCTTTCCATGACATTGATCTTGCGCCCGATGCGATCCATCACCGGGATGATGATATTCAGGCCGGGCTTGAGCGTGTTGGTGTAGCGCCCGAACCGCTCGACGGTCCATTGGTAGCCCTGGGGCACGACCTTGAAACCCATGAACAGGATGGCGACCACGAGGCCGATGAAAAGTAAAAGTACACTACCGATCTGCATGACGGTTCCCTGTGCGAATTGAGATGGACCTGCGAGCCCTGAGTGTAGGGCACGCGGCCAGTATCATCACTCTGTGGGAGCAAAGCTTGCTCGCGATGCGGGCGCCTTGCTTCCCCGGGAGACCGCGTCATTTTCATCGCGGGCAAGCCTTGCTCCCACAGCCTTTCGCCACAGGTGCTGCCACAGCTACTTCTGCTCGCTCTGCGGCGTCACCCGCAACACTTCCTCGACCGTGGTCAAGCCCGCCGCCACCTTTTGCGCCCCCGACAGTCGCAGGCTGCGCATGCCTTCCTTGAATGCCTGGCGGCGCACCGCCAGCAGGTCGGTGTCGGGGTGGATCAAGGCCTTGACGCTGTCGGTCAGTTGCATGATTTCGTAGACGCCGGCGCGGCCGCGGTAACCGGTGTCACGGCATTCCAGGCAACCGACGGCCTGTTGGGCGTTGCTCGGCAGTGGCGCCTGCCAGGGCCGCGTCAGGGTTTGCCAGTCATCTTCGTCCAGGGTCAGGGGCGCCTTGCATTGCGGGCACAAGGTGCGCACCAGTCGCTGGGCCATGACTCCGAGCACGGTGGCCTTGATCAGGTAATGGGGCACACCCAGCTCCAGCAGGCGGCTGATGGCGCTCGGCGCGTCGTTGGTGTGCAGCGTCGACAGCACAAGGTGCCCGGTGAGCGCCGCCTGGATCGCCATCTCGGCAGTCTCCAGGTCGCGGATCTCACCGATCATGATGATGTCCGGGTCTTGCCGCATCAGCGCCCGCACCCCGGCAGCGAAGGTCAGGTCGATGTTGTGCTGGACCTGCATCTGGTTGAAAGAGGCCTCGACCATTTCAATCGGGTCCTCGATGGTGCAGAGGTTCACTTCTGGCGTCGCCAGCTTCTTGAGGGTGGTGTAGAGGGTGGTGGTCTTGCCGGAGCCGGTAGGCCCGGTCACCAGGATGATGCCGTTGGGCTGGCGGGTCATGTCCTGCCAGCGGCGCAGGTCGTCGGCGGAGAAGCCGAGTTGGTCGAAGTCCTTGAGCAGCACTTCCGGGTCGAAAATCCGCATGACCATTTTTTCGCCGAACGCGGTGGGCAAGGTCGACAGGCGCAATTCCACTTCGCCGCCGTCCGGGGTCTTGGTCTTGACCCGGCCGTCCTGGGGTTTGCGTTTTTCCGCGACGTTCATCCGCCCCAGGCTCTTGAGACGGCTGACGATTGCCATCGTGACCTGCGGCGGGAACTGATAGACGGTGTGCAGCACGCCGTCGATGCGAAACCGCACGGTGCCCTGCTCGCGGCGCGGTTCGATGTGGATATCACTGGCGCGTTGCTGGAAGGCGTACTGGAACAGCCAGTCGACAATATTGACGATGTGGGCGTCGTTGGCGTCCGGCTCCTGGTCGCTGGCGCCCAGGTTGAGCAACTGTTCGAAATTGCTCAGGTTGCTCGGTTGCTGATCGACCGTGGTGGCGCCGCTGACCGATTTGGCCAGGCGATAGAACTCCACGCTCAAGCGCTGGATGTCCACCGGGTTGGCGACCACCCGCTTGATCGGCAGCTTGAGCACGTGGGTCAGGTCGGCTTCCCAACTGTTGACGTAGGGCTGTGCGCTGGCGACGGTGACGGCGTCACGATCGACCGCCACCGCAAGGATCTTGTGGCGCTGGGCAAAGGCATAGGACATCAAGGGTGTCACGGCCGCGACGTTGATTTTCAGCGGGTCGATGCGCATGTAGGGCTGGTCGGCCTGCTGGGACAACCACAGGGTCAGGTTCTCCAGGTCCAGGCGCTTGCCGGGTCGGCTGAGGTCGTCCAGGTGCTGGTTGGCGATGAACTCCAGCGGATGCAACTGGCTATTGGCGCTGTGGCGTCGGCGGGCGTTCAGCGCGGTTTCGGCTGAATCCTGGCTGATGAGGCCCTGGGTGACCAGTTGGCGCAGCAGATCGTTGAGGTCCAGCCAGCGGTCCTGAGTGGCGTGTTTGGTGGACATGCGGGTTCCTATTGGACAATTGCAGCAAAGCCGCGATACAGACGCTTCGGCGTCCTCGCTCGGTCTGCAAAAGAATAGTCCCGACCTCGTAGGCCGTTGGGCCACTACCCGACCAATGCGTTACCAATTCTTGCCCGTGGGTGTTCAACAGACGGCTTGGGCCGGCCCAACGTGCGCAATATCAGCGTCTTGCAGGTCCACCGAGCAGACGCTGATCAGGTTACGTAATTTTTCAGCGATGACCTGGGCACGGTGCCAGCTCAGCCCGTCCATGACGATGTCCAGCGATAGCATATCGCCTGGGCGTTCTACGTGAACCCGCTGCGGCGTCAGGCCCTGCAAGGCAAACAGGTTCAACGCCCGACACAGTAAATCCGGCTCGGCTTCGGCCAATATCTGGTACTGCACCCGACAATGGGTGTTGGCGGCGTGCCAGACGTCGGTGCGGGTCGGGACTACGGCAACGGCAACGGCTTCGAGTGGGGGCATGTTCGGTCTCCTTGGTGGCGGGAGAAATATTTACATGCCAGGCGGGGTATTTCTTATCTAAGATGAGTGATTCTGGCGACATTTCGAATCGCTTGATTCTCTACATCAATCATTTCGGGTTTGATTATGCACAGCGAATTGGATAGCTATGACCGCAGGATACTGGCGCTGCTGCAGGAGGATGCCTCGCTGTCCAGTGCGCAGATCGCTGAACAGGTCGGCTTGTCGCAATCGCCATGCTGGCGGCGGATCCAGCGGATGAAGGAAGAGGGCATCATTCGTGGCCAGGTGACCCTGCTGGATCGCAAGAAAATCGGCCTTAACACGCAGATCTTCGCCGAAATCAAACTCAACGCCCACGGCCGTTCGAACTTCACCGAGTTCACCGAGGCGATCCGCGGCTTTCCCGAAGTGCTGGAGTGTTACGTGCTGATGGGGTCGGTGGATTTTCTGCTGCGCATCGTCACGGCGGACATCGAGGCGTATGAGCGATTCTTTTTCGAAAAGCTGTCGATGGTGCCGGGGATCCAGGAAGTGAACTCGATCGTGGCGCTGTCGGAGATCAAGTCGACGACGAGTTTGCCGGTGCTGCGCTGAGCTGGTTTCTGCGGTGTTTGTGCTGGCCTCATCGCGAGCAAGCTCGCTCCCACATTGGATCTCGATATAGACCCCTGTGGGAGCGAGCTTGCTCGCGATGGCGATCTTACAGGCGCAACAAAGTCTTCCAGGCCCGATTCTGGTAAACCGCAATCGCCTGTTGCTTGCGCGCATCCAGCGTTTCGTCGGTGATCGGTTGGTTGGCCAATTGCGCCAGTTTGTTCAGTTCACCGTAGAGGCGATCCATTTCCGGGATCTCCAGCACATGGCGGGCGTGGTGCAGCCAGGCCTGGATGCGTTCGATACGCGGCAGTTGCTCGGCCAGGTCTTCCGGCTGCTGCTGGTAGCGTTGCAGTTGCAGGGACGAGGATTCTTCGCCGAGCAGGCGCGGCAGCCAGCTGCCCAGTTGCGCCGCGCCCTGGCGATTGCCACGGGTGTTGCGCTCGGCGGCCCAGCTGCGCGCCAACAGCCAGCGTGAAGTGTTGAGGGAAAACAGGCCCCAGCGCGGGTCTTGCAGCTCTTCAAGGAACTGTTCCGGTGCCGCCTTGCGCACGTCTTCGTCATCCAGGCCGGCCTGGACCAGTGGGCGCCAGTCTTCCAGCAACGCGTCCAGGGCCAGGCGCAAGTCGTGGGTCGATTGGCGCGGTGCGGCCTGGCCGAGGCTGCTGAGCAGGGCACGCAGTTCGGCGAGGTTTTCCACCCAGTCCTGCAGCAGGCGCCAATGGCCGTTGAAACGGTATTGTTCGGCCAGGCGCTGGCTGCTGCCGAGCAGGTGCCAGCTCAGCGCGGCGAAGGCGTCATCCAGCGGCGTTTCGGCGGTCAGTTGTGGCGCTGGCAGGCTCAGGGCGTAGCTGCCCGCGTCATACAGGCGATAGCCACGCTCGGCCTTGCTGATGTCGCAGGGCATCAGGGGCAGGGTCGCGGCCAGCTCGGCGGCCAGTTCCAGCAGGGCGGCGGGTTCGCCTTCGCGCAGTTCCAGCTCCAGTTCGCAGATTTCTTCCTTCTGCTTGCCGACCACCACATGGCCCAGGTCCAGGGCGGCTTCGATGACCACCTTGCTTTTGCCACGGCCCCAGGCGATTTCAGCGCGTTCGCGAACGAAATCGGTGGTGAAGATGGCCTTGAGGGTTTTCTTGTCCAGTTCGGCCAAGGCCTCGGGCCAGCATTCGCCGTCGAGCTTCTTCAGGTCGAGCTTGGCCTTGGGCAGGTGCCAATCGTACTCGTTGCGCTCGGACAAGCCGGCGACGCTCTGGCCGCGGGTCTTGAGGGTCTGGATCACTTCTTCGCCGTCGCGACGCAGGCGCAGGGCGACCTTGGCCTGGGCCAGGTCACGCTCCGGCGTGTCGAAATACTGGTTCATCAGTTCGTGGCGTTCCCAGCCACTCTTGTTGCGTTTTTTCAGCAGCGGATGCTCGCGCAAGGCTGCCAGGGTCTCGCGGCTGACGCGGAGTTTGATTTCGGTTTCTTTCTGCATGGCCGGAAAATCCAGGGATCGGGTGTGCAGCCGGGGGAAGGTGTGGCTGCCAAGGCCGTGCAGTGTACAGGACTCACTCGCCCTAGGTTTATTCCTGGGTCCAGATGGTTCTATGATGAACGTCAATCTGTAAGCCCGGAGTCAGCGATGCCTTTGCCGTCCATGAAAGATCAATTCGCTGCCCTGATCGCCGCACCTTCGGTCAGTTGTACCCAGCCTGGGCTGGACCAGTCCAACAGTGCCGTGATCGAGCTGCTGGCAGGCTGGCTCACTGAGCTGGGGTTCTGCTGTGATATCCAGCAGGTCAACCCCGGCAAATTCAACCTGCTGGCCAGTTTTGGCAGCGGTCCCGGCGGCCTGGTGCTGGCTGGCCACAGCGACACGGTGCCGTTCGACGGCGCGTTGTGGCAGACCGATCCGCTGAAGCTCACCGAGGTCGATGGCCGCTGGGTGGGCCTGGGCAGTTGTGACATGAAGGGTTTTTTCGCCTTGGCCATCGAAGCGGTCAAGCCGCTGCTGGACCAACCGTTCAAGCAACCGCTGCTGATCCTCGCGACCTGCGACGAAGAAAGCTCCATGTCCGGCGCCCGCGCCCTGGCCGATGCCGGGCGACCACTGGGGCGTGCGGCGGTGATCGGTGAGCCGACCGGCCTGCGGCCGATTCGCCTGCACAAAGGCGTGATGATGGAGCGCATCGACATTCTCGGGCGCAGCGGCCATTCCTCCGATCCGAGCCTGGGCCACAGCGCGCTGGAAGCCATGCACGATGCCATGGGCGAACTGCGCGGACTGCGCCTGCAATGGCAACGTGAGTTCCGTAACCCGCAGTTCACCGTGCCACAACCGACCCTGAACTTCGGCTGCATCCATGGCGGCGACAATCCCAACCGCATCTGCGGCCAATGCTCCATGGAATTCGACCTGCGCCCGTTGCCGGGCATGGACCCGCAAGTGCTGCGGGCGGCGATCCAACAGAAGCTGAACCCCATCGCCGAACGCCATCAAGTCAAGATCGACTACGCACCGCTGTTCCCCGAAGTGCCACCCTTCGAGCAGGCCGAAGACTGCGAGCTGGTACGGGTGGCCGAGCGACTTACCGGCCATCGTGCCGAAGCAGTGGCGTTTGGCACCGAAGCGCCTTATCTTCAGCGCCTTGGCTGCGAAACCCTGGTGCTCGGTCCTGGCGATATCGCCTGCGCCCACCAGCCGGGCGAGTACCTTGAAATGTCACGTTTGCAACCTACCGTACAGTTGTTGCGGCAGTTGATCGGCCATTACTGCCTGACGCCGGCCACGGTCGGTTAAATTGCCCCCTTGCGGGGCCGTATTCATCACATGAGGAGAGCGCGCGTGTCGCCAAGCCTGTTCCGACGATAACCACCAGCCCCGTTGTGCGTTCTGTTTCGTCTTTGTTTTGGCTGTTATTTATTACAGGTCCAGGTTCATGCCCGAATACGTCAATTGGCTTCGTCACGCTTCGCCCTACATCAACGCCCACCGCGATTGCACCTTCATCGTCATGCTGCCCGGCGACGGGGTGGAACACCCTAATTTCGGCAACATCGTCCACGACCTGGTGCTGTTGCACAGCCTCGGCGTGCGCCTGGTGCTGGTCCATGGTTCGCGCCCGCAGATCGAGACCCGCCTCGCTGCACGGGGCCTCACGCCTCATTACCACCACGGCATGCGCATCACCGATGCCGCGACCCTGGAGTGCGTGATCGACGCGGTCGGCCAGCTGCGCATCGCCATCGAGGCCCGCCTGTCCATGGACATGGCCTCTTCGCCCATGCAGGGCTCGCGGCTGCGAGTCGCCAGCGGCAACCTGGTCACCGCGCGGCCAATCGGCGTGCTTGAAGGCGTGGATTATCACCACACCGGTGAAGTGCGCCGGGTCGATCGCAAGGGCATCAATCGCTTGCTGGACGAGCGCTCCATCGTGCTGCTGTCGCCGTTGGGTTATTCGCCCACCGGAGAGATCTTCAACCTCGCCTGTGAAGACGTTGCCACCCGGGCAGCCATCGACCTGGCAGCCGACAAGCTGCTGCTGTTCGGTGCCGAACAGGGGCTTATCGGTGAGGACGGGCGGCTGGTTCGCGAATTGCGCCCGCAACAGGTTCCGGGCCATATGCAACGCCTGGGCAGCGACTATCAGGCCGAATTGCTGGATGCGGCAGCCCAGGCCTGTCGGGGCGGCGTCGCGCGCAGCCATATCGTCAGCTATGCCGAGAACGGTGCGCTACTGGCCGAACTGTTCACCCGCGATGGCAGCGGGACGCTGGTGGCCCAGGAGCAATTCGAGGTGGTACGCGAAGCGGCCATTGAGGATGTTGGCGGCCTGCTGGACCTGATCAGCCCGCTGGAAGAGCAGGGGATCCTGGTGCGTCGCTCCCGCGAAGTGCTGGAGCGCGAGATTGAGCAGTTCAGCGTGGTCGAGCGCGAAGGCATGATCATCGCTTGCGCGGCGTTGTACCAGATTGCCGATTCGGACGCCGGGGAACTGGCCTGCCTGGCCGTGAACCCGGAGTACCGCCATGGTGGCCGGGGCGATGAGCTGCTGGAGCGGATCGAAACCCGGGCCCGCGCCCAGGGGCTCAAGACGCTGTTCGTGCTGACGACCCGGACCGCCCACTGGTTCCGTGAACGTGGCTTTGAACCCAGCAGTGTCGAGCGCCTGCCGGCGGCGCGGGCTTCGCTCTACAACTACCAGCGCAACTCGAAAATCTTCGAAAAATCCTTGTAAGCGGCCGTCGGAAAATTTGCGCTGTCGCGATCTTCTTGATTTCAGACAATGAGCAGCTAGTCTGGAACACGTCAAGATCGCGGCATGTGCGCGCTGTCTTGAACAGGAATCGAAGGCGCAGGAGGCGCGCAAACAGATCTCGCCGCCAAGAATTCACGGGCCTCGTAAATCCCCGACGAATCAGCATTCAGTAATTCCCTGCGTCGCCGATAAGTCATGTCACGGCCTGATGGTGCTGTGATGGCACTCATATGTCGAAATGAGCTGAAAACTGTTGAAACAATTCTTTTTGGAATTATAAACAATCCATTATCCTGCGATCCGGTGTAGTGGGGGTTAGACCATAGTCGTAGTCATAAATGGTTACGATTGACTTGTCAGTCACGGTCTGGCGCTAATCGCGCATCCGCGGAATCCGGGCGTTCGATCCGGAACCAAAGACACACAAGAATTAGAAAACGAGAGGAGCGAAGCATGAACAAGTCCACCTTGGCCCTGGCTGTGGCCGTTGGGGTTTTGGCGCAGCAGGCAGGCGCCGCCGGTTTTATCGAGGACAGCAAGGCGTCTGTCAGTTCTCGTACCCTGTACTTTGATAACGATAACCGCGAAGGCGGCAATGACCAGCGTGAGACGGCTACTGGCCTGAAATTCGACTACAAGTCCGGCTTCACTCAAGGCGTCGTTGGTTTCGGTATCGATGCCCAAGCGCTGGTTGGTATCCACCTCGATGGCGGCAGAGGCCATCACCCGGATAGCAACTCCTTCGTTCCAAGCGATTCCGATGGCTCCGCCGTACACGACTGGAGCCGTCTGTCTGGCAACGTGAAGGCGCTGTTCTCCAAGACCGAGGCCCACCTGGGTGGTGCCCTGGCGCCTAACCTGCCGATCCTGGTCGCCAGCGACGGTCGTCTGCTGCCACAAACCTTTGAAGGTGGCACCATCACCTCCAAGGAAATCGACAATGTGACGTTCAACGCCGGTCAGCTGGAACACGTTGTGGGTCGTGCCGGCACCAACAGCACTGGCATGTCGGTAAACGGCGGTACTGAAGACAGCAACCAGTTCCGTTACGGCGGTGCCGACTGGAAGGTCACCAAGGACCTGACGCTGCAGTACTACTACGCCAACCTGCAGGATTACTACAAGCAGCACTTCCTGGGCGCAGTACACGTTTTCCCGATCAGCGAAGGCCAGTCGTTCAAGACTGACCTGCGTTACTTCGACAGCAGCTCGGATGGCCGCAACGGTGATGCGGGCTATCGCTTCAACAACAACGGTGGCTACGCCAAGAACCCGGGCGAGGTCGATAACAAGACCTGGAGCGCCATGTTCACTTACACCCTGGGTGGCAGCGCGTTCCTGTTGGGTCATCAACAAGTCGGTGATGACGGTGGCTTCGTCTACCTGAACCAGGGCAGCCTGCTCAATGACGCCGGTCGTAACGAAGGCGCGGGTGGTTCCAGCTTCTACCTGTTCACCGACAGCATGATCAACGCGTTTGTCCGTGCCGGTGAAAACACCACCTTCGGTCAATACTCCTACGACTTCACGGCCCTGGGTGCTCCAGGCCTGAAGGCTTCGATTGCCTACCTGCACGGTGATGACATCAAGTCGGCTACCGGCGGCAGCGACACTTCCGAGTGGGAACGTGACATGCGCCTGGACTACGTCGTCCAGCAAGGCCCTCTGAAAGGCTTCGGCACCACCCTGCGTCACGGTACCTACCGTGGCAGCAGCACCGGTATTGCCGACCAGGATCAGACCCGCCTGATCTTCAACTACACTTACAACTTCATGTAAGACGTAGCGAAGTAAAAAAAGCCCCGCCCGGCAGCACGCCGGGCGGGGCTTTTGCGTTTTTGGGGACGCGAGAGGGTTCTCTTAGCGTTCCCGCCGCTATGGTGCGGACTCCGCCGCGTCCTTACGCAGGATGAATGTGCTGAATGCAAGAAAGTCATCCAGATGTCCGGTAATGATCGCGATCATGATCGGCAACTGCAGGGCTTGGTAGTCATGCACGGCGATATTCCTGAAGCCCACCATGTTCTTCAGGTTCTTCACCAGGCCTTCTTCCACCCAGCCCCCTTGAAAAAGCAACTCGAATGTATCGCGGGCACTTTGCGGGACCCCCAATCGCTCACGTCGAATCAAATGCTGTCCCATATCCAGTGCCGCTTCGCACGCACGCTGGATGTTCAGGACGGCCGAATCCTGGCGAGTGAAATCGGTGGCAAAGGTAGCGGGATCTTTCTCGTATTCCTCTCGCACCCTGGCAACGCAACGCTCGATACTCGCTGCTTTATTGATCAGTACGTCATCGGCCATACACGCTGCCTTCTTTCTGAATATCCTTGAGCAATCCCGCCCGAGCCTCATCGAGAGCGGTTTTTTCGCTGAGAATAAAACACTCGAACAACCCCGCCTGTACGTCTCTGGCCCAGAGCCTCTGACCTCGGGTAAGGATCTGGTACTGCATCACGGTCGTTGCCTCGCGTAGATCGATCAGATCCACCGGACTGCCCGCGATATCCGCCAAATCACCTGAAAGCTGCCATAACGACACAGGATCGACCTCGCCGGACAAGAGCACAGCTATATCGACATCACTGTCAGGCCCGGCGGTGCCCTGTGCATGGCTGCCGAACAGGTAAACCGCCAGCAGTCCAGGGAGATGGTTTTGCAGATGGGCCAACAAGGCTTGAGTGTTCATGCTGCCTATCCTAGCCGCTCGTCCTGAAATCGCGTCAATAATTTCCGCAGTGTGGGTACAAAACAAAAAAAAGCCCCGCCCGGCAACACGCCGGGCGGGGCTTTTGCGTTTCGGGTCTGGCCCACCCCTGTAGCCTTCCCCGAACCTTCTCCTCTTTTCAGCAACTCGAGGCCTTCTCGAAACCTCGGAAATGATCTTGGGCCGCTATGTGTTGTGGCGCCAGTGAACAGTTTTTTATATTCCCTATCGATCTAGATAAATGGATATTTATTCTTTTTAAAGCAATCGAAAGCGGTGCAAAGTTGGGCTCACAACAACCTCATCCAGGAGCCGCACCATGAGCCTCAGACTCGGCGACATCGCCCCCGACTTCGAACAGGATTCCAGCGCCGGCAAGATTCGCTTCCACGAATGGCTCGGCGACAGCTGGGGCGTGCTGTTTTCCCACCCGGCGGATTTCACCCCGGTGTGCACCACCGAGTTGGGCCTGACCGCCAAGCTCAAGGACGAATTCGCCCAGCGCGGGGTCAAGGCCATTGCCCTCTCGGTTGACCCGGTGGACTCGCACCACAAATGGATCGAGGACATCAACGAGACCCAGAACGCCGTGGTCAATTTTCCGATCCTGGCCGATGCCGACCGCAAGGTGTCGGACCTGTACGACCTGATCCATCCCAACGCCAGCGACACTTTGACTGTGCGTTCCTTGTTCGTGATCGACCCGAACAAGAAGATCCGCCTGACCATTACCTACCCGGCCAGTACCGGGCGCAATTTCAATGAGATCCTGCGGGTGATCGACTCGCTCCAATTGACCGACAACTACAAAGTCGCCACCCCGGCCAACTGGCAGGACGGCGATGAAGTGGTGATCGTGCCGTCGCTCAAGGATGAAGAGGAACTCAAGCAGCGTTTTCCCAAGGGTTACCGCGCCGTGAAGCCTTACCTGCGCCTGACCCCGCAGCCCAATCGCTGACGCAACCCCTGAACCTGACTCTGAAGCTGTGGGAGCGAGCTTGCTCGCGATGGCGTCGGATCTGCCAACGTCGATGTCGACTGATACACCGCTATCGCGAGCAAGCTCGCTCCCACAGGGGATTTCTGTGCACCAAGGGTTTTGGCCGTTTCGACGGCCTTTTTTTATTGCTTGAAGAGAGTGGGTTTCATATCTCCAAATTGCATAACCAAATGAATAAATATGATTTAAAGATATATTAATCCCCTGTTATGGTTTGACCCATACAGCGAGATCGCCCACCGCGAATCGCACGTGACAGTTAAGGAATGGCAGGCATGTTGGTCGTCTCACTCGGTGGCAGTCCCAGCCAACGCTCCCGCTCCGGGGTGCTGCTGGAGCGGTCGCAACGCTGGTTGCAGCAGCAAGGTGTGGAAGTGGTGAGCTATCAGGTACGCGACTTTCCGGCCGAAGATCTGCTCCATGCCCGTTTCGACAGCCCGAAGGTGATCGACCTGCTCCAGCAGATCGAAAATGCCGACGGCCTGTTGATTGCCACGCCGGTGTACAAGGCGTCTTTTTCCGGTGCGCTGAAGACCGTGCTGGACCTGCTGCCTGAACGGGCCCTGGCTCATAAAGTGGTGTTGCCGATGGCAACCGGCGGCAGCATCGCCCACATGCTGGCAGTGGACTACGCCCTCAAGCCGGTGTTGTCTGCGCTCAAGGCCCAGGAAATGCTCCATGGGATCTTTGCTGAAGATAGCCAGATCGCTTACGGCGAAGGCAGCGCCCAGGCGCAATTGGTACCGGCCCTGCAACAGCGCCTGGACGAGGCGCTGGAACAGTTTTTCAGCGCCATGGCCCGTCGGCCCAGGCCGTTGGACCCAAATGTATTGAACGAACGTTTGTTGAGTGCTCGCTGGAGCATTTGAACCCCGAACACCCTGATTCAACTCACCTTACTCAGCCGTCAACGGCCCAGCAGGTGCAGCCAAAACCCCACAGCAAAAAGGAGAGGCGCCATGCGCACTGTCATTTTGCGTCGCGGGCTGGTCGCTCTGTTTGCTGCGGCTGTGTCCCTCGGCGTCATTACTCAAGCTCAAGCCGAGACCTTGCGGATCGGTTACCAGAAATACGGCACCCTGGTGCTGCTCAAAGCCAAGGGAACATTGGAAAAACGTCTCGCCGCCCAAGGCGTGGACGTGCAATGGACCGAGTTCCCCGGTGGCCCGCAGCTGCTTGAGGGCTTGAACGTCGGTTCCATCGACTTTGGCGTGACCGGTGAAACCCCGCCGGTGTTTGCCCAGGCCGCAGGCGCCGATCTGCTCTACGTCGCTTACGAGCCACCGGCGCCCACCAGCGAGGCGATCCTGGTGCCCAAAGGCTCGGCCATCCAATCGGTGCAAGACCTCAAGGGCAAGAAAGTCGCGCTGAACAAAGGCTCCAACGTTCACTACCTGCTGGTGCGAGCGCTGGAAGATGCCGGCCTGAAGTATTCCGACATCCAGACCGTTTTCCTGCCACCGGCCGACGCCCGCGCCGCGTTCGAGCGTGGCAGCGTCGACGCCTGGGTGATCTGGGATCCGTACCAGGCTGCCGCCGAACAGCAGTTGCAGGCACGCACCCTGCGTGACGGCAAAGGCATCGTCGACAACCACCAGTTCTACCTGGCCACCAAACCCTATGCGCAAAAAAATCCCCAGGTCATCACGACGCTGGTGGAAGAGGTGCGCGCAGTGGGGGAGTGGTCCAGGGCCAATCCTGACGACGTGACCAAGCAGGTATCGCCGCTGCTCGGCCTGCCGGCGGACATCACCCTGACGTCGGTGAAACGCCAAGGCTATGGGGCGTTGTTCCTCACGCCGGAGGTGGTGGCGGCGCAGCAGAAAATCGCCGACAGCTTCTATCAGCTCAAATTGATTCCCAAACCCTTGAGCATCAAGGACGTGATCTGGACGCCGCCGGCGGCCGTTGCGAAAGCGCAGTAATTCGATTCCTTAGGAGACCACTCCATGAGCCTCAATATTTTCTGGTTCCTGCCTACCCACGGCGACGGCCATTACCTTGGCACTGCCGAAGGCGCCCGCGCCGTCGATCACGGTTACCTGCAACAAGTCGCCCAGGCGGCGGATCGACTGGGTTTCGGCGGTGTGCTGATCCCCACCGGGCGTTCCTGCGAGGACTCCTGGCTGGTGGCCGCTTCGTTGATTCCGGTGACCCAGCGCCTGAAATTCCTCGTTGCCCTGCGTCCCGGGATCATTTCCCCGACGGTGGCCGCGCGTCAGGCTGCGACCCTGGACCGGCTGTCCGGCGGACGTGCGCTGTTCAACCTGGTGACCGGCGGCGACCCGGATGAGTTGGCTGGCGACGGCCTGTTCCTCGACCACGAGCAACGCTACCAGGCGTCGGTGGAATTCACCCGCATCTGGCGTCGGGTGCTGGAAGGCGAAACCGTGGATTACGACGGTGAGCACATCAGTGTGAAGGGCGCCAAGCTGCTCTATCCACCGATCCAGCAACCGCGTCCGCCGCTGTATTTCGGTGGCTCGTCGGAAGCCGCCCAGGATTTGGCCGCCGAGCAGGTGGAAATGGTGCTGACCTGGGGCGAGCCGCCAGCAGCCGTCGCGCAAAAGATCGAACAAGTACGGGCCAAGGCTGCGAAATTGGGGCGTACGGTACGCTTCGGCATCCGCCTGCATGTGATCGTGCGTGAAACCAACGCCGAAGCCTGGCAAGCAGCCGACCGGCTGATCTCCCACCTGGACGACGACACCATCGCCCGTGCCCAGGCTTCCCTGGCGCGCTTCGACTCAGTGGGCCAGCAACGCATGGCCGCGCTGCACGGTGGCCGTCGCGACAAGCTGGAAGTCAGCCCCAACCTCTGGGCCGGCGTCGGCCTGGTGCGCGGCGGTGCCGGTACGGCGCTGGTGGGCGATGGCCCGACCGTGGCGGCGCGGGTCAAGGAATACGCTGACCTTGGCATCGACACCTTTATCTTCTCCGGTTATCCACACCTGGAAGAGTCCTATCGCGTGGCGGAACTGTTGTTCCCACACCTGGACGTCGAGCGTCCGGAATTACCGAAAAGCCAGGGCTATGTGAGCCCGTTCGGTGAAATGGTCGCAAACGATATTCTTCCCAAAGCTGCGTCCCAGAGCTGAGGCGGCCATGAAGAAAATCATCCACACCCTCGCGCCCTGGGCGGTGCCACTGCTGTTGCTGGCGGTATGGCAACTGTCGGTATCGGCCGGTTGGTTATCCACGCGGATCCTGCCGGCACCTGTGGCCGTGATCGAAGCCGGGATCAGCCTGGTGCGCAGCGGCGAGATCTGGACGCACCTGGCGATCAGCGGGTGGCGCGCAGCAGTCGGATTCCTGATCGGCGGCGGCATCGGCCTGGCCCTGGGCTTCATCACCGGTTTGTCGAAATGGGGCGAACGCCTGCTGGACAGTTCGGTGCAGATGGTGCGGAACGTGCCGCACCTGGCGCTGATTCCGCTGGTGATCCTGTGGTTTGGCATCGATGAGTCGGCGAAGATTTTCCTGGTGGCGCTGGGTACGTTGTTCCCGATCTACCTCAACACCTACCACGGCATTCGCAACGTCGACCCGGCGCTGGTGGAAATGTCCCGCAGCTACGGTTTGTCCGGCTTCAGCCTGTTTCGCCAGGTGATTTTGCCGGGCGCCTTGCCTTCGATCCTGGTGGGTGTGCGCTTTGCCCTGGGTTTCATGTGGCTGACGCTGATCGTGGCGGAAACCATCTCGGCCAGCTCCGGCATCGGTTATCTGGCGATGAATGCCCGGGAGTTCCTGCAGACCGATGTGGTGGTGCTGGCGATTCTTCTGTATGCCGTGCTGGGCAAATTGGCCGACCTTGCCGCCCGTGGGCTTGAGCGGGTCTGGCTGCGTTGGCACCCGGCCTACCAAGTGAACAAGGGAGGTGCCGCATGACCGCCCAACAACCTCCGCGCCTGCTGCGTGGCATCCCGCTGGCGGTGCGCAAGCTGCAAAAAACCTTCGGCACGCGCCAGGTGTTGCGCGACATCGACCTGCATATCCCGGCCGGGCAGTTCGTGGCCGTGGTCGGTCGCAGTGGCTGTGGCAAAAGTACCTTGCTGCGGTTGCTGGCCGGTCTCGATCAGCCTACCGATGGTCAACTGTTGGCGGGCTCGGCGCCGCTGAGTGCTGCGCAACAGGACACGCGGTTGATGTTCCAGGAAGCGCGTTTGCTGCCTTGGAAAAAAGTCATCGACAACGTCGGCCTTGGATTAAAAGGCAACTGGCGCCCGCAGGCGCTGCAAGCACTGGAAGCCGTCGGCTTGGCCGACCGCGCCCATGAGTGGCCGGCGGCGTTGTCCGGCGGGCAGAAACAACGAGTGGCCCTGGCCCGCGCGCTGATTCATCAGCCACGCCTGTTGCTGCTCGACGAACCCTTGGGGGCGCTGGACGCACTGACCCGCATCGAGATGCAGCAACTGATCGAAAACCTCTGGCAGCAGCACGGTTTCACGGTGTTGCTGGTGACCCACGACGTCAGCGAGGCGGTAGCGATTGCCGATCGGGTGATCCTGATCGAGGACGGCCAGATCGGCCTCGACCTGCCCATCGACCTGCCACGCCCACGGGTTCGCGGCTCTCATCGGCTGGCGAGCCTGGAAACCGAAGTTCTCAACCGTGTGCTGTCCTTGCCCGGCCAACCGCCGGAACCCGAACCCGTTTCACCCTTGCCCACGCAATTGCGTTGGGCGCAATAACTTCATCCAGACAGGAATCGACACCATGACTATCAAAGCCATCAACGTACGCAACCAGTTCAAAGGCACTATCAAGGAAATCGTCGAAGGCGACGTGCTGTCGGAAATCGACGTGCAGACCGCTTCGGGCATTGTCACGTCGGTCATCACTACCCGCTCGGTCAAGGAGTTGGAACTGGCGATCGGCAGCGAAGTGATTGCCTTCGTCAAATCCACCGAGGTGTCTATCGCCAAGTTGTGAGCGATGCTTGACCCACAGCCCCGGACGGCGCGAGCCCTTCGGGGCTTATCGTTCCCACGCTCTGCGTGGGAATGCCTCTACGGATGCTCCGCGTTCGGCTCTTGGGCGCGCGGAGCGTCCCTGGCTGCATTCCCACGCGGACGTGGGAACGATCAATGGGTCAGAGGGCTTCACGCTTGGGCAGATACGGCGGCAGGTACAGCCCCAGGTACGCATCGAACACCCGCATGCCTTCTTCGGCCATGCGCGGGGTGATCTGGCCGTGTTGTTGTACCGAGCGGGCGTAGACGCGGTCGCCCAGTTCCATGGCCAGGGCGAATACGTCGACGTCTTTGGGCAAGCTCGGCAGCTCGAAATGGTGGTTGAACACCTTATGCATCAGGTCGCCCAGCTCGAGGTCGTGCTGGCGGTCGGCCTGGATGACTTCGGTCAGGCCGTGCTGGGCCAGGATCAGTTGGCGAGCGGCGGCGTCCTGGCTGTAGATGGTGAGCATGCGCTGTTCCACCAGCCGTGACAGGTCGTGCCAATGGTTCAACGCCGCATGATCGATCGGTGCTTGCAGGCCGGCGCGAAAGGCGGCGTGGATGTCGGCGGTCAGGGCTTCGAGCAGGGCCGGGACGCTGGCGAAGAAGTGGTACACGGAAGAGGGCGGGATCCCGGCGCGCTCGGCGACGCTGTAGATCGACAGGCTGGCCACGCCTTCGGCGGCAAGCAGCGTACGGGCGGCATCAAGAATGGTGTCGATCCGGGCCTGGCTGCGTGCGCGGGGTTTGCGGGGGGTGGCGATGCGCGTCATGGACGTCTCCTGCGGGGCTGCCGGGCATTGTACGAGTCGGGTCCTGTGTTGTCTTCCCGGTCGCCATCGCGAGCAAGCTCGCTCCCACATTGGGTGTGTGCTGACCCTCAAATCAGTGCACCGAAAATCCCCTGTGGGAGCGAGCTTGCTCGCGATCCGCCGAAGGCGGCCATTCACCCAAATACATAAAAAAACGCCGCAGGCCATAAGGCCTGCGGCGTTTCTTGTTTACCGCAGCCGCTTACACGGTATGCAGGTACCAGTTGTACTCGAGGTCGGAGATGGAGTGTTCGAACTCCTCCAGCTCGCTTTCCTTGCAGGCCACGAAGATATCGATGTATTTCGGGTCGATGTACTTGGCCATGACTTCGCTGTCGTCCAGCTCGCGCAGGGCATCGCGCAGGTTGTTCGGCAGGCTTTGCTCGTTCTGTTCGTAGCTGTTGCCTTCCACCGGCGCACCGGGCTCGATCTTGTTGGTCAGGCCATGGTGTACGCCCGCCAGCACGGCGGCCATCAGCAGATAGGGGTTGGCATCGGCGCCGGCGACGCGGTGTTCCAGGCGCACGGCATCGGCCGAACCGGTAGGAACGCGCAAGGCCACGGTGCGGTTGTCCAGGCCCCAGGTCGGCGAGTTCGGCACGTAGAACTGTGCGCCGAAACGACGGTAGGAGTTGACGTTCGGGCAGAGGAAAGCCATCTGCGCGGGCAGGGTCTCGAGCACACCGCCGATCGCGTGACGCAGTGCGGCGTTCTGCTCGGGATCCTCGCTGGCAAAGATATTCTTGCCATCTTTATCAAGAATCGAGATGTGGACGTGCAGACCATTACCCGCCTGGCCCGGATACGGCTTGGCCATGAAGGTGGTGTCCATTTCATGGTCGTAGGCGATGTTCTTGATCAGACGCTTGAGCAGGACCGCATAGTCGCAGGCCTTGATCGGATCGGCCACGTGGTGCAGGTTCACTTCGAACTGCGCCGGGGCACTTTCCTTGACGATGGCGTCGGCGGGAATGCCTTGCTCCTTGGCCCCTTCCAGAATGTCCTGGAGGCAATCGACGTATTCGTCGAGGTCATCGATCAGGTAGACCTGGGTCGAGTGCGGGCGTTTGCCGGAGATCGGCGAGCGAGGCGGTTGTGGGCGTCCATTCACGTTCTCCTGGTCGATCAGGTAGAACTCCAGCTCGAATGCGGCGCAGATGGTCAGGCCCAGTTCATCGAACTTGGTCACGACTTGGCGCAGGACTTCACGCGGGTCGGCGAAGAAAGGCTCGCCTTCGAGTTCGTGCATGGTCATCAACAGTTGCGCAGTAGGGCGCTTCTGCCAAGGCTCGTTGCACAGGGTGTCAGGGATTGGATAGCAGATCCGGTCGGCATCGCCGATGTCCAGACCCAGGCCGGTGCTTTCCACCGTAGAGCCATTGATATCCAGGGCAAATAAAGAGGCCGGCAGGTTGATGCCTTTCTCGTAAACCTTGTGGAGGCTGGTGCGTTCTATGCGCTTGCCGCGCACCACACCATTCATATCCGCAATCAGAAGGTCAACGTACAGAACCTCAGGATGTTCCTTAAGGAACGCGTTCGCTTCGTTAAGCTGAACGGCACGCGGGGGTACCGACATGATGCAACACCTTTGTTGTTAAAAATATCAATCATTGATCTCTTCGAAAGCCAGTCAACCCGAACGGCATGCCGAAGTCAAGCAGGGCCTTTTTTGCCCTAAAAAAGCACCTTCAAGGCTTTTTTGAGGCAATTTAGGGCGTTTTTTTCCCTTTAAGGGTCTTGGCGCCCGCGGGCTTGAGCGGGCCGTGTTGTATTTTTTACGGGGGTGTTGTGTAAAAAAATGAACAAGGCTAAGCTCGATTCAAACCCATAACAGCAATAATACCGGGGTGCTTCATGTCTGGCCTGCCGTTAATCGGCGTCACCACCTGCTCCAGGCAGATTGGTCTGCATGCTTATCACATCAGTGGCGATAAATATTCCCGGGCTGTCGCGACAGCCGCCAAGGGCCTGCCAGTGCTGCTTGCGTCCCTGGCGGATCTGTTCCCGCCGTCCGATATTCTGGACGCCCTGGACGGTATTCTCTTTACCGGCTCTCCTTCCAATGTAGAACCTTTTCATTACCAGGGCCCGGCCAGTGCGCCAGGCACTGCTCATGATCCTGCACGGGACGCCACCACCTTGCCGCTGATCCGCGCCGCTGTCGCTGCGGGCATCCCGGTGCTGGGCATTTGCCGAGGTTTCCAGGAGATGAACGTAGCCTTTGGCGGCAGCCTGCATCAGAAAGTTCACGAAGTCGGAACCTTCATCGATCATCGTGAAGACGATACTCAAGCGGTGGATGTCCAATACGGCCCTGCCCACGCCGTGCATATCCAGCCTGGCGGCGTACTGGCAGGCCTGGGGCTGCCCCAGCTGATAGAGGTCAACTCGATCCACAGCCAAGGCATCGAGCGCCTGGCGCCTGGGTTGCGGGCCGAAGCGGTGGCCCCCGACGGCCTGATCGAGGCTATTTCGGTGCCAGAAGGCAAGGCTTTTGCTTTAGGTGTGCAATGGCACCCCGAATGGGAGGTAAGCTCTAACCCGCACTACCTTGCGATTTTCCAGGCATTTGGCGATGCCTGCCGAGCAAGGGCAGCACAACGCGACGCCGATGCGTCAAACAACGCCTGACGATTAATAGCAGTCAGGAAACTCACGCCTAGAGGCATTTATGAGTAACAACCTCGACCAGCTCACCGATTGGTTGAAAGACCACAAGATCACAGAAGTCGAATGCATGATTGGCGACCTCACCGGTATCACCCGGGGCAAGATCTCGCCGACCAACAAGTTCATCGCCGAGAAAGGCATGCGCCTGCCCGAGAGCGTTCTGCTCCAGACCGTGACGGGCGACTATGTCGAAGACGACATCTATTACGAACTGCTCGATCCTGCCGACATCGACATGATCTGCCGCCCGGACGAGAACGCAGTATTCCTTGTGCCCTGGGCCATCGAGCCCACAGCCCAGGTCATCCACGACGCCTACGACAAGCAGGGCAACCCCATCGAGCTGTCGCCGCGCAACGTGCTCAAGAAAGTGCTCAAGCTCTACGCCGACAAGGGTTGGCAGCCGATCGTCGCGCCGGAAATGGAGTTCTACCTGACCAAACGCAGCGACGACCCGGACTTTCCGCTGCAACCGCCCATTGGCCGCTCCGGCCGCCCGGAAACCGGCCGCCAGTCTTTTTCGATCGAGGCGGCCAACGAATTCGACCCGCTGTTCGAAGACGTCTACGACTGGTGCGAGCTGCAGGAACTGGACCTCGATACCCTGATCCACGAGGATGGCACGGCGCAGATGGAAATCAATTTCCGTCATGGCGACGCTCTGTCCCTGGCCGACCAGATCCTGGTATTCAAGCGCACCATGCGCGAAGCGGCACTCAAGCACGACGTGGCTGCCACCTTCATGGCCAAGCCCATGACCGGCGAGCCGGGCAGTGCGATGCACCTGCACCAGAGCATCATCGACAAGGAAACCGGCAAGAACGTCTTCTCCAATGAAGACGGGACCATGAGCGATCTGTTCCTGCACCACATCGGTGGCTTGCAGAAATTCATCCCCGAGCTGTTGCCGCTGTTCGCCCCCAACGTCAACTCGTTCCGCCGCTTCCTGCCGGACACGTCGGCGCCAGTGAACGTGGAGTGGGGCGAAGAGAACCGCACCGTGGGCCTGCGCGTGCCGGATGCCGGGCCGCAGAACCGTCGGGTGGAAAACCGCTTGCCGGGCGCCGATGCCAACCCGTACCTGGCGATTGCCGCGAGCCTGCTGTGTGGCTTCATCGGCATGGTCGAAGGCATCAACCCGAGCGCGCCGGTGGTGGGCCGAGGCTACGAACGCCGCAACCTGCGTTTGCCGCTGACCATCGAAGACGCCCTGGAACGCATGGAAAACAGCACCACCATCGAGAAATACCTGGGCAAGAAATTCATCACAGGCTACGTCGCGGTCAAGCGGGCCGAGCATGAAAACTTCAAGCGCGTGATCAGTTCGTGGGAGCGGGAATTCCTGCTCTTTGCCGTCTGAAGCGCCGGGCGGGGCTGCTTCAGGCAGCTTCGCCCTCACCGATAACAGGAGAATTGGCATGACCCGCAATAACCCGCAAACCCGTGAATGGCAGGCCCTGAGCAACGATCACCACCTGGCGCCGTTCAGCGACTTCAAGCAGCTCAAAGAGAAAGGCCCGCGCATCATCACCCACGCCAAGGGCGTCTACCTCTGGGACAGTGAAGGCAACAAGATCCTCGACGGCATGGCCGGCCTCTGGTGTGTGGCCGTCGGTTATGGCCGCGAGGAACTGGCCGACGCCGCCAGTCAACAGATGCGCGAGCTGCCGTACTACAACCTGTTCTTCCAGACCGCCCACCCGCCAGTGCTGGAATTGTCCAAAGCCATCGCCGACATCGCCCCTGAAGGCATGAACCACGTGTTCTTCACCGGCTCCGGCTCCGAGGGCAACGACACCATGCTGCGGATGGTCCGCCACTATTGGGCGATCAAGGGCCAGCCGAACAAGAAAGTCATCATCAGCCGCAAGAACGGTTATCACGGCTCGACCGTGGCCGGCGCGAGCCTGGGTGGCATGACCTATATGCACGAGCAGGGCGACCTGCCGATCCCGGGCATTGTCCACATCGCCCAGCCTTACTGGTTCGGCGAAGGCGGCGACATGAGCCCCGAAGAGTTCGGTGTGTGGGCGGCCAACCAGTTGGAAGAAAAGATTCTGGAGCTCGGCGTGGACAACGTCGGCGCCTTCATCGCCGAGCCGATCCAGGGCGCCGGTGGCGTGATCGTGCCGCCGGACAGCTACTGGCCGCGCATGAAGGAAATCCTCGCCAAGTACGACATCCTGTTCGTGGCCGACGAAGTGATCTGTGGCTTCGGCCGTACCGGTGAGTGGTTCGGTACCGATCATTACGGGTTGAAACCGCACATGATGACCATCGCCAAGGGCCTGACCTCCGGCTACATCCCCATGGGTGGGCTGATCGTGCGTGACGACGTGGTCGCGGTGCTCAACGAAGGCGGCGACTTCAACCACGGGTTTACCTATTCCGGTCATCCGGTGGCCGCGGCAGTGGCCCTGGAAAACATCCGCATCCTGCGCGACGAAAAGATCATCGAGCGCGTCCATGCTGAAACGGCACCCTATTTGCAGAAGCGTTTGCGGGAACTGAACGATCATCCGCTGGTGGGTGAAGTGCGCGGGGTCGGTTTGCTGGGGGCGATCGAGCTGGTTCAGGACAAGGCCACGCGCAAGCGCTACGAAGGCAAGGGCGTGGGCATGATCTGCCGGCAGTTCTGCTTCGATAACGGGCTGATCATGCGCGCGGTGGGCGACACCATGATCATTGCGCCGCCGCTGGTGATCAGCAAGGCCGAGATCGATGAATTGGTGACCAAGGCGCGACAGTGCCTGGACCTGACGCTCAGTGCGTTGCAAGGCTAAGTGCTAGGCTCTGAGCGAGGTGCCTGCGAGGGCCTCGCCCAGCGAGAATAAAAGGCTGGGCTTGTGTTGAAAGCCTGGCCTGTAACTTGCCAGACTACCGGCTGTTCAAGTTGCCCGCGAGCCGGCTACTGAACTGTGGCTAAGAAGAATAACTGGAGCATTTTTTCATGAAGGCATTAGGTATGAAGATAGCTGGCAAGACCCTCCTCGCCATGTCCCTGATGGGCGTGATGGCGGGCGCTGTTCAGGCGGACGACAAAGTGCTGCACGTCTATAACTGGTCCGACTACATTGCGCCGGACACCGTCGCCAAGTTCGAGAAAGAGTCGGGGATCAAAGTCGTCTACGACGTGTTCGATAGCAACGAAACCCTGGAAGCCAAGTTGCTGGCCGGCAAGTCCGGTTATGACATCGTGGTGCCGTCGAACAACTTCCTGGCCAAGCAGATCAAGGCCGGGGTCTACCAGAAACTCGACAAGTCCAAGTTGCCCAACTGGAAAAACCTGAACACCGACCTGCTCAAGGCCGTTTCCGTGAGCGACCCGGGCAACGAACACGCCTTCCCGTACATGTGGGGTTCGATCGGCATTGGTTTCAACGCCGAGAAGGTCAAGGCCGCGCTGGGTGCCGAC
Organism: Pseudomonas sp. P9_35; assembly: GCF_034008205.1. Taxonomy (NCBI): domain Bacteria; kingdom Pseudomonadati; phylum Pseudomonadota; class Gammaproteobacteria; order Pseudomonadales; family Pseudomonadaceae; genus Pseudomonas; species Pseudomonas sp. P9_35. The sequence continues at coordinate 6,294,728 of NZ_CP125373.1, read as the reverse complement.
GCGCCGACCAACTCGTGGGACCTGCTGTTCAAGCCGGAAAACGCGGCCAAGCTGAAAGCCTGTGGCATCAGCTTCCTCGACTCGCCGACCGAGATGATCCCGGTGGCACTGCACTACCTGGGCTATCCGACCGACAGCCAGGACAAGAAACAGCTGGCTGAAGCCGAAGCGCTGTTCCTCAAGATCCGTCCTTCGATCGGCTACTTCCACTCCTCCAAGTACATCTCCGACCTGGCCAACGGCAACATCTGCGTAGCGGTCGGCTACTCGGGCGATATCTACCAGGCCAAGTCCCGTGCGGCCGAAGCCGGCGGCAAGGTTAAAGTCAGCTACAACATTCCGAAGGAAGGTGCTGGCAGCTTCTTCGACATGGTCGCCATCCCCAAGGATGCCGAGAACGTCGAGGGTGCCTACAAGTTCATGACCTTCCTGCAGAAGCCGGAAATCATGGCTGAAATCACCGACACCGTGAGCTTCCCGAACGGCAACGCGGCCTCCACGCCGCTGGTCAACAAGGAAATCACCAGCGACCCGGGCATCTACCCGCCGGCAGACGTGCAAGCCAAGCTTTACGCGATTGCCGACCTGCCAGCCGCGACCCAGCGGATCATGACCCGCAGCTGGACCAAGATCAAATCCGGTAAATAAGCCGGCCTGAAGCATCTTCCTGTTGTCGCTGCCATCGCGGCGGCGGCAACAGGAGCAATTAAATAACTAAAAGTTTTGCTGGATCGGTTTATCGAGGGTAAGTTGCGCGCCGGTTTTGTTGCAGGGCCTCTCTTGGCCAAGTAACGGGGGCAACTTGGGCCCAACTATTTAAGAGGACCTCCACGTGCCAGTCTTTTCTTTGTTACGTAACGCCTTGCTGGTCGGCGCCGGACTGACGCTCGCCGTCAGCGTCCAGGCCGCCTCCACCGTGCATATTTATAATTGGTCGGACTACATCGGCGAGACCACCCTGGCGGATTTCGAAAAAACCACTGGCATCAAGCCGGTGTATGACGTGTTCGATTCCAACGAAACCCTGGAAGGCAAGTTGCTGGCCGGGCGTACCGGTTATGATGTGGTGGTGCCGTCCAACCACTTCCTGGGCAAGCAGATCAAGGCCGGGGCGTTCCAGAAGCTCGACAAGGCGCAGTTGCCCAACTACGCCAACCTCGACCCTGTGCTGCTCAAGCGCCTGGAAAAGAACGACCCGGGCAACCAGTACGCCGTGCCTTACCTGTGGGGCACCAACGGTATCGGCTACAACGTCGAGAAGATCAAGGCGGTCCTGGGCGTCGAGAAGATCGATTCGTGGGCCATGCTGTTCGAGCCGGAAAACATCAAGAAGCTGTCCAGTTGCGGTGTTTCGTTCCTCGACTCGGGCGACGAGATGATCCCGGCGATGCTCAATTACCTGGGCCTGAACCCCAACAGCGAAGACCCTGAAGACTACAAGAAGGCCGAGGCCCAGCTCCTCAAGATCCGGCCTTACGTGACCTACTTCAACTCCTCCAAGTACATCTCCGATCTGGCCAACGGCGAGATCTGCGTGGCCGCCGGTTTCTCCGGCGACATCTTCCAGGCCCGCGCCCGTGCCAGTGAAGCCGGCAAGGGCGTCAACATCGCCTACGTGATCCCCAAGGAAGGCGGCAACCTCTGGTTCGACATGCTGGCGATTCCGCGCGACGCCACCAACATCAAGCAAGCGCATGCCTTCATCAACTATGTGCTCAAGCCTGAAGTCATCGCCCAGGTCAGCGACACCGTCGGTTATGCCAACCCGAACCCCAAGGCTGGCGAGCTGATGGATCAGAAAGTACGCACCGACGAAGCGGTTTACCCACCGCAAGCGGTCGTCGACAAGCTCTACGTCAACTCCGAGTTGCCGCCCAAGATCCAAAGACTCATGACCCGCAGCTGGACCAAGGTCAAGTCGGGTAAATAACGTCAACACTCTTAGGTTCGTCCACGTGGGGCGAACTGCAAATTCTGTGGGAGTTTCGTAAATGGCAGTTGCCTCCGGCGCCTATAAGAAAGCCCTCGAGGGCGACCAGACACCCAAGCAGGTGTTGGTCAAAATCGACCGGGTCACGAAGAAGTTCGACGAGACGATTGCCGTGGACGATGTGTCCCTGGAAATCAAGAAAGGCGAGATCTTCGCCTTGCTCGGCGGTTCGGGATCGGGCAAATCCACCTTGCTGCGCATGCTGGCCGGTTTCGAGCGGCCCACCGAGGGACGGATTTTCCTCGATGGCGTGGACATCACCGACATGCCGCCCTACGAGCGGCCGATCAACATGATGTTCCAGTCCTACGCCTTGTTCCCCCACATGACCGTGTCGCAGAACATCGCCTTCGGCCTGCAGCAGGACAAGATCCCGAAAGCCGAGGTCGATGCCCGCGTGGCTGAAATGCTCAAGCTGGTGCAGATGAGCCAGTACGCCAAGCGCAAGCCGCACCAGCTCTCCGGCGGCCAGCGTCAACGCGTGGCCCTGGCCCGTTCGCTGGCCAAGCGCCCGAAGCTGTTGCTGCTCGACGAGCCAATGGGCGCCCTGGACAAGAAGCTGCGCTCGCAAATGCAGCTTGAGCTGGTGGAGATCATCGAGCGGGTCGGCGTGACCTGCGTCATGGTGACCCACGACCAGGAAGAGGCCATGACCATGGCCGAGCGCATCGCGATCATGCACCTGGGCTGGATCGCCCAGATCGGCAGCCCGATCGACATCTACGAAACCCCGACCAGCCGGCTGGTCTGCGAGTTCATCGGCAACGTCAACATCTTCGAGACCGAAGTGGTGGACGATGCCGAAGGCCACGCGGTGCTGACCTGCAAGGACCTGGACCGCAACATCTACGTCGGCCACGGCATCAGCACCTCGGTGCAGGACAAGTCCGTGACCTACGCCATCCGCCCGGAAAAACTGCTGGTCACATCCGAGCAGCCGACCTGTGAGCACAACTGGTCCAGCGGCAAGGTCCATGACATCGCCTACCTGGGCGGCCACTCGGTGTTCTACGTCGAGTTGCCGAGCGGCAAGCTGGTGCAGTCCTTCGTCGCCAACGCCGAACGCCGCGGCCAGCGTCCGACCTGGGGCGACCAGGTATTCGTCTGGTGGGAAGACGACAGCGGCGTGGTACTTCGCTCATGAACATGCGCAAACTCAAACGCCGACTCGATCGAATAACGCCCGGTGGCCGCCAACTGGTCATCGGGGTGCCCTTCATCTGGCTGTTCCTGTTCTTCATGCTGCCGTTCTTCATTGTCCTGAAGATCAGCTTCGCTGAAGCCGACGTCGCCATCCCGCCGTACACTGAGATCTACAGCTACGTCGACCAGAAGCTGCAGGTGCTGCTCAACCTCGCCAACTACGCGATGCTGAGCGAGGACGAGCTGTACATTGCCGCCTACCTTGGCTCGCTGAAGATGGCCCTGATCAGCACGGTCTTGTGCCTGCTGATCGGTTATCCGATGGCCTACGGCATCGCCAATGCCCGCAAAGAGATGCAAACGGTGCTGGTGCTGCTGATCATGATGCCGACCTGGACCGCGATCCTGATCCGCGTCTATGCGTGGATGGGTATCCTCAGCAACAACGGCTTGCTCAACGGCTTTTTGCTGAGCATGGGTTGGATCAGCGAACCGCTGCAGATCCTCAACACCAACCTGGCGGTGTATATCGGAGTCGTCTACTCCTATCTGCCGTTCATGATCCTGCCGTTGTACGCCAACCTGGTGAAGCACGACGCCAGCCTGTTGGAGGCTGCGTCGGACCTGGGTTCGAGCACCTTCAACAGTTTCTGGAAAATCACCGTGCCGCTGTCCAAGAACGGCATCGTCGCCGGTTGCATGCTGGTGTTCATCCCCGTGGTGGGCGAGTTCGTGATCCCGGAACTGCTGGGTGGTCCGGAAACCCTGATGATCGGTAAAGTGCTGTGGCAGGAATTCTTCAACAACCGTGACTGGCCGGTGGCATCCGCCCTGGCGGTGGTGATGCTGGCGATCCTGATCGTGCCCATCATCCTGTTCAACCGCAGTCAGGCCAAAGAAATGGAGGGCAAGGAATGAAGCGCTTCAGTTTTTCAAGCCTGATGCTGGTGCTGGGTTTGCTGTTCATCTACGCGCCGATGCTGATCCTGGTGATCTACTCGTTCAACGCCTCGAAACTGGTGACGGTGTGGGGCGGTTGGTCGATCAAGTGGTACGTCGGCCTGCTGGACAACAGCCAGTTGATGGGTTCGGTGATGCGCTCGCTGGAAATCGCCTGCTACACGGCGATTGCCGCGGTGGCCCTGGGTACGCTGGCGGCTTTCGTGCTGACCCGCATCACCCACTTCAAGGGGCGCACGCTGTTCGGCGGCCTGGTCACCGCGCCGTTGGTGATGCCGGAAGTGATTACCGGTCTGTCGCTGTTGTTGCTGTTCGTGGCCATGGCCCAGATGATCGGCTGGCCCCAGGAGCGTGGCATCGTCACGATCTGGATCGCCCACACCACGTTCTGCGCGGCCTATGTGGCGGTGGTGGTCTCGGCGCGCTTGCGTGAGCTGGACCTGTCCATCGAAGAAGCAGCCATGGACCTCGGTGCGCGGCCGTGGAAGGTGTTCTTTTTGATCACCATCCCGATGATCGCGCCGTCACTGGCAGCGGGTGGCATGATGTCGTTCGCGCTGTCCCTGGATGACCTGGTACTGGCGAGCTTTGTCTCCGGCCCCGGCTCGACGACCTTGCCGATGGAAGTGTTCTCGGCGGTGCGCCTGGGGGTAAAACCGGAAATCAACGCCGTGGCGAGCCTGATTCTGCTGGCGGTGTCGCTGGTGACTTTCCTGGTCTGGTTCTTCAGCCGCCGCGCCGAAGAAAGCCGTAAGCGGGCGATCCAGCAAGCCATCGAAGAAAGCGCCGCCGACTCCTGGAAACAACCGGAAGTACGCCGGGCAGAGACCGCGCCGGTCTAAATCTGTGGGAGCGAGCTTGCTCGCGAAAGCGGTGTGGCAATCGACGAAGAGGTTGAATGCCAGGCCGCCATCGCGAGCAGGCTCAGCTCCCACAGTTTTTTGGGGCGCCTATAAATCTGCGGCCGAATGCAGATCCCATTGTGGGAGCGAGCCTGCTCGCGATAGCGGTGTGGCAGTCGACGAAGAGGTTGAATGCCAGGCCGCCATCGCGAGCAAGCTCAGCTCCCACAGTTTTTGGGGCGCCTATAAATCTGCGGCCGAATGCAGATCCCATTGTGGGAGCGAGCTTGCTCGCGATAGCGGTGTTGCAGTCGACGAAGAGGTTGAATGCCAGGCCGCCATCGCGAGCAAGCTCAGCTCCCACAGTTTTTTGGGTTGCCTATAAATCCGCGGCCAAACGCAGATCCCATTGTGGGAGCAAGCTTGCTCGCGAAAGCGGTGTGGCAGTCAATGAAGAGGTTGAATGCCCGTGCGCCATCGCGAGCAAGCTCGGCTCCCACAGTTTTTGGGGCGCCTATAAATCCGCGGCCAAACGCAGATCCCATTGTGGGAGCGAGCCTGCTCGCGATAGCGGTGTGGCAGTCGACGAAGAGGTTGAATGCCAGGCCGCCATCGCGAGCAAGCTCGGCTCCCACAGTTTTTTGGGGCGCCTATTGAGGTGGTCAACTTTTTCCGGACACCTCAATCGGTGTTTTCAGGCTGTTTGCCGCTCGTACTGATTGGGCGGCAAATAGTCTAACGATGAATGCATTCGTCGTTCATTGTAGAACCGCACAATGTAATCCGTGACGTCCTTGATTGCTTCATCATGGTTGGCATAGTCTTTCCTCCAAACGCGCTCCATCTTCAGGTTCAAGAAGAAACGCTCCATGACTGCGTTGTCCCAGCAGTTGCCCTTGCGGCTCATGCTGCAGCGCAAGCCATGTCGTGTCAGCAAGGTTTGGTAAGTAACGCCTGCATACTGGCTGCCCCGATCTGAGTGCGCGATCAGACCCGGTTCAGGCTGTCTCTGTGTGATGGCCAGTTGCATAGCGCCGCACACCAACTCTGCGCGCATATGCGGTGCCATGGCCCAGCCCACGATCTTGCGTGAATACAAATCCATGACAGCCGCCAAGTACAGCCAGCCGCTTCGGGTGCGAATATAAGTGATGTCAGCAACCCATGATTGGTTGATCTGCTCGGGGTTGAACTGGCGGTTGAGCAGGTTCTCAGCTACCGGGAAATTATGATTACTGTCGGTGGTATGAACGAACTTGCGCTTCCAGATCGGGCGTAAATCCTGTTGTTTCATCAGCCGACGGACCTTGTGCCGCCCAATGGATACGCCATCGCTACGCAGCGCTTTCATCACCCGACGACTGCCATAACAGTGCTCATTGGTCATGAACGTAGCTTTGACCCGAGCTGCAATCGGACAGACAGCTTTTGGCTTAAAAGACCGCTGACGAGCTTCATAGAACCCCGAACGGCTGATCCGCAAAACCCGGCAGATACGTATTAGCGAGTAGGCCTTGCATTGCATTTGGTGAACCAATTGGTGGATCACTTCAATTCGCGGGCAAAGAAGGCCGTAGCTTTTTTTAATATGTCGTTGTCCGTCTTCAGCTCGCGGATCTGCTGCTCAAGCTGACGAATACGCTGTTGCTCGCTGGTTAACGGTTTGCCAATCCCTGTACCACCTAACTGCTCGGCTTGGTACTGCTGGACCCAGCGGCGCACGGCCGTGTCACTCAAGTCTAAATCGGTACAAACGGAGTTCACGCTCAGGCCCTGGTCAACAATCATCTTGCAGACTCTTAGCTTGAAAGCGGCGTCGAATTTTCTGTACTTCTTGGTCATGGAATACTCCTCAATAGGTGTAGTTTCACCTATTGAGGTGTCCGGGACTATTAGACCAGCTCACTATAAATCCGCGGCCAAACGCAGATCCCATTGTGGGAGCGAGCCTGCTCGCGAAAGCGGTGTGGCAGTCGACGAAGAGGTTGAATGTCAGGCCGTCATCGCGAGCAAGCTCGGCTCCCACAGTTTTTTTGGGGCGCCTATAAATCTGCGGCCAAACGCAGATCCCATTGTGGGAGCGAGCCTGCTCGCGAAAGCGGTGTGGCAGCCGACGAAGAGGTTGAATGTCAGGCCGTCATCGCGAGCAAGCTCGGCTCCCACAGTTTTTTGGGTTGCCTATAAATCCGCGGCCAAACGCAGATCCCATTGTGGGAGCGAGCTTGCTCGCGATAGCGGTGTGGCAGTCAATGAAGAGGTTGAATGCCAGGCCGCCATCGCGAGCAAGCTCGGCTCCCACAGTTTTTTTTGGTTGCCTATAAATCCGCGGCCAACCGCAGATCCCATTGTGGGAGCGAGCTTGCTCGCGATAGCGGCCGGCAGGTTATTGGCCTCTCACTTCTTCAACGCGTCATGGGCCTCCAGCGCGCGCAGGGAGTAGATGTACGCCGCGCCCGCGTTCAGGGACACCGCGGTGGCGAGGGTGGCGGCGATTTCTTCGCGGGTGGCGCCGGCCTTGATGGCGGCGTCGGTGTGTACGCCGATGCAACCGTCACAGCGCGTGGTGATGGCGACGGCGATGGAGATCAGCTCACGGGTCTTGGCATCGAGCACGTCGTTTTCAGCCGCGGCTTCGTCCAGGGCCATGTAGGCCTTGACCATCTTCGGATTGCTTTTGCCCAGGGCGCCAAAGGCGCTCTTGATGGTAGGCAGCAGCTCGGACCAGTTATTGAACATAGCGTTTGACTCCTAGTGGGAAAGGCGGGATTGCGCCCTTGTAGTCTTGACCATCAATGACGATCAAGCCCGTGTGGCGATGAAAAAGACTTGCGCCCGCTTCAGGGCGCCCGGGCCGGCAACAGTTTCAAGGTGCCACGGGTATTGGCCGTCACTTCCTCCTCGGCCAGGTGCGCCTGGTGATACAACCCCTCTATGTACGCCTCGGCCTGGTCCTCGTAATGCTTGTCGAACGGCACGCCGCTCTGGCCGACGGGGTTGATGGTGACGCTGTGGGTCGGGTCGGCGAAGTCGATGATGCGCCGCGTCGAAGGCCCGTAGGTCACCGGCCACGGCGCCGGACCGATTTTGGCGGAGAGGTTGTTGGGCACCTCGTGGGTGCCCGGTGCGGCGAAGGGGCCGACGTTGAAGATCCGGTCCAGCGGCTTTTGCTGGCCCAGCGGGTGGCCGTGGGTCAGGGTATGGGCCTTGCCCCATTGCCATTGCGTGGCGTCATCGCCGAGGGTGGCCTTCAGGTGTGTCAGGCTCTTGTCCCAGGCCTTTTTCACGGTGTCGGCACGGGTCTCCGTGCCGAGAGTCGTGCGGTCATCCCACCACGGTGAATCCTTTGAAGCCGCCAGGCGTGGAAGGGCGGCGTCGATCACCCGCGTCGACAGCGCGGTTTCGAAGAAGCCGTCACCCAGTTCATCGTGCAGGGCGGCGTCGGCCAGGTTGAACAGGAACTGGTTGAACAGCGTGGCGCTGGTGGAGTCCAGGGGGTAATCGCCCGGCCATTGCTCCAGTTGTTCCACCCATTTGCGTTCCTGTGGGTCGCTGATCACCTCACGCAGCACCGGCAGCAAAGGCGCGAGCAGGCGAGGGCCGTAGGCGGTGGTGGTACCCAGTTGCAGTTTCTGGGTGGTTTCGATGTCCCACTTCGCCTGCTTGTCGCTGAGCTGACGGTTGAGTTGCTGGCCGCGGTCGGCGAGGTTGTAGTAACCGGGGATCTCGATGCCGCTGGTCGGCACCGGCTGGAAATTGGCCGAGACGATGTAGCCCCGTGTCGGGTTCTCTTCCTGCGGGTTGCTGCTGAACGGATAGAAGCCTTCCTTTTCCGCCTCCGGGCTGCTGCCATCGAGAATGAAGCCAGGCTTCACGCCGACTGGCCGCTTGGGCAGTTGCGCGGCCGCCCACCAGCCGATGTCCCCCTTGGCGTTGGCCCACACCACGTTCAGCCCCGGCGCGTGGATCTTGGCCGAAGCGCCGCGAGCCTTGGTGAGGGTGTCGGCGCGGTTGAGCTGGTAAAAGGCCTCGAGGATCGGGTTGCGGCTTTCCAGGAATCCCCACCACATGGCGACCGGGGTCTTGCCGGCGTTCGCACCGAGGGCATCGTTGACGATCGGACCATGGGGCGACTGGCGCAGCACCAGCGTCACCGGCGCCTGGCCCTTGACCGCGATCTGCTGCTCGCTGCGGGTCATGTCCACCCATTTGTCGCGATACCAGACCTGTTCGGGATTGTCCGGGTTGACCTTCTCGGCGATCAGGTCCAGGTCGTCGTTCTGGAACATGGTGATGCTCCAGCCAAAATCCCGGTTCATACCCAGCGTCGCGAAGGGCAGCAGCGCCTGGTATTGCCCGTAGAGTTCGAACCCCGGAGCCGACAAGTGCGCCTCGTACCACACCGAAGGCGTGGAAAAACGGATGTGCGGGTCACCCGCCAGCAACGGTTTGCCGCTGTGGGTGCGGCTGCCGGAGACCGCCCAGGCATTGCTGCCCTCGAACTGCGGCAGGCCGTTATCAGCCAGGGCCTGCTCGCTCAGGCGGGCGAGGGCGTTGAGGTCTTTCCAGTCGGCGGCAGCCAGCGGCAGGCCGCCCTTGCGACCTTCGGCCAGCACACCTTGAGGCTGCCAGTCGAGGTCGAAAATGTTCAGGTAGTTGGCACCCAGCACATCGCGCACATAGGTCAGCAGCGGTTCGGTGCGAAAGGCCGCGGCGAAGCTGTAGGCCATGTAGCCGGTAACGCTCACGGTGTCTTCGGCGGTGAACGGGCGCTTGGGAATGCCCAGCACATCGAATTCCACGGGCCGGGTGTGGCTGTCCTGATAGGCGTTGATGCCGTCCAGGTAGGCTTGCATGGCGAGCCAGGCCGGGGATTGTGGGTCCTGCTCGGTCACGTAGGCCGCAGCGCGCTCGCGGATGCGCAGGCTGCGCATCAGCTTGTCGGTGTCGAGCAGTTTCGGCCCCAGCACCTCGGCCAGCTCGCCACGGGCGAGGCGGCGCATGATCTCCATCTGGAACAGCCGATCCTGGGCATGGACATAACCGAGGGCGCGGTACAGGTCGGTTTCGTTCTCGGCGCGGATATGCGGCACACCGCGCTCGTCGTAGCGCACCGTCACCGAGCCATGCAGCCCTTGCAACTGCACCGTGCCCTGGCGGGTGGGCTGCTTGCTGTAGAGGTAGCCGCCCGCGACGATGATCGCGGTGACGATCAATGACAGGAAGGCGATGAGGGTGCGTTTCATAAAAGTCCTTTTCCTAATACCGATGGCTATCGATAAACAGCGTAGGGCATTGATCTTGAAAAAATAATAACCCGGTCAAGAGCTTGATTCCTACTAAAAGAAGTTGGGTGTAAGAGGTTTCCTTCGTTTTTTTGGGAATTGAACTACAAGAATCTCATTGCTGGGGGCGTGGGCAAGGCCTATAAAAGATACGAGTGGTTACATGTGTTTCATTTGTGTGAGGTGGATCTTGAGAAAGCCGTAAGGAGGTGGGCATGTCCGAACTCATGGAGTATGTTTTTCAAAAAGTAACAGACGCTGAGCTGGTGGGTGAACCGTTCAAGTTTTTTGAAGTAAAGGACTTTGTTCCGGCAGGATTTTACAAGGAGTTTATTTCCAGCTTGCCAGTGTTGGATTTATACAAGCCATTGATGCATAAAAGCACCTTGAGAAATGGGAGTTCGACGCGATTTGAGTTGCCTTTGTCTCTTGAAGGAGTTTCGGTTGATCTTGGTAACGTTTTTTCGGGGTCTAAAGTTGCTATTGATATTGTTGAGCTTCTTTGTGGTGAACAATTCAAGCGTCTTTTGCTAGACAAGTTTGGTTCTGATTTTGAGGTGACTCCTTATCCGCATTTGTATAAAGATTTTGCCGGATTTGATTTGCCTCCGCACACGGATATTGTTGAAAAAGCAATGACATTTGGATGGTATCTGCCAGAAAGTACAGAACATAAAAATTCAGGGCTCGGGTTGTTTGTGAGAAGTAACGGTGGTTTTGACGAGTTTAGGAGGATTCCTTATGAGCCAAATGTGGCGTTTGCTTTTTTGAGATCGAACGATAGCTGGCATGGAGCTAAACATCATCCCAGTGTTTCCTATGAGAGAAATAGCTTGTTTGTGACGTTTTATCTAAAAAATCATTACAGGGATGGAGCTCTGTTCGTAAATGATCCAAATGTCGACCGTAAGGAGATAAGAATTCGTGAATGATAAATTATTGTCGGAAATGGGGTCTGACAGGCATCTACTCACTTTGGGAAGAGAGGTGTTGATCAGTGAGGGGCGGGCATTGATAAAACTTTCCAATGAGTTGGAGGGTAATGGGTTTGTCGATGTCGTTCGACTTATATTGGCCTGCAAGGGGCACGTGGTGATTCTAGGGGTTGGAAAAAGTGGCCATGTCGGTAAGAAAATTGCCGCAAGTCTAGCCTCTACGGGGACGCCCAGCTTTTTTATACACCCGTCCGAGGCTAAGCATGGGGACTTGGGCATGATTACGGCGCATGACCTCGCAGTACTAATATCCTATAGCGGTAGAAGTGAAGAGATTTTATCTCTGCTTCCCTATCTTCATGATCTAGGTGTAAACACCGTAGCGTTGACAAATTTTTCAGACTCGGAATTGGCATGTAAAACAAATGCGCATGTGGCGTTGAAAGTGGATAGGGAAGCCTGTCCATATAATCTGGCGCCAACCGTAAGCTCTAGTGCCACATTAGGCGTTGGAGATGCGATTGCTATGGCTCTGATGAGAATTAAGCGCTTCACGAAGGAAGCGTTCTCAAAAAATCATCCCGCCGGAAATCTAGGCAAGGTGTTGACGGTGAAAATTCGTGACGTAATGGTGAGAGGGGATAAAGTCCCTGCACTACCGCCTGGTACATTGTTCCTGGATGCGGTTAGTTATATGGCGAATAAGCGTCTTGGGTTTGTCGTTGTGGTAGATACATTCTCCAGGCCTTTGGGGGTGTTTACGGATGGCGATATGGCTCGAGTGCTCAGGGGAAATGACGATATTGCTTGTCTTAAGATTTCGGATGTTATGGAAGTCAATTTAAGATGCGTATATGAAAGCGAGCTGATTGCAGACTGTATAGGTGTTGGTGTGTCTGCAATCTTGGTTGTTGACCACAAGGGAAAACTTCTAGGTGTTTCGCACAAGCATGATCTTCTAGCTTCTGTTGCTGTGTGATTTGCAGGAAGAGTGAGTTTTTTATTGAAAGTATGTGTTCGTTTGGTTGCTGCTGATCGGCAGGTGGACTGGTTATGTTGATATTGTCTTTGAATTCCACGTTGTCTATATTTGTTTTGATACTGTTGGGTTGTTTGCTTTCGTTTGCTGGTCTTATGCGTCGCGGTGCTGATGAAATATTGAGCGACTATGTTTTTTATATTGCGCTCCCGGTAGAGATTTTTTTAACGACGCTGAAATCCGATTACACGCCGGACGTCAATATAAATGCTTATATTCAGGCGTATGCTTTGGGGGTTTTTATATTGTGGGTCCTGATTTTTATCATGTACAGGGTTTGTCTGAAGAAGAGTCTGGTGGAGGTTGGTTTAAATTTTATTGCAATAGGGCAAACAAATACCGCTTTTTTGGCGGTGCCTGTCTTCATATTGCTGTTGGGTGATTCGGCTTTGGTTGTGCCAATAATTATTTTTCAGTCTGTTGTCCTTACGAGCGTTGCGATATTTGTCATGGAAACTTCTTCCTTTTCGAAAACTGGATCTGCGGGTGTTTTCTTAAAGAAAGCCCTGTTGGTAGTTTTCAAAAATCCATTGATAGTTTCCGCGCTGATGGGGTCTCTCATTTCGCAAATTAAGCTCTCGCACATGATCGATACAGATTTTTTTATCATCGAGAGTATGGAGATGATTGCTGATACTGCGGCGCCTATTGCTCTAATAGCATTAGGTGCTTCGTTCTATGCTGGTCGTGTAGCGTCCACCATGAGAAACGACTGTAATGAAATAGTGCTGGGTGTGTTTATAAAGAATTTTTTGCATCCCGCGATTTCTTTCGTGGTGGGACAGTATTTTTTTGGACTGTCTGGCTTGCTGTTGTTTGCACTGATACTGATATCGGCAATGCCTTCTCCAAAAAATACGTTTATCTTTGCGCAAGCCTATGGTGTGTCGGTGCAGAAGTTTAATTTAATACTTTTGGCTACCACGGGGGTTTCTTTTTTTGTGGTCAATGTGGCTGGCTATTTTTTTCTTCCTGATGTGGTCTGAGGTGAAAATGCCTGAAGCGCTGAAGCGTTACCTCGATTTTGACGAAATTTCCTCAACTTCCAGCACGCGGACAGCATCAGTCTAAGCGAAGACAAACCCATCTCTTAGCGGACGTGCGTTCAGTTCGCTCTTGGCTGAAAGATGAGTTTGGTCGTAGATCAGCAGCCATGCGAGCGGGGTGAAGGGAATTTTGCAACCGGTGATCGCCGGACCATCGAACGATGGCCCGGCGAATTCATCAGCTTGGCCGGGTAGTGGGTGCTGGTTCGTTGGACGGTCCGCCCTGGGTCCGCGCTTCGCCTCGCTCTGCCAGTTGAATGTCATCGCCAGAGGCTTTTTTGGGCCTCGTTGCCAGGCTCTGGGCCCATTCGGTACCCAGGTTAAGCCCCGCGATAGCGGTTTGCGGAACGACCTGGGTAAGGCCGCGGGTCACGTGGTAGGTATTTTCAAGGTCGCGCCGCCAGCCTTCCGGCTGGGTGTGGGGCAGGCCGTCTCGGTTTGGACTTGTCACGTTCTGCAGCGGTACGTTTGCTCGCTTGGTCAGGTCGTCTTTGCCGCTCAGCGCCTTGTTTTCGAGTGGTGCCGCCACGCTGTTGGCAAAGAACGGAAGCAGCGTCAGGCCGGAGGAGAAAAAGGTGGTGACAATCTGCTCCATTTTTTCCCGCACTTCCGGATTTTCACCCACCGCGGCTGCGTCACCCACGGCTGTACGCATGGCGACCCCTTCGCCTACGCCTACGATCCGGTTGGCGTAGTCGCTGATGTTGGTCATGCTGATCGGGTTGAGCTTTCCTGTCGCTTCTGAAAATGCCTTGGGTAGCAGCTCGCCCCAGTTGCGGTTTTCCTTTGTCACCCGGTAGGTGGGGATCTCCTCGTCACCGTGGGTTTGCGCATATTTCGCCACTGCCTGGCCACCCGCCATGAAGGTGCCGCCCACTGCGGAGGCCGTCGTACGGGCGACGATGCCGCCGGCGTTTACCGAGGTGAATTGATCAATGGTATCGCGCACAGCATGGGCGGCACCGAAGGCGAGGTAGCCGGTGAAGTCACCACTCATGGTGCCAAAGTTGTTCGCGTTCTGTTTGAGCTTGAAGTCGTTGCGCTTTTGTTCCTGTGTGAGGTTGAGGGTATCGCGTCCAGCGTTCTCGACCCGACGTCCGTCCTGCGTGACGACTTGCAAGGCCTTGGGATAGACCGACATCGGATCGACTTTTTCCAGGCCGGCGCCGATGGTCTTGTCGACGACGACCTGGACGAATGGGCGGATGCCGTCGCTGATCACCTTGTGAGCGGCGCCAAGGACCGTCGAGGTCGCCGCGACATGCTTGCCGTAGGAGGCGTCCGCCATTTTTTCATCTATCGAGGCAGTGATTGCGCCAAAGTGGCCCGCAGACGCAACGCCCTGCGGGATCCCCGCCCCGGCGAACACCGCCAGGCCCGTTACAAAGCCGCTCTTGGTCTTGAGGTCGGCGACATAGTCCTGGCGTGCGACGTTCTTCAGTGCGGTGTCCAGCACCTCGTTTTTCTTCGTCGCCGTTGCCAGTTCGCTTGGCGTGTTCGGCTTGTCGTCATCGGTCTTGAGCAACTCGCCAAGCTCCCCCTGGACCTCGCGTAACTGGCCCAGTTGATCCTTCGCCTGGTCGCGTGCGGCCGGGGGAAGGCTCTCGTTGCTCGCCGCTTGTTGCGCGTGCTCGATTCGGCTTTCCATGAAGGTATTCAAGCGCGTGGGCATGTCTTGCGTCATGGCTTGCATGACACCTTTTGCATAACCGCGGAAGGCTTCATGGCTATTTTGCAGCAGCTGGCGATCGTTCCCTTCCGGGGTTTTATCGATGACTTCCTGGCACAACGAATGATAGGCGCCAAGGGTATTACCCATGCGCTCGCAGTGTTTGTCCCAGACCGCTTTGAAACCGCCGTCCTCCTTCCTGTCGTCCTCGTTCTTGCCCAGGTATTCGTTGAAGTCCTTGACGAATGCCTCGGTTTCTTCGTGGCCCGACAGCATCGGGTGCGGCGTGCCGCCGAGTTCGACAAGATGCTTCTGTACATCTTGATAACTTGTGCCTGGCGCGTAGCCCAATACTTTGCCTTCCAGGCTCATATGCTCACGTGCATAGCCGATGGGGTCGCTCTCGGGGTTTTTCTTGCCGAGGCTGTTGACCAGTCCTGTCAGGCGCTGCTGCCGGGTCCTGAGTGTTTGCTGGGTCTTGTCGGACGCCTGTCCTTCGAAGTGATAAGGCACCAGGGGATTGGTGGAGGGCCGAACCTGCCCGGACAGGCTGGTTCCCACCGGCGTGATCCGATCATCCTGCTGGGGTAACGCCGCCGAGCTGGTGCTTCGTCCTACTGATAAATCTGGCATGTCGTGCTCTCCTAGATTGACAGGGCACTGTTGAGCCCGGTGCTACGGGGGGTGGGTTTGTGCTGGGTGGTCTTGGCGGTGTCGTTTGGGCTGGCGCCGTCGAAGAAGTAGCCATCGCGCCAAATCAACGCCATGTCGGCGGCACCGCCCATCAGCCCGAGCAGGCGCTCGGCCGTGAGGGTTTCCAGGGGGACGTGGCCGATCAGGATTACCTGTTCGCTGTCGCGGTTGTAAGACAGGGAAGGGCAGAACGCGCCGCTCAGCAGGTACAGGTTGGTTTCCAGCAGCCGTTGCAGGACCGCTTCCCGATTCGCCACCGGCAATGGCCCGAAGCTGCAATAGATAAAGATGTCTCCCTCACCCACGCCAGGGGTGTGCTTGAGGGAAAAGTCGACATCCTTGACCGACAGGTTCGCCTGCTCGTAGAACGCTGCCGGGGTAGGAATCATTGTGAGTTCGCAGAGCTGATCGATCAGCTTGCAATAGATGGGTGACGCCATGAGTGACCTCGCATTGTCATCCAGGCGCCGACGAGCGCCTGCTGCCCATGGTGAGTGACACCTGCGGCATTTCGGTTCCAACCGAGCCCCCTGCCGCCCGATGACGGCGTCCCGGACGAGTCGGGTGGAACCGCTGCCTTGCGATCTGCCACCCAATGGCGCCACCTCACTCAAGGTTGACCGCCCATGTCCCGATCACTTGCACCTTTGTCGGCCCTTCGATTCGTCCCCAAAGGGTTGTCCATGCTGGCCGTGGCGACCTTGCTGTATGGTTGCCAGCACCTCGAACCGCAGCTGACCATTGGCGATCCTTCCGCCAACGAGCCTTACCGCTCGCAACTGCGCTGGCTTGAGCCGGCGCCTACGGACACGATCATCCAGATCGGCGAGTCATCTCCGCAAAGCGGCGGCAGCCTGTGGACGCGCATGCGCCAGGGGTTTTCCTTGCAGGCCAAGACCCAGGGTGTGGCGCGCATCGATGAGCAGCGCCGCTGGCTGGTGGATCGCCCGGCTTTTCTCACCCAGACCGGGCGTGCCGGCAGCCGTTACCTGCACTTCATCGTAGGGGAACTGAACAAGCGCAACATGCCGCTGGAACTGGCGCTGTTGCCGGCCATCGAGAGCGGGTTCAATCCGAACGCCCAATCGCCGGCCCAGGCCCTGGGCCTCTGGCAATTCATTCCCGCCACGGGGCGCCGTTACCAATTGCAGCAGCGGGGCGACTATGACGAGCGCCGGGACATTCCGTCATCGACGCGGGCCGCCCTGGATTATTTGTCCTACCTGCACGATTACTTCGACGGCGACTGGCTGCTGGCGCTGGCCGCCTACAACGCCGGGGAAGGACGCGTACGCGACGCCATCACGCGCAATCGCGCCCGCGGCCTGGCGACCAACTATTGGAACCTGTCGTTGCCCGGCGAGACCCAGAACTATGTGCCGCGGTTGCTGGCGCTGTCGCAACTGGTGAATGCGCCCGCCGACTATGGCGTGAGCCTGGCGCCCATCGCCGACCAGCCGTATTTCCAGATGGTCGCCTTGGCGCAGCCGGTGGACCTGGCGCACCTGGCGCAGTTGTCCGGTGTGCATGAGCGAGAGTTGCGCATGCTCAACCCTGCCGCGCGCGGCCGGGCCAGGGGGCGCCTGCTGATGCCCCTGGACGCATCACGCAGGTTGCTGGCCCAACCGGACATGATCGCCAAGGCCGCGCTGCCCCGCGTGGCCGGTAGCGAAGAACAAGTGGTTGCCTCACCCGATACCGGCGCGGCCGAGCCGCAGGTGGCGGAGGTGGTAGTACCGCCAGGGGTGTGAGCCGATTATCCGCCATGTTGATCGTTCCCACGCTCTGCGTGGGAATACATCCCGTGACGCTCTGCGTCACCTTCCAGAAGCGGAACGCGGAGCGTCCCTGGCGGCATTCCCACGCGGAGCGTGAGGAACGTTCTTCCACAGCCCCTCACCACCTGATCTTTCGGATCTCCAGAGCCTACAGGCAGCCCATCGCGACATTGGCCAGGCCGCGTGCGCGTGGGTCCATCAAGACGTAGGAGCCAATGGTGTTGCAGGCGAATCCGAACGCCACACCGCGTTCAGGGTCGGCAAACCCGATGGTGCCACCGGCGCCCATGTGGCCGAATGCCTCGTTGCCCATGCCATAACTGCCGTTCGCCACGTCCGGCTGGTTGAGCATGATGCCCAGGCCGAAACGCGTTGGGGTCTGGATGGTCGGGTCGTATTCGGCGCTGTGCTCGCGCAACATTTCGTTGAGCAGCGGTGACTCCAGCAGTTGCCCGTCGAGCAGGCCTGCGTAGAACGCCGCCAGGCTGCGGGCATTGCCATGTCCGTTGGCCGCCGGTTGGGTCATGCGTTTCCAGCCCGCCTCGTTACTGCGTCCCAGCACCATGGGTGGGTTGGCGAAGGCCAGTGTGCTCATGGCGGTCGGCTCGTTGAGCACGTCCGTCAGTACTCGCCCAAAGGCCTCATCGTCGATCTCGTCTTTGGTGCGCGCCATGTAGGCGCAGCGGGCGATGGTCGCGTCGTCCAGGCCGAGGTGAAAGTCCAGCCCGAGCGGCACCGCCACGCGTTGGTGAATGCTTTGCGCCGGCGTCAGGCCATCCACCCGGCGTAGCAGTTCGCCGAGGATCCAGCCGAACAGCAAGGGCGAATAGGTCTGCTGTTCCCCGGCTGCGGCCCAGGGAGTTTCCTCGGCAATCAGGTCGGTCATGGTGTGCCAGTCGTAGAGGGTTTCCGGTGCCAGGGGCGTGCGCAGCGCTGGCAGCCCGGCACGGTGGCAAAGCACCTGGCGCAGGGTGACCGACGCTTTGCCGGCGTTGGCGAAGGCCGGCCAGTAGTGGCAGACCGGTTTGTCCAGCTCCAGGCGTCCTTCGCCGACCAACTGCATGATCGCCACCGCCGTGAAGGGCTTGGTGCAGGAAAACAGATTGAGCAGCGTGTCGCGCTGCCAATGGCTGTCCGGCTCCGGCCCGGCAGTGCCGGCCCACAGGTCGATGACGGTTTCGCCGTCAATCTGGATGCAAAGGGCGGCGCCGCGTTCGAAGGGGCTTTGCATCAGCCGGATAAACGCCTCTTTGACCGGTTCGAAACGAGTGTCGCATTGGCCATGGATAGCAGGTGCACGCGTCATGTCAGCTCCACACAGGGTTGGTGTTTCCCTTTGAGTGACCGTGGCCGTGCAAACGGTTCACCGACAGGTAGACCCCATGTGGGAGCGAGCTTGCTCGCGATAGCGGTGCGTCAGCCAACGTTGAAGTGACTGATACACCGCTATCGCGAGCAAGCTCGCTCCCACATTGGCACTGAGGCGTGCATAACATTTGTGTCCGACGCCGGACCACAGGGATCTTTTTTGGCGAGCCCTGCCACTCAGGAGCAATGATTGATGCCCCTGGAGAGTGTTCATGGCTTACGAGCGTACCCTTGATTTGAATAGCGACGCGTTTCGCGGCGAGGCTTATCGGCATTATGCGGCGCTGCGCCAGGCGTCCCCGGTGTTCTTCAGCCAGGCCGAAGGGCAGTTGCCGATGTGGTACGTCACTGGTGCGCGGGAAGTCGAGGAGGTGCTGCTGGACAACGAGCGCTTCGCCCGTGACCCGTCGCGGATCGATGCGCAATTCGCCGCGATGCTCGGTGGCGAACAATCCATCGCGTTTCTTAACGACCACATGCTCAACCGCGATGGCGACAGTCATCGCCGCTTGCGTCGCCTGGTCAACAAGGCCTTCACGTTGAAGGCGGTGAACGCCCTGCGGCCGCGTATCGAACAGATCGCCGAGACGTTGCTGGAGCCCGTGCGGTCGAGCGGGCAAATGGACGTGGTGAGCCAATATGCGTTCCCTTTATCGATCACCGTCATCGCCGAGCTGCTTGGCGTTCCCGCACGGGACCGCGACGATTTCCGCCGTTGGTCCCACATGATCGTCCAGCAGGTGGGGCACGACCTGAGTGAGTTGCGGCATTGCTACAACGAATTCGCGGGCTACATGCTCGCGTTGATCGACCAGCGTCGAGCGCAGCCGGGCGATGACCTGGTGTCGGCGCTGGCGCAGGTCGAGGAAGAGGGCAGCATGCTCAGCCAAAGTGAGCTGTGCAGCATGATCGCGCTGCTGATCATCGCCGGGCACGAAACCTCGGCATCGATGATCGGCAATGCGGTGCACATGCTCGTGCAGCACCCGAAGGCGCTTGCGCGATTGCGTGACGAGCCGGCATTGATGCCTGGCGCGGTCGAGGAGTTTCTGCGCTATGACTCCTCGGTGGAGCGAGCCATGGTCCGCTTCGTTACCCGAGACACCGAACTGGCCGGGCAACGCTTGCTGCGCGGGCAACTGCTGATCGCGGTGGTGGGTTCGGCCAATCGTGACGAAGCGCTGTGTGCAAATCCTGACACGCTCGACATCACCCGCCCGGCCTGCCCGCACATGTCGTTCGGCAAAGGCACGCACTATTGCCTGGGCGCCTCGTTGGCCCGGCAGGAGTTGGAAATTGCATTGAATACACTTCTTCGGTGCTGCCCTGGGCTGCAATTGGCGGTCGACCCCGGCGCCGTACGCTGGCGTTATGTGCCCAACTTCAGGGGGCCGGAGGCGCTGCCGGTGCGTTGGTCGGTGGATTGATGAGAACGAGCAAGCTCGCGCTGGGTTCTGTAGGAGCTGGCGAAGCCTGCGATCTTTTGATCTTTCGCTTGAGATTCAGGTGGCTGGGGAAAGATCGCAGCCTCGTTGCACTCGACAGCTCCTACACAGCTCCTCCAGTGGGAGTCACTGGGTTGTGCAAAAAATGGCATCGGCTCGAATGAGCGCAGGCCCATGCCTGAGAAAGAGGCGGCTCGCCCGACTGTCCAGCCGGACGAGCCGTGAATTTACACCAGGCTGGCCTCTTCGTTTTGCGCTGGCGCTGAAAGGCTGGTGGATGCCGTGTCGCCTGGCGTCAGGTGCAGTCCATAGAGCACGACGTCCGCACGGTTATCAGCGAACCGGGCGATCCCTGGAAAGCGTCCCCATTGGGTCGCACCAAGCCCTTGTACGCCGCGTTTACTGGCCTCGTTGTGCTCGATGATCCAGGCCACCAGCGTCTCGAAACCATACTGCCTGGCCAACACCACCGCGGCTTGGCCAAGGCGGATGCCGACACCGCTGCCGATGTGGTCGCCGCGCACGTAGATCGACACTTCGCCGGTCAATCGGCAGGCCTGGGCGCCCCAACAGAAGCGGTTGACGATCAACCAGGCGATGACTTCACCTGCGCGTTCGAGTACGTAGATCGGATCACCCTCGTTGACGAAACAGTCGACGAAAAACGTCATTTCCTTCAGGGAAAACGCTCTGAGCACGGGGGAGCTGGTACCTCCCAGAGCGCTTTCGTTGAAGATATCTGTCATCACCGGCAAGTCGTCGGGGGTGTAGCGGCGCACGCCGCGTGGCAGGTCGGGTCGGCTGTTCAAGCGATTGTGGGTCATGGCCGGGCTTCTCCGTAGACGCTTCGTTTGAGTTGTTCACGCGCGCGAAACAACCTTGAACGCACGGTGCCGATAGGGACGCCCAGACGTTCGGCGGCATCGCGGTAGCTGCTTTCGGTGTCCACGGCGGTCCACAGGGTATCGCGCATGTCCTTGGGCAGCGCGTCCATGGCTAACAGCGTTCGGTCCAACAGCCGACGGTTGTCGCACAGTTCACTCAGGTCAATGTCGTCACTGGACTCGCTGAACTCGCTTTCATCGAAAGTGCTCAGCGGCGGCTGCGCATAGAAGCGGCGGAAGTGGTTGCGGATCAGGTTGAGGGCGATGCCACACAACCAAGTGTCCTGCTTCGCCAGCCCTTTGAACTTCTGCTGGTTGCGCCAGGCTTCCAGGTACGTGAGCTGGATGATGTCGTCGGCGTCGTCTTGATTGAGTACACGTTTTTGCACAAACAGACGCAGCTTGCGTTGCTCGCCGAAGCAGATGTCTGGCGCACCTGTGGGTGCCGGGGAGGTTTGCGGGGGGGGCATGAGATTCAGGCTGTTCATCAATAAATCCCTCTGAGTAGGTTCCATAGCGTCGATCAAAAAATGTCGACGGTTCCCCTGTCAGCAGGACCTGTGCCAAGCCGTATCTATGTCTTATCTAATTGATAAATAAGTATTTTTATCTAGTGTATTTGCTCTATTTGTGCAAGAGCATGCACAGCCGTCCCAAGTTCTACTGCATGAAATTGCACCGAGCAAACGCTCGGGCAGGAACCCTTGCGAACCGGTCAGAAAGGCCACGACCACTGATGGAACTGAATGCTGGATCGCCGCCACCCACTGAGCGTCCAAAACCACGTTCACGGCCATCATGAAAGTAGAAGCCCCGACAAATGCGCATATTGCCGCCAACCTTGCCCAGGCCGTTTCGGCCGTCGTGGGCATAGGTAAGCCTGTCGAATCGTTCCAGGCCGTGCAGTCCAATTCGATGGAGGAGGTCGGCATGACCTTCAGCCATCATGTGGAGCGCAATACCAAGGCGCTGAGCCAGCGGCGCATACGCAATGCCCGCAGCGAGGTGGGCCAGGTGCGCGTCGAGACGCGCGAGCAATTGGAGGAGTGGTACGACCAACTCGGCCACCCAGGCAAGCAGAGCCTGGGGGCAATGGCCGCCCAGGCGGGTCTGTTGTTGTGTGGCGAGCCGGTGCTTGAAGAGGTGGTGCAGTCCACGGGCGGTGACCCGGCCCGTACCGACCTGATCCTGCAGCAAGCGTTGCGCGAGGCCGAAGTGCAAGGTCGTCTCGTTGAAGCCCAGCGCGCTCGCGACTACCTGCAGCTATTGCGCGAGCGTTATGGCGCGCAGATCCAGGCGGGCATGAACATCGCCGAGGCCTTGCGCGCTGCGGGCGGCGATCCCGAACTGCGCCAGGCGGTACGACGGCTCTATTACGACACCGTGGTGCTCAAGCAATCGTTGCCCACCATGATGCAGGCGTTGCTTGGCCTGTTCGGCGAGGCGGCATTCGTGCCGGGGCTGGACATGATGCGCCGGGCACTGGCTGACGACATCGCTGCGCACACACCGTCACGTCCTACCGCGCTGTTGCGCACGTTGTTGATCGGCCTGGCCGCCTCGACTCAACTGGGCAGTGTCCTGCACAGCTGCCGCCGTTTGCTCGAGCAACTGGCCTACAGTTGCCCGGCCAGCCAGCTCACGGCCGTGCTGTTGCTCCAACGCATGCTGGGGTTTGTCAGCAGTGGCCTGTCGGCGGCGGAAGTACGGCGCATCGGGCGTGAATTGGGTGGAGAAGAGGAGCGGGACCAACTGGTCTCCCTGAACGGCCTGTACCCCTTGCTCAAGCGTTTGCCGCTGCCCCTCTGGCGCGATAGCAAAAGCCGACAGACCGCGCTGAAGAACCTGTTGGTGCTGCTCGATGAACGTTCCCGTGGCGAGCCCCGAAGCCAGACCGCTGCCCCGGTGATTGGAGCGCGCTCATGATCGCCCTGTTGAACAAAGTCGCCAACGAAGCGGTGCGGCGCATCGAGGTGGTTGCGGCGTTCGTGGTGCTCGGCATCGTGTTCATGCTGATCCTGCCCTTGCCGACCCCGGTGGTCGATGCGCTGATCGCGATCAACATCTGCATCTCCTGCCTGCTGATTGTGCTCTCGCTGTACCTGCCACGACCGCTGGCGTTTTCCTCGTTTCCGGCGGTGTTGCTGCTGACCACGCTGTTCCGGTTGGCATTGTCGGTGGCGACCACCCGATTGATCCTGCTCCAGGGCGACGCCGGTCATATCGTCCAGGCGTTCGGTAATTTCGTGGTGGGGGGCAACCTTGCAGTCGGGTTGGTCATCTTCCTCATTCTGACGGTGGTCAACTTCCTGGTGATCACCAAAGGCTCGGAGCGGGTCGCCGAAGTAGCGGCGCGGTTCACCCTGGATGCGCTGCCGGGCAAGCAGATGTCCATCGACAGCGACCTGCGCGCCAACCTGATCGATGTCAGCGAAGCCCGGCGGCGTCGCGAGGAACTGAACAAGGAAAGCCAGCTGTTCGGTGCGATGGACGGGGCGATGAAATTCGTCAAGGGCGATGCCATCGCGGGCTTGGTGATCGTGGTGATCAACCTTATCGGCGGCTTTACGGTCGGCATGATGCAACACGACATGGGCGCGTCCGAATCGATGCACTTGTATGCCGTGTTGACGATCGGTGACGGTCTGATCGCGCAGATTCCGGCCCTGCTGATTTCCCTCACTGCGGGCATGATCATCACCCGGGTGTCGCCAGAAGGGCAGCCGGCGGGCAGTAGCGTCGGCAAGGAAATCACCCAGCAGTTGACCGCCGAACCCAAGGCCTGGGTGATCGCTTCGGTGGGCATGCTCGGCTTCGCGGCCTTGCCCGGCATGCCCACGCTGGTGTTCGTCGTCATCGCCTTGATCACCGGCACCGCCGGCATCGTTCAGCTCTACTCGCGCGCCCGGCTGGCACGCCAGGGCGACCAGCCAGCGGAGGTCGTGGTCCCGGCACAGAACGGCGCTGAGGACCTGCGCAGCTTCGACCCGACCCGTGCCTATCTATTGCAGTTTTCCAAAGCCATGGAAGGCAACGCGGCCGCCGAGGAAGTCGTCCAGGCGATCCGCAAGAAGCGCAATGCCCTGGTGGCCGGCTTTGGCCTGACCCTGCCGCCCTTCGAGATCGAATACAGCGCACTGCTGGAAGACGACGAGTTCCGCTTCTGCGTGCACGAGGTGCCGATGTTGCGGGCCACTTTCGGCGAACGTGTGGCCGTGGCGCGCGGGCCGCTGCCGTTGGAGCCGCGCGACGGGCAGGTTGGCAGCGAGGTGCGTGACGAGCAACAGTGGCTATGGCTGACGCCTGACGATCCGCTGCTGGTGGACGAACGCGTGGAGGCGGTGTCGGCCGCCGAGTTGCTGGTGGAGCGGATGAGCCGCGCGATGTTTGCCACGGGCCCGCAATTCTTGGGGCTTCAGGAGAGCAAGTCGATTCTCAGTTGGCTCGAAGCGGGCCAGCCAGAGCTGGTGCAGGAGCTGCAGCGGACCATGCCATTGGCCCGTTTCGCCGCCGTGCTCCAGCGCCTGGCCGGCGAAGGTGTCCCGCTGCGCGCGGTGCGGCTGATCGCCGAGTCCTTGATCGAGCATGGGCAGCATGAGCGTGACGTCGGTGCGCTGACCGACTACGCGCGCATCGCCCTGAAGTCGCAGATCTATCACCAGTACCGTGACGAAGACGGCCTGCACGTGTGGCTGTTGACGCCGGAAACCGAAGGCCTGTTGCGCGATGCGCTGCGCCAGACCCAGACGGAAACCTTTTTTGCCCTGGAAAGCCTGCATACCCGCGCCTTGGTGATGCAGTTGCGCGAAGGCTTCCCGTTGCGCGCCAAGCGCGTGGCCGTGCTGTTGGTGGCGCAAGACCTGCGGGCGCCGCTGCGCGATCTGTTGCGCGACGAATTCAATCACGTGCCTGTACTCGCCTTCAGCGAGCTGCACAGCAACGCCCAGGTCACCGTGCTGGGACGCTTTGATCTCGAGCAGGAAAAACTACGGATGGAGGATGCCGCGTGACGGGCTTGTCTTGGCATGCCTGCAGCGGTGTCTCCACGTAACGATGCAAATCCAGGTGTGTTCGATGGCCTGGCTGTGACAGAGGACGGGGGCCGCCGGTGCCCCGTCGTACAACCGGATCGTGGGCGAGCATCTGTCGCCCCTTGAGGAATTGACCATGTTCGAACTGCGAGTCTTGAGTGGTCTGCACCGAGGTGCGGCATTGCCGCTGGTTGGCGAGCAATGGGTGGTCGGGGCGGCGGAGGAGGCCGACCTGGCGCTTTACGATCCGGGCATCTGTGGGCGTCACGTGGGCCTGCGGCAGGTGCAGGGCCAATGGCTGCTGGAACAGCTGGAGGGCACGGTTTGCGATGGACAAGGCCAGCCCTGGGCAGCGACCGAGCCCTTGCAGAGCAATGCTCCGTTTGCCGTGGCAGGCGTCTGGCTGTGCCTGGCCCCGGCCGATCAGCCCTGGCCCGAAGAGGCGGCGCTGGATGACGCTGCGCATCTGTCGGTGGACCGGGAAACCCCGAAGCCCGCCGTGCGGCCGTCGTGGCCCAAGCGCCTGGCCATCGCCGCGGCGGTGATCACCGTCGCCTCCAGCGCCTGGGCCTTTACCAGCCAACCGGCGCAGCCCGTGGCGCGCAGCCCGGCCCAGCAGCTCAAGCAGACCAAGGTGGCCTTGGATAATGTCGAGGCGGTCCGCCTGGAGCTTGATCGCATGTTGCAGGAACGTGATCTGGGCGCCGGTGTGCGGGTCGAGAGCCAGGACGACCGGCTGGTCCTGATGGGTGAGCTGCCGCGCCAGCGCCTGGCGATGGTCGAACGGTTGATCGAGCGCTTCCACGACCGCTACGAAACGCCGATCGGGATCACGGCCAACGTCAAGGAACGGCTGACGAAGCTGCCGTTTCAGATCGCCCAGATCGTGGGCGGCAAGCATGGTCACGTAGTCACCGCCGATGGACGTCGGTTGTTCCTGGGCGACCAGATCGACGGCCTGCGCTTGACTGCCATCGACAGCGGCAAAGTC
Organism: Pseudomonas sp. P9_35; assembly: GCF_034008205.1. NCBI lineage: Bacteria > Pseudomonadati > Pseudomonadota > Gammaproteobacteria > Pseudomonadales > Pseudomonadaceae > Pseudomonas > Pseudomonas sp. P9_35. Next base: position 6,268,632 of record NZ_CP125373.1, on the reverse strand, counting down.
ACCTTCGAGGGCGACCAACGCTACGAGGTCACCTGGTGATGACGCAGGCGGCCATCGCGCGACTGGAGGCCTGGGAGGCCGGGCAATTGGCGCACTTGCGTCGCTTCGCGCCGGTCATGGTGCGCGGACGGGTGCAGCGGGTCAGCGGCATCTTGCTGCAGTGCCGACTGCCGGGGGCGCAGATTGGTGACCTCTGCCGGGTCGAGCGCGACGCCCGCGAGCCGCTGCTGGCCGAAATTGTCGGCTTCGACCAGCACGATGCCTTGCTCAGCGCCCTGGGCGGCCTGGAGGGGATCCGGGTCGGTGCGGCGGTGGAGCCGCTGGGCATGCCGCATCGGGTGTGCGTGGGACCGGAGCTGCTGGGTCAAGTGCTGGATGGCTTCGGCCGGCCCCTGTTGGACGGCGGGACGGGGGCGTTCGCCGGCCCGCATGTGCTGCACGCCTCGGAGGTGATTGGCGAGGCGCCTGCACCCACCGCACGACCGCGTATCCAACGGCCCTTGATGACTGGCGTACGGGCCATCGACGGCCCGCTGACACTCGGCGAAGGCCAGCGTGTGGGGCTGTTCGCCGGCGCCGGTTGCGGCAAGACCACGTTGCTGGCGGAGATTGCCCGGAACGTTGACTGCGATGTCATCGTGTTCGGCCTGATTGGCGAGCGTGGGCGCGAACTGCGCGAATTTCTCGACCATGAGCTGGATGATGAACTGCGTGCCCGTGCGGTGCTGGTGTGCGCCACCTCTGATCGCTCCAGCATGGAACGCGCCCGTGCGGCGTTCACCGCGACGGCGTTGGCCGAGGGGTTTCGTGCCCGGGGCCAACGCGTGCTGCTGCTCATCGATTCGCTGACCCGCTTCGCCCGGGCCCAGCGTGAGATCGGCCTGGCCGCCGGCGAGCCGTTGGGGCGCGGTGGCCTGCCGCCGTCGGTCTACGGCTTGCTGCCGCGTCTGGTCGAGCGGGCCGGCCTGACCAACGAGGGCGCTATCACCGCGTTTTATACGGTGCTCATCGAGCAGGATTCCATGAACGATCCCGTGGCGGATGAAGTGCGTTCGCTGCTCGACGGTCACATCGTGCTGTCACGCAAGCTCGCGGAGCGCGGCCACTACCCGGCAATCGATGTGCTGGCCAGCCTGTCGCGAACCTTGGCCAACGTGGCCGAGGCGGAACACCTGCGGGCGGGCATCAATCTGCGTCGGTTGTTGTCGGCCTATGAGCAAATCGAACTGATGTTGCGCCTGGGCGAATACCAGGCCGGCGCCGACCCCTTGACCGACCTGGCGGTGGAGTCGCGTGGCGCCCTGGACGCCTTCCTGCGCCAGGACCTGCGCGAGCCGGAGCTGTTTGCGCCCACGCTCGCCCACCTGCAGCAGTTGACCGCCTATGTCCCGGGTTGATCTGGACGCCCTGGCGCCGATACGCCGCCACCGCGAAGCGCAAGCCGAGCGGGCGTGGCGCCAGCAGCGCGAGCTTTTGCGCGAGCGCGAAGCCGCGGTTGCCGCCGCGCGCGCGCAGATGCAGGCGACCCGTGAGCAACAGGCGGTGCAGCGCGAGGCGTTGTACGGCGAGCACCGTGGCCGGGCCTTGAGCGTGTGCGAACTGAATGCCTGGGGTACCCAGGAACGTCGTTTGATCGGCGAGCTGGCCGAGCAAGCGCGGGCAGTGCAGGCACTGGACGATGAACAGGCGCAGCAGGCACAGCACACGGCTGCTGCCCAGCAGCGGCTACAAGGGCGCCGGCGAGATCTGGAAAAACTCAGCGCAATGATGGAGTACCTGGTGGAGCCCCCCAGCGATGAATGAACGCAGCGTGCGCGGTGGGCCGACACCGCACAGCAATCCCTCGGCGGCCCCCGTTCGGCAACCGCCTCGAGCGTATGAGCAACCGCCTGCCCAGGTGAGCCGGGCAAGTCGTCCGGCGGCACGTGAGTCCGCCCCTGCTGCCGGGCGCGACCCCGACATGACAGCAGGAAGCAGTGACGGTTACTGGTTCCGCCAGTGGGTCGATGCGCCACGGGGTGGCGCGCAGGATGACAGCGCCGGCACCGGTTCGCTGTCGGGCCTGGTGAATCTTTCGAGCGGCGAAGAGGAGGCGTTTGTCGACCAGCTCACGCCACGCTTGCGTGCCACGCTCGACCAGCAATTGGACCTGCTGCTGCATCTTCCCAACCTGGGCCGCATCAAGGTATCCGCCCGGCGGCTGGGCGGGGCGTGCGGGTGGGGCATCGGCTTGAGCTGCGAAAGTGCAGACGTACAGACGCGGCTGTCGAGTCGATCCGGCCGTCTCGAAGAGGCGCTGACCCAAAGCCTGGGCCAGCCGGTGAGCGTGCACGTAGCGCGGGAAGAAGAGGTTAGCGCGACATGACCGTCCATGCATTGGTGCTGCCGACTGTGGGCAGCGAGGACGCCACCGCCCGGCGACTATTGGGAGTTGGCGTCCGGTTGCCCTTCGAGGTGGCGGGTGAGGCGGGGCTGCTGGAACTGACCCCGGGCGGCACTGCGGCGGGGAACTCGCCGTGTGTGCTGGCGTGTGCCCATGGTGCCTTTACCTTGGACGAGCCCGGCGCGGTGCTCAGCCTGTTTGGTGAATGCCCGGTGGTCCTGCCTGCCGAGCCCGGACCGGATGACACGTGGTTCTGGTCGCTGTTCCAGCAAACCCTGAGCGAGCCCCTGCGCCAGGCATTCGGTTTTATCAAGCCAGCGGCCGTGCCCGCGGTGCAGGGCATTGCCTGCCGGCTCGACGTGAGGGTGGGCGCGGCCCGCGTCACGAGCCATCTGGAAATGAGCGGTGCGACCTTGCTGGGGCTGCTTCGCGCCGTGCCCTGGCAACGGCGAGCCGCGCCAGGGATCGAGGGCTTTGCGCTGCATGTTCCGTTGGAACTGGGACACCTGGCGCTGGCCGCCGGGCAGTTGGCGATGTTGCGCCCCGGTGATGTGTTGGTGCCGCAAACCGCTCTGTTCGATTCATCCGGCCACGGGCTGATTCGCCTGGGCCGGCATTGTTTGCAGGTGCGGGTACACAGTCGTGCCGCACCGTTGCGCCTGACCTTGCTCGCTCTGGAGGAGACCGTTATGAGCACCACCGCTGACACCGACACCGATATCCTGACGCCGGACTGGGACGATAGCACCGGCTACGAACCTGACGACCAAACGTGCGAGGCGACCGAGCACCCGCTGTCGGCCTATGCCGCTGAAACCGAGGAGGTGCCGATGACGGAGCCGGTCGCGGCCGAAATCCCCGAGCGCTTCGACGACCTGCCGCTGGCGCTGACGATACGCTGCGGCCACTTGAGCCTGACCTTGGGCGAGCTGCGCAATCTGGCGCCCGGCGCAGTGCTGCAAGTGCAAGGTGCGACACCGGGGACGGCGGCGCTGTTCTATGGCGAACGTGCCCTGGCCCATGGCGAGCTGGTCGAGGTCGATGGTCGGCTGGGCCTGCAAATCGCCCGCGTGGATGTGGCTGGATGAGCTTCCAGGGGGTCGACCCCTTTCTGCTGGCGCTGTTCATTGGTGGGATTTCGTTGGTCCCCTTGCTGCTGATCATCTGCAGCGCCTTTCTCAAGATAACCATCGTGTTGACCATCACCCGCAACGCCATCGGTGTGCAGCAGGTGCCACCCAATATGGCCCTGTATGCCATTGCCCTGGCCGCGACGCTGTTCATCATGGCGCCGGTCGGCCACAACATCGCCGAACAGTTGAAAGAACAGCCGTTGGATTTCAGCAATACCGAGGCGTTGCAAGGTTCTGCCTTGAACGCGATAAAGCCGCTGCAGGCCTTCATGTCGCGCAATACCAACCCGGACATCCTCGCCCACCTACTGGAGAACACCCAGCGGATGTGGCCCAAGGAGCGTGCCGAGCAGGCCAGCCGCGATGACCTGATGCTGCTCATCCCGGCCTTCATGCTGTCGGAGCTCGAGGCCGGTTTCCAGATGGGATTTTTGATTTATATCCCGTTCATTGTCATCGACCTGATCGTGTCCAACCTGCTGCTGGCGCTCGGCATGCAGATGGTCGCGCCCATGACCATTTCGTTGCCGCTCAAGCTGCTGATTTTTGTCCTCGTGCAGGGCTGGACGCAATTGCTCGACAGCCTCTTCTATTCCTATCTTTGAGGACATGCGATGGACGCGCTGACGTTGTTTAAGGAAGGCATGCTGCTGGTGGTCCTGCTCTCCGCACCGCCCTTGATCGTGGCGGTGATCGTCGGTGTGCTGACCTCCCTGGTGCAGGCCTTGATGCAGATCCAGGACCAGACCTTGCCCTTCGGCATCAAGCTGGTGGCGGTCGGGCTGACCTTGCTGGTCACGGGCCGCTGGATCGGCGTGGAATTACTGGGGCTGCTGCGTCGGGCATTCGAAATGATGGCCAACACCTGATGACGGCCCAGGCTTTTGTCCCGTATTTCGACTTGCTGCTGTCGATCGCGCTGGGCATGGCGCGAATTTACCCGGTCGCCTACCTCGTCCCGGTGTTTTGCTTCCAGCACCTGCGAGGCTTGCCGCGCCATGCCGTGGTGTTTGCCCTGGGCATGTTGCCGGCGCCCGGTATTCGCCAGGCGCTGATCGACGCCCAGGTCAATTGGCTGTCGCTGGCCGGGTTGATGTTCAAGGAACTGGTGCTGGGCTTCTTGCTCGGGGTGCTGCTGGCGATGCCGTTCTGGTTGTACGAATCGGTGGGCGCCCTGCTGGACAACCAGCGCGGTGCGCTCATCGGTGGCCAGTTGAATCCGGCCCTCGGCAGCGACACCACGCCCCTGGGCCTGCTATTCAAGGAGATGACGATCTTGCTGCTGGTCACCACCCTGGGCATTGGCACGTTGACCCAGGTGATCTGGGACAGCTACCTGGTGTGGTCGCCCACCGTTTGGTTTCCATTGCCTGGCGCGGATGGCTTCGGCGTGTTTCTCGGGCTGCTCGGCGAAATGTTCATGCACATGATGCTCTACGCAGCCCCCTTTATCGGCTTGCTGTTGCTGGTGGAGTTCAGCCTGGCGCTGCTCAGCCTGTATAGCCCGCAATTGCAGGTGTTCGTCCTCGCCATGCCGGCCAAGAGCCTGATCGGCCTGGGCTTCCTGCTGTTCTACCTGCCCACGCTGTGGGACGCGATGACTGGCCGTCTCGGCCGCTATGGCGAAATCCGGCATCTGCTTCACCTGTTGTTGCAGGCGCCCTGAAGGAGGGCTTCGCCCATGAGCGAAGACAGTGGCGAAAAGACCAAGCGGGCGACGCCGAAGAAGATTCGCGACGCGCGCAACAAAGGCCAGGTCGGCCAAAGCCAGGACTTGAGCAGCCTGCTGGTGCTTGCGTCGATCACCGAAGTGGCATTGACCCAGGCCGACGACAGCATGCAGGCTTTGGGAGATATGGTGGCATTCCCGCTGCATCGGCTGGATGTCGACTTCGTGCGTGCCTTTGAGGAAACCTTGGCCCATGCCGGTGGCGTGCTGCTCAACTTCACCCTGATGACCGTGGGGTTGGCGATCGTCACGCGCCTAGTGGCCGGTTGGATACAGTTCGGTTTCCTGTTCGCCCCCGAGGCCCTTCAGCCAGACCCGAACCGCTTGAACCCGATGAACCAGGCCAAGCAGATGTTCTCCGGCCAGGCGCTGATCAGCCTGTTCATGGGGCTGGTCAAGGCCGTGTTTATCGGCACCGTGATTTATCTGGTGACCCTGCCGGCACTCGGCTCGTTGATCAGCCTGGTCAACGGCGACCTGCACAGCTATTGGCGCGGGCTGGCCAGCCTGTTCCGGCACATCATGCACATTTGCCTGGGTGTACTGCTGGTGCTGGCGATTCTCGACTTCGGCCTGCAGAAATATTTCTTCGCCAAGCGCCTGCGCATGAGCGAGGAGGAGGTGCGCAAGGAGTTCAAGGAAATGGAAGGCGACCCCCATGTAAAAATGCATCGCCGTAGCCTGGCCCGGCAATTGGTCGACCAGCCTGTCAGCAAAGAGACCAAACCGGTGGAAGACGCCGACATGCTGGTGGTCAACCCTACCCACTTTGCCGTCGCCCTGTCGTATCGCCCCGAGGAAACGCCGCTGCCGCAGTTGATCGTCAAAGGCGTCGATGCCGAGGCCCGGGCGCTGATCGAGCGGGCCAAGGCGGCGCGAGTTCCGGTCATCCAGTGCATCTGGCTGGCGCGCACGATCTACCGTGAAGACGTCGGCGCTTATATCCCCCGGGAAACGCTCCAGGCGGTTGCCCATATTTATCGGGTGTTGCGCGAACTGGATGACGAGGCCAAGGGCGAGGTCATCGAGATTCCGGAATTGAACCAGCGTTGAAGTCGATGGAACCGATGCATACGCGGTTGCCACTCAGGGAGTGAGCCAGGCTCGTCCGCAGGATTCCCGCCTGCCGACAGTGCCCACCACACAGACATCGCCTCGTGGAGGATCCCATGCCCGAACCCAGTTCCCTGACGAGCCCCTTAAGGGGCACAGGTGCCCTGCACGGCACCGACAGCTTATCGCCCTCGCGCTCACCCTCGCTGAGCCAACGACCCCGCGAGGCGCAGCAGCGCGAAGGCACTCAAAGCCTGCATGGCCGGGGACGTTCCTCCTCGACACCACCGACGCTGCATCAGCGTGGCCGCGCCCGAACGCGGGACGCCAACCACGCGGCGACGTCGAATGACACGCAACCGCTGGATGACGCGCAAACGTCCAGCCCCACTTCGGAGTCTCGCACTCCGGACTCTTTCATGAGTGAGATGGAAACCCGTCAAAAGCAGTTGATGGAAAAGCAGTTCAACATACAAATGGGCATGGAAGAGCGCCAGAGCACCATGATGCTGATCAAAAGCTCCGCCGACATGGCCAAGTTGATGAGCGATACGGTGACGGAGGTCACCAAGGGCTTCATGGACAGCGCGAGGAAAGTCATGCAGGAGGGTGGCGAGGCGATGAAGCTTCGATAAAGCGATGAGCCTGCATCAACCTGTGTAGGTGTCGTGTAGGAGCTGTGTAGGAGCTGTCGAGTGCAACGAGGCTGCGATCTTTCCCCAGCCACCTGGATCTCAAGCGAAAGATCAAAAGATCGCAGGCTTCGCCAGCTCCTACAGAGTCCCGCAGTAGTAATTCCAGGCCACGGGTGCCTAGCCCAGTCGGGTGCGGCTTGTGTTGAGCGAGGCCGGACGAGGGTTGCCCGGCGTTGCAGGCACCGCCAAGCGTGCCCGAATGTCGCCGACCTGGGCGATGAAACCGACGATCCAATGGCAGAACCGCGCCTCGTCGAGCATCGCCAGCGGACAATGGGCACACAAGCGAACGCTGCCCTTATCGTCCAGGGCCAGCCAGCTGCCGCCGAGCAGGTCCAATCGAAAGTTGAGTTCCAGCAAGCGCTTGTGCAAGCCGGGCGCGTGGGCAGGTACATCGATCGAGCTATGGAGGATGGCGACATCGCCGTGATCGGGCAACTCGATGATCACGGCTTCGCGGTTGCTCGCGTCATACAGCGCGCACACGCCACCTTCCAACTGCAAGTGCGCATGCAAATGTTCCGCGAGGGCCGAGATCAAGCGCTGGGCAAGCGGTGCGACGGTCATGGAAAACCTCCCTCATAAAGTCTCTGTATGAATCACTGTGGCCAGAGATTGCTCCCGCTGGGCCGTACGAGCTGTGTAGGAGCTGTCGAGTGCAACGAGGCTGCGATCTTTCCCCAGGCACTTGAATCCCAAGCGAAAGATCAAAAGATCGTCCGAACGCGGCCCGAGCCTTCGCCAGCTCCTACAGAGCCGAGCGGGAGCAATCTCCGGTCACAGATTCAATACGTGGCCGAGTAATCGTCGAGGTCTTCCAGGCCCAGCAGCGACAGCTGACGGGACTGGATTTCATCGAGCAGTTCAGTGGATAGCGGCGCGTCGGGCAGCGCCTGCCAGACCACGAGCGCTCGCTGCGGATCGAGAAATACGAACAGCTGTGCGTAGTCGGTCGGCTGGGCGAAACGCCGTTCGAGGGCATGCTGGATCTGGTTTGCGCGCAGCGCCTGGCTTTGTATTTGTAAGGCGAGCCCCACGCTGTGAGGCTCGCGTCGCAGACAGAACTCAATGCCTGGGGCTATTTCCCAATACGTCGCGATGCCGGCGATGATGTTCTTCTGGAAGGCTTGGCGAGTGCTTACGCTGTGTACTGAAAAAGACATAGCGTTCAGTTCTCCAATGGGACGACCGTATGGTCCAGTGGGTGTTCGGGGGAGCCAAGGCCGCCGCGCATGCCGGGTGACCACCAGATCACCAGCCGACCGTTGTCCGGTTCGGCGCGGCTGCAGGCATCGCCCTGGCAGCCCGAGCGGTTCGCGCAGCCGGCGAACACCGGCAGGCTCAGCAATAAAACGAGCAGCAGTGGCGTGCGACTCATGGCAGGGTCCTCGCGCTGGTTTGCAGAAGAGAAGGGCGCTCGCCGCCTGGCGTGCGCGTGGGTTGCTTCATGACCACGAACACTTCCGTTTCCTCGCCGGGCTCAAGCCAGACCTTCGGCCAGGCGGAGGTGGCCAGGGCCCAGCGGCTGCCGCAGCTCGCCTCGTCGAAGCGCAACCTCCGCTGGCCATCGTTGCGTACCACACCCACGGCGATGCCGTAATCGGGACCGGCGAACCATTGGGCCCGGGCAGCGTCCAGGGATAACCCGGGTTGCAACGCGCACAATGTGTCGGGTGAATAAGGAATCGACGCCGCTTGCTTGAACGTGGCCGGAATGTTGCCGTCGGCGAGTTGGGCGAGCACGTCGCTGACCTCGACACGACCGACGGGGCGGGTGCCGTTGCGACGCTCTTCCAGGCGGGCCATGGCGCTGTCGACCTGTTCGCGGTCAAGGGCGGAGATGTAGCGGGCCGGGTCGACCTGGTCGCCGATCAGGCGAGGCGTCAGGATGAAGACCCGTTCGCGGCGACTGGTTTCGCGCGTGGTCGAGGAAAACAGCAGCGGCCCGATCAGCGGGATGCGACCCAGCCATGGCACCCGCTCGAGGTTGTCGCCGGTCTCTTCGGTATGAAAACCGCCTACCACCAATGACCGGCTTTCCCCCATGACAGCCTGGGTGCTGACCACGCCCCGGCGCACGCTGGGCGTCTGCTGGCCGACCTCCGAGGGTTCGATGCGGCCGTCCTCGATGTCCAGGGACATCTGGATCTGGTTGCGGCCCCCGGTCTCGATGGCATGGGGTACGACCTGCAAGCTGGTGCCTGCCGTGATGGGCTCGATGGTGGCTACCCGCTCGCCGATGGCCGAGATGTACTCGGTCCGGCTGAAGTCGATGACCGCCGGCTGGTTCTCCAGGGTCAGTACCGACGGGTTCGCCACCACCGAGGCCAGGCCACGGCCCTCCAGGGCCCGCAGTTGCGCGGAAAAGTCGCCGTAGTCCTGAATGAACACCGTCGAGCTGGCACCAGGGCGAATCATCGAGGCGCCGCCGATCAGATCGCCGCTCTCGACGTTCCAGTTCGAGGCCAGCTCAGCCAGTTGTGTGCGGTCGATGTCGAGGATGATCGCATCGATTTCCACCAGCTTGCGCGGCACGTCCACATCGCGAATCAGCGGCGTGTAGATTTCCCGTCGCTTGGGTGCGTCGTAGATGAGCACCGCATTGTTGCGCACGTCGGCTTCGACGCGGATCTTGCCCCGAGCGCCTGCACTGCTGTTCGCGCCGGACGGCACCCGGCTGGTGTTCGGCCGACCCATGCCGTTCATTGCCAACTGTTCGATATTGCCCATGGTCATGGACTGCTGGCTCTGCATGTTCTGGAACGATGCCTGGGGCGAGGCCGTCTGCATGCCCCCCGACACGGCGCTGCGACTTTCCAGCAAACCTTTCAGGATGCTGGCGACCCCGGGAATGACCAGCGTTTCGCCGCGGTACTTGACGTTGCGGTCGGCGGCGGTGGCATAGCGCAGCGGGAAGCTGATCACTTCCTGCTTCTCTTCGGGTGTCTTGCGCACTTCGGCAAACTGCGCCACCAGGCGCACATAGCGTTCCGGGCCGGAGACCAGGACCACGCCTTCGTCGGGCAATTCACCCCAGCCGAAACGCGGATCCAGCAAGCCGATGTCGGTCAAGGCCTGCTTCATGTCCGGCACTGCGTCGGCGGACACTTCCAGGCGCGTGGAGTCCTGGTTCTGCAAGGGGCTGACGTACAAGGTGTTGCCGTACATGAACCACTGGAAGCGATTTTCCAGGCCGAGCCTGTCGAGGAACGCCTGGGGACTTTCGGCGCGCATCCGCCCCTCGACGGTGCCTTTCACCGTGCCGTCGATGACCAGTTGCACTGCGAAGGTATTGGCAAAGTCGCCGAGTACCTTGGCCAGCGGTGTGCTCTGGGCGTCGTAGGCGTAAGGCGTGTTCTTCCAGTCGGTCGGTATGGCCGCCTCTGCCGGCATGCCAGCGCCAAGCGCGCCGGCCAATGCCAGTGCGATCAGCGAAGGTTTCGTCCAGCGGCGTGCGATCAACTGGCGAAGGTGTACCTTGCCTGCGGTCATCAAGCAGTATGGTGCAAGCCACCTGTTAGGCATGGCGGATTCCTGTTCCGAGCAAGTGAGAGTGCGAGAGGCGTCGCGCCATGGGCGCGGCAACGGCACGTTGGTCTTTATTGATAATCGATTGCCAGGTGTCACGCTGGTTGAGCAGTGCTTCGAGCACCTCGATCAAGTCGTCGATGTGCCTGTCCGGCGGCAGTTGCGCCAGTAGCCACAACCGGCCGTCTTGTGGCGAACGGGCCAGCGCGCCGGGAAATCGCGAGAGGCTTGGGTGCGCCAGCCGAAGCAGGTCTTCCAGTGCCACCTCGTGGGTCACCGGGACGCTCAGCTCGACCGATGCCAGCAGGCCTTCGTCGAGCTTGCTGAACGTTGCTTCGCCATCGTCGATGACAACGGTGAAGTGCTCCGGGCCATCGACGTCGGCGTTCCAGCGGGTGAGCTGTGCGCGCAGCTCATGGCATTGCATCGATGATCGCCTTGGCGAGGTTGTGATGGGCTGTGGTCTGTTGAGTGGCTGCGTTCACCGCGACGGACATGCCGTTCATGCTGGTCACGAATGAGTGCATGTCGTCGAGTGACTGACTTTCTGCTGCGTTCATCGCAGCGTTGTTGACGTTGTCGGTTGCGCGTTGGAAGTAGGTGTCGAGGCGGCGCTGGACGGCATCGGCGGAAGACATGGGCGGTTCCTCTGGGCTGGGCATATTCACGATGTGAGTGGTGGGTATGCCGTTGGCGGTTCCGCGTAAATGAGGAAAAAAGCTGGTGGGGTGATGGTGGCCTTAGTAGCCGGACAGGATTTCTTTGAGCGGGTACATATCCGTTGCTGCGGTAACGGCTGCTTAGGGTTCCGCCCTTACGGCGGGTCACTTTTTTCAGACGCCAAAAAAGTAACCAAAAAGGCTTTGCCCCACCACTCGGTGCCTCGCCTAGGCTCGGCATGCCCGAACGAAGGCATTGCTCCGTGGGCCCGCCGCGAAGGGCCATCCATGGCCCAGCGCGGCTACCTCGGCATCCATGCCGAGGTGCCCACTACGCAATGCCTGCGTTCGGCCAGCGTGGTTAACGGGGCGCCCGAGATCAACGTCCACCGCGAGGCGGCCTAGTAGCCGACCTGGCTCTCCCGGTCCTACACCCATCAGATCTGTTTGAGCAGGACCTGTGGGAGCAAAGCTTGCTCGCGAGGCGGCCTGACAGCCGACCTGGTTCTCCCGGTCGTACTTCGATCCATTTGTGGGAGCGAGCCTGCTCGCGATAGCGGTGGGTCAGTTTGCGGTGATGTTGGATGTACCGGCGTCATCGCGAGCAAGCTCGCTCCCACAGTTTTTACCGGGGTGTTCACAGGCATCGCTGTCACCCAAAACCCCTTGTGGGAGCGAGCTTGCTCGCGATAGCGGTGGGTCAGTTGGTAGAGATGTTGGCTGTGCTGTCGTCATCGCGAGCAAGCTCGCTCCCACAGTTTTTACCGGGGTGTTCATAGGCATTACAGTCACCCCAAATCCCTTGTGGGAGCGAGCCTGCTCGCGATAGCGGTGGGTCAGCTTGCGGTGATGGGTTGTGGTTCGGGTAGGCGAAGCGCCTCGACGGCGGTGGGCCAGTCGAGCAGGTATGTACCGCCCGGCGTTTCCAGCTTCAGTTGATGTCGTGCCATGTCGGCATCGGCCACCGGCGTCCAGGGGCGTCGGCTGTCGGTGCCCAGGCTCTGGGTCAGGTTTGCCAGGTCTTCAGGATGACAGCGAAGGGTGGCGCTGACCGGGTCGTCCTGGCGCGACGCCAGTTGGCGGACGAGTGCATCGATGCGTGCCTGCTCCGGGACCTCGTTCAAGAGCATCCCCAGGGCCTCGTTGACCACGTGTGCAGCACTCGTCTCGATCCGCTCCCACATGGCTTGGCGCTGGGTTTCCCACGCGGCGAGCAAGGTTTCGGCCTTTTCCCAGAATTGCGCTTGGGCCTTGAGCACGGTTGCGTCCGCCTCTGCGCTGGCGCGTTCAAGCAATTGCGCGGCGTGCACCTGGGCCTGTTCGAGGATGACCTGTGCGCGGGCACAATCAACCAGGGTTTCGCGCGCGATGTAGGGCTGCGACAGGCCTTGTCCATCGGGGCGCAGTTCAAGCGAACGCCGAGCGAGCATCGTGTCTCTCCGTTTGGATAGGGGCCGAGGGTGCCAGGCTTTGCTCAGCCTTCCAGCAGGCGGACTGCCAAAGCGTGTTCAGCTTGGCGGCTGGTGGTTGAGGGGCGGGTGCCGACTCGATGGCGATGATTCTGTCGCGTGGGAACGCCAGGCGCGCCCGTTCCCAGGCCCGTTCGCCCAGCCAGGCGCGCAGCAGGGCGAGCGGATCCTGGTCTTGTTCGAGCCAGTGTCCCGGGCGCAGGGCTTTGGCGGTGCGCTCGCACCAGGCCCGGTCCTGCGCCGAAAGTGCCTGTGTTGCCGTTAACGGTGCGCAAGTGCTCGCCACCAATTCGCAGGCAAGGGCCAAGGTCCGGGGCGTGCCGCAGAACAGCGATTGCAACGCCGGGCTGGGTTGGGGGGGCGTGCACGGCGTCATACCGAAGTTGCGGGCAAGCGCGGCATGCTGCCCCCGGGCTAGGGTGTCGATCTGTGGCGCGGTCAGCAGGCAAAGCGCCGACGAATACCAGCCCCGGTCTGCTTCGCGCCACGCGAGGTTCCACCAGCGAACCCATGCAATCTCCGTCGTCATGCGGCGGTCCCGTTACTGTCGGGTTTGGTCCCCGGGTTTTTCACGGCGAACAGTCCAGGTGTCGCGCTGCTTTGGGGGGCGGCGGGCGTCCCGGCTGGTTTGGTGAGCTTGCGATCGAGAAATCGTGGTAGCACCAACACGCCCTGGCGCCATAGTCGGTAGAGGCCATACAAGACGCCCATCAGGATGGCGAGCAAGGTGATGCTTGTCGTCACGGTCACCGCCCGCCAATAACCGATGTCGTCGGCCTGCATGAGGAACGGTCCGAAGTACGCCATCTTGCGCCGTTCCTGATACGGCACGGCGGGAACGAAGACCACCGATAACTTGGTCGGGTTCTGGGTGGCATCGGCCATGCCGGGGATCCCGCTGGCGACCAGGTTGCGCACGCGCGGGGTAATGCTGTCGGGGTCCAGGGCACTGGTGTGCTTGATAAACACCGAGGCCGATGCAGGCTGGACCGGCTCTCCCGGGGCCACCCGCTCCGGCAGGACCACATGGACCCGGGCGAGCACCACGCCATCTATTTGCGAAAGCGTCGATTCGAGTTCCTGGGACAGCGCGTAGATGTAGCGGGCACGCTCTTCCATCGGCGTGGAAATGACCCCTTCCTTGCGGAAGATCTCCCCCAGGCTGGAACGTGAGCGACGCGGCAGGCCGGCGGCTTCGAGTACCTGGACGGCGCTGTTCATGTCGGCAGGCTCGACCAGCACGGTCAGCCCGTCTTTATCGACCTGCTTGCTCGCTTCCACGTTCTTGTTCGCCAGCTCGGCGATCACTTCGTTGGCATCCTGCTCGGAAAGATGGCTGTGCAACGCCGTCCGTTCATCGCAACCGGAGAGCAGCAGACACAGCAACAGTGTTGAGAATGCGCGCATAGACATGACCGGCCTTCCCTTTACTGAAGATTGGTGAGCTTCTCGATGGCCTGGGAGCCCTTACTGACGATTTTCGCGGTCATCAGGCTTTCCAGATGGAAGGATGACAACGACCGGTTCGACTGCAGCATGTCTTTCGGGTCGGCGGTGCGGATGGCCTTGAGCATGTCCCGGTTGGCGCGATCGTCCAGCCGCTGCAATTCGCCGGAGCGGCTCGACAACGAATCGATGATCCTTGCCGCGACATTGTTTTCACTGTCCGGGGCGGGGGCTTTTTCGCGCATTTGTGCGTTGAACCAACTGACATCGCTGGTCTCGGCGCTCGCTTGTGGCTTGGCGCTCGTTTTGGCGGAAGTGGAGGCGAGGTTGCTGGGATCGATGGCTTGTATGTCCACGGAATGTCTCCTGTTTCAAAGGTCGGTTTGAAAACTCAAAGGTCGGGTGCCTTCAGGCGTACATCAGCCTCAAGACGTTGCGAGCGCTACCGGTAACGCTCAGGTGAAACTCGATTTCCTCCCGGTTGCGCCGGGCACGCTGGCGCAGCGGGGGCTGCTGGCCGGCCAGGCGGGCGAGGGCGAAGTCCAGCTCTTCCAGGGCAAGCTGGAACAATCGGGTTTCGCGAGCATCCAGCGCTGTGCCGCGGGCAATGCGTTCGGTCCATGTCCAGCGTTCTGCGTCGGGGGTCGCCGGTGGGGGATAGCGCGCCGGGTGCTGGTCCATGAAGGCGGCGATCTCGAACAACAGGTCCTGGTCGTCTGGTTCATACCGCGCCTGGCCGTCACCTTCGTCGATGTCCAGCAGCGTCAGCAGTTTCCTGCGGCCCAGGACCGCGATGATCTTGAGCAGCAGCGACAGGCTCGCGTCATGACGACTGCGCCGCGTGGCGTGGTCGCCCTCCATCTCCCAGGCGCCGAACAGCGCGCCACAGAAGGGGTTGTTGGCATTGCCGAAATCACTTTGGCTGTCGACATCGTTGTCACCGATGGGCTGCCGGCGATGGGCGAACATCTGTGCCAGATCGCTGAACAGGTCTTCATTGGAATAGGCGTCATCGATGTCGACCTCGAGATTGGAGCCGGTACCACCGTTGATCTCCTCCAGGATGTCTTCCAGTACCAGGCGCAAAGGGTCTTCGGTCTCTGCGGCCAATCTGTCCTGGGGGCTGGGCCAGCCAGACCGAGACTGTCCGCCCGCCGAACCCTTTTCGTTGCCCCACTGGATGAGCGATTCCCTTAACCGGTCGCCGGCCCCGTGCAGTGCCAGATGCTCGGCGACCACGTTTGCCAGGCCCGGCGGGGTCGGCGGGGTCGGGGCGGGGCGCCGCGTTGGCTCGTCATGGGGCAGGTCTCTCTGGGCACGAAGGCTGTCTGGCAAGTCGATGTGCATAGGGGCCTCCTCGCATCGCGCTTGAAGTTACCCCGCCGGAGCGGGGCTGAAGCGAGAGGGTCAGAATCGTATATTTTTCGAGGCCTCCCCCATGGCGGTGATGGCTTTGGTTGCCGTGTCCATCGACCCTGCCGCGATTGCGTTCATGGTGTCGGCGACCAGTTTTTTCTGGTCGAATTGGGATTTCATGGTTGTCATCGCAGCCGAGGTCGCGTCCATCTGCTGCATGGCAGCCGTGGAAGCGGCGAGAGAAGCTCCACCAAAACTCATAGTCGTATCTCCGGGTTGTGGAATGGCGAGACGAACGTGAACGTCTCGATGGTTAAGTGGCGACCGTTGTGTAAACGGTTCCACCGATCCCACTCAACTCGTCGATATTTGCAGGCACTTCATCCGGTAATACAGCGTGCGTCGGGCGATACCCAGTTCGGCGATGACCTTGTCGATGCAGTGATGGTGGCGGCGCATGCAGTCCTCGATGAGGATTTTTTCGAACTGCTGCAGGTGCTCTTTCAACTTGAGCGTCGAGCTGTTGTGTTCCAGTTGCTCGGCGCGGGGCAGTGCCGGCAAGCCGAGTACGTATCGCTTGGCGGCGGACTGCAGCTCGCGGATGTTGCCAGGCCAGGCGTAGCCGAGCAGTTGGCGCAACAGCGCTGGCGACGGCGCGACGTAGGGCCGGTCGAGTGCCTGGGCCTCCCGGCGCACCAGCGACTGGAACAGCGGCACGATGCGCTCCTTGCGGCTGCGCAGTGGAGGCAGCTTGAGGCTGATGATGTTCAGGCGAAAATAAAGATCCCTGCGAAACTCGCCACGTTCGACCATTTCTCCCAGCGGGCACTGGGCGGAGGCGATCACTCGCATGTTCACCGGGATGCTCTGGGTCGAGCCCAGACGCTGGACCGTCCTGGATTCCAGGACTCGCAGCAGCTTGGCTTGCAGGCCCAACGGCATGCTGTCGATTTCGTCCAGGTACAGCGTGCCGTTATGTGCAGCTTCGACGAACCCCGCGCGATTTTGGCTGGCCCCGGTAAACGCGCCGGTGTTGGCCCCGAAAAGCTGGCTCTCGGCGAGGGTTTCGGGAATGGCGGCGCAGTTGATGGCAACGAACTTGCCGGAGCAGCCGGACATGCGATGGATCTTTTCTGCCAGCGTGTCTTTACCGGTACCCGTCTCGCCGCGCAGCAACACGTCGATCATGAGCGGAGCGACGCTTTGGACGAACGCCTCAAGGTTGAGGGCATCTTCTTTATAGGGATTGGAAAGTGCAGCGCATAGCAGCTTTTGCATCACTGACGATTCCATTTCTTGTTTGGTTAGAAGGGTCGACAAGTTGAACGATGAAAAGGCGTGTGAAACTTCCTCGAGTTAGCGCCGCCGTGCGACTGCATGGGTAATGAACATTTTGCTGGTCACGAGGTTTAGAGAAGAGATTAAAAAAAAGTTCATGCTGGCACGGTCGCTGTTAATCGATTCAGCTAAACGGTCAGCCGGGCTCAAATGCCCTGCACAAGCCGTCTGGCATGGGGCACAGGCCGAAAAGGATCGGTAATGGCGCCGTTTGCAAAAATTGGATCCGACAAACGGTTCAGCCCAGGCCCTTACTTTGAGCAAGAGCTCTAAAAAACAAACACCAGGCATAACTTAGTGGCATCAGCCTAGAGGCGGTGGGCAATACGCGTTGTAGTTAATTCGTCAGTTTGAAACCGACCATGGGCAATAACAGCCGACAGCCAACGTGTGAGTCGCAGTAACTTCCCGGCCGACACTCAACGCCTCGAGAATCGGCTCGATGAAGCTGTTGCTCGAGTTGCAGGTCAGGCCTTCGCTGTAGGGGCCGAAGTACGCGAGTTTGCCGCTGCGATCCCAGATCGCTACGGCCGGGCTTGCAGGAATTTGGCTTGAACCGGGGAGCGCCGGGAGGCTTTTCAAGTGGCTCAACGTGGCCGGCAGCTGACCTTGGCTGCCGGCTTTTTGTACCGCATAAAACTCGACGCCTTGCGGTACATATTTATCGACCAGCTCGGCAAGGTGTTGCTGGTTGCCGACGTTGCACGGGCACGCCGGATCCCAGAAATGCACCAGGCGAATGGCGCCGGGGCCGGCCAGCTCGGCAGGCAGGCGCAGCGGGTCGCCGGAAAACACCGCGGTGTGTTGGCTGAAAGCCCGCAGGAAACGGCCCTGGAACCAGTCGTAGGCCATCCACAAAACGACGGCGCATCCGAGGGCGAGCAGGCTGGCGAGCAGGGTCGTGCGGTGGGACGGGCGCATGGAGTCGATCCTCTGAAGCCGCGTAGCTTGCCATGCCTGCCGCGACAGATGAATATCGCAGCCTATAAAGTCTGTTTCGCGCGATGCGCCTATGCCTGGAAATCTTGATGCCTGCCACTTTCGACCCCGATCTCCTGCGTGCCAGCCTGCAACCGCTGGCCCAGTGGCAAGCCCTGTCCGAGCAAGCCCAGGCCTACCAGCGGTTCTATGGCCTGGACTTTCCCCAGCGCAGCGTGCGCAAGGGATTGGGGCGTTTCGAGGTGGGTGGGTATGAGCTGGTCAGCCAGGTCTGGTGGCCGGAAAAAGCCGTGGCGACCTTGTTTGTGTTCCACGGTTACTACGATCACATGGGGCTGTATCGCCACTTGATCGAGTGGGCTCTGGAGCAGAAGTTCGTGGTGATCGCCTGTGACCTGCCGGGCCACGGCCTGTCCAGTGGCGAGCGCGCCAGCATCGAGGATTTTGCCGAGTACCAGGCCACCTTGCAGGGCCTGTTGGCCGAGGCCGGGACGCTGGACCTGCCGCAACCCTGGCATCTGTGCGGGCAAAGCACCGGCGGGGCAATCGTCGTCGATCACGTGCTCAACCAGGGCGCGCAGAGCCCGGCCCAGGGCCAGGTCATCCTGCTGTCGCCCTTGGTGCGGCCACGGGCCTGGGGCTGGTCGCGCCTGAGCTATTACCTGCTCAAGCCCTTCGTGAGGGGGATTGCCCGGCGTTTCAGCGAGAACTCTACCGACCCGGACTTCCTGCCGTTCCTGCAAGCCGACCCGCTGCAACCACTGCGCCTGCCCACCGCCTGGGTGGGCGCATTGGGGCAATGGATCAAGCGTATCGAAGCCGCCCCGAGCAGCCCGCGCCAGCCATTGATCGTGCAGGGGCAGGCGGACATGACGGTGGATTGGGCGCACAACCTGCAAGTGCTGCGCAGCAAGTTCGATCGGCCGCAGGTGTTGATGTTGCCCGAGGGACGCCATCATTTGGCGAATGAGGCGCTGGCGTTGCGGCAGGAGATGTTTGGGTTCTTGACCAAGCGGATGAGCCGGGTCCGGCGGTGACCGGGCTATTGCTATCGCGAGCAAGCTCGCTCCCACAGGGTATTGAGCAGCGAGATCCAATGTGGGAGCGAGCTTGCTCGCGATAGCGGCGCTGAACTACTGCCCGAGATTCTGCCCCACCGCCAACCCCGCCCGAATCGCCGCCAGGGCCGCTTGATAATAAGCCTGGCCCTCGGTCGATTCGGCGAAGGTGGCGAACTCTTCCAGCTCGGTATCCGTCAGGTCACGGTAGACGTACAGCAGCGTGTTGTTCAGGTCCGTGCCGATCTGCTCCATTAACCGCTGGCGCTGGCCGTTGAGCATGCCCTGGGCCTGGCCGCCGCCCAGCAGCCCCGGGATCATCGAACTCAGGCTGTCGGCCGCCACGCCGGCGATCGCCAGGCTGACTTCGGCGCCGGCCTCGCGGGCGGGCAGGGCCTGGGCCAGGTGGCCGATGATCAACAGGCGGTTGTCGCTGGCAGGCATCTTCGGCAGGCCCTTGGCGTTTTTCGCCAATTGATCACGCCGGGTCGCGAGTAATTCGGCCGCGACGACCTTGCGGCCCAGGGGCGACTGGAAAAAGCTCAGGGCCGGGCTGGGGTCACGCAAATTCCTGCGCATTTGCGCCTCGGCCCGCTGGTCCATGGCCTGGGGGGCGAAACGTTGATTGCTGTTGTTCACCAGGGCCTGGAACACCGCCGGCGGCAGGCTGCTCTGATAGCGCTGCTGGGCGGCGCTCAAGGCGTCATTGAAATGCGCCCGCTGTTCCGGCCAGCCGGCGACCTTGTACAACTGGTCGTAGCTGTCTGCCCAGGCGGGCAAAACGCAGAACATCAACAGTGAGAAAAGCAAACGGCGCATAGGGACTCCTGTCAGCAGCCGACTATTCTCCGTGGGGTGTGGGGTCTTGTCGAGAATTCGTATCAAGTTCGTACGGCGGTGCAATTTGACGCAGCGAACTGACACTGCGAACCCGCTGCGTGGCGCTGTCGGTTTTGCAGGCACAGGCATACTATGCGCGCCATGCAAATACCTTCTGATCACCCGCTGCTGTTACGTATCGTCGACGATCTGGCCGAGCGCGGCTGGTCGCAGCAGAACCTCTTCCTGCCAGATGCGCTGACCCGCGCCCTGGCGGCCGAATGCCGCCAGCGGGCCGCCGAGGGCGAACTGGCCCCGGCAGCGGTCGGGCGCGGGC
Source organism: Pseudomonas sp. P9_35 (assembly GCF_034008205.1). NCBI lineage: Bacteria > Pseudomonadati > Pseudomonadota > Gammaproteobacteria > Pseudomonadales > Pseudomonadaceae > Pseudomonas > Pseudomonas sp. P9_35. The sequence continues at coordinate 6,248,690 of NZ_CP125373.1, read as the reverse complement.
CGTTCTCGGAGATCCGCGAAGGGATCCGGGGTGATCACATCCAGTGGATCGAACCCGGCCAGGCGCAAGCCTGCGACCATTACCTGGCGCTGATGGACAGCCTGCGCGAGGCGATGAATCGCGGGTTGTTCCTGGGCCTGGAAGACTTCGAAAGCCACTTTGCCCTCTATCCACCCGGCGCGTTCTACCTCAAGCACGTCGACCGCTTTCGCGATGACGACCGCCGCATGGTGTCGGCGGTGCTCTACCTCAATGACGACTGGTTGCCGGAACACGGCGGCCAGTTGCGCATGTACCTGGACGAAAGCCTGGAGCAGGACGTGGTGCCCATCGGCGGTTGCCTGGTGGTGTTCCTGTCGGGGGACATTCCCCATGAAGTACTGCCGGCCACGCGCGATCGCCTGTCCTTGACCGGTTGGTTCCGCCGTCGCGGCAACGAGTTGTTCTGACGATGGAAAAGATCCTGGTCAGTCGCTGCCTGCTCGGGCATCGCGTGCGTTACGACGGCGGTGCCAGCGGGCCGTTTGATCAACTTCAGCAGTGGCACGACGAAGGCCGGATCGTGCCGCTGTGCCCGGAAGTCGCCGGCGGCTTGCCTACGCCTCGGGCGGCGGCGGAGATTCCTGGCGGACAGGGCGGGCAAGTGCTCGACGGCCAGGCACGGGTCATCACCACCGACGGCGAAAATGTGAGTGCGCAGTTCCTGTCAGGCGCGTATCAAGCGCTGGAGCGGGTACGTGAACACGACATCCGCATCGCCGTGCTCAAGGCCAATAGCCCGTCGTGCGGCAACCTGTTGACCTATGACGGAACGTTCAGCGGTGTGAAGGTCAGCGGCGAAGGCGTGACGGCGGCGTTGCTCAAGCGGCATGGCGTGAAGGTGTTCAGTGAGTTGGAGTTGGCTGAAGCGGCGACGGCCCTCAAGGCCTTGAACAGCGATTGATGGATTGCTTTTGTGGCGAGGGAGCTTGCTCCCGCTGGGCCGTAGGAGCTGTCGAGTGCAACGAGGCTGCGATCTTTCCCCAGCCACTTGAGTCTCAAGCGAAAGATCAAAAGATCGCAGGCTTCGCCAGCTCCTACAACCCAGCGGGAGCAAGCTCCCTCGCCACAGGGGTTTTGTGTACGTGGGCGCAGGGTTTTGTGTCGTTCAGAGCTGCTCAGCCAACTGCTCAATCAGCTCCTGGCGTTCTGCCTGGCTCAGTCGCGGTTGAGTATTCAGGGATGACCATTGTGGATGCGCCCGCGCCTTGTTCAAGGCTTCGGGCAGCTTGCCCTCGCGCCAGGTCTTGTCCTGGGGCGTGGCGATGCGGATGCTGTCCATTGCCGCATGGCCGCGCTGGTTGAGGGCTTGCAGCAGTTGGCGTTGGCGCAGGGCCAACAGGCGCAGCACGCTGTCGTCCACCGTCAATTCCCGTTGCCCCTTGAGCTTGCCCATCAGCCGGTTGCCATAGCTGCGGGCGGTTTGCAGGGTGCCGCCGACAATGGCCCCGGCCAGGGCGGCGGCGCCAAGGGTCAGGCCGCCCACTAGCAAATCGACGCCGGCCCCGGCCGCTGCGCCCGCCGCGATTCCGCCACCGACGCGTACGCCCAGTTGCTTGAGGGTCTCGGGGTTGAACAGGTCATCGCCCCAGCGCCCGTCGAGCAGCGGCAGATCGCTGGCGGCGGCGTCCTGGGGACGAAAAGCGTAAAGCTTGAGCAGGGCCTCGACGCAGCGCTGCTCACGCTGACGCACTGCGCTGCGCAGTTCGCTGATGGCTTCGCGTTCCAGCTCGGCGTCGCTGGCGACGCTGCGTCGGCAGGCGGCGCAGTCGATCAGCAGTTCGGCGATCAAGCGCGCCGCGCTCTGCTGGCGGGCCAGGCGTTGGACCTGTTGATCGGCGACCAGGCGTTCCAGTTGCCCACGGGCGCTTTCCAGCAACAGCGCGAGGCTCTCATACAGGCGTCGCTCGCCGTCCTCGGGCGGGGCGACGCTGTCAAAACGTACCAGGGCGTGCAGCCCCAATCGTGCCAGGGCTTCGCGCCAGTCGGGCTCGCGATGGTGGGCGCTGCTGACGAAATTCAACACCGGCAGCAGCGGCTTGCCACAACTGGCGAGGACTTCCAATTCATCGCGGTACTTGGCCAGCACCGGCTCCCGGGCGTCGATCACATAAAGCCCGGCGTCGCTGGCGAGTAGTTGCCGCAGCACTTTGGCTTCTTGTTCGAAGCGTTGCCGCGCCTCGCTGCCCTCAAGGAAACGGGCCAGGCGCGCCGGGCCGTCCAGGCGTTCGCCAGGACGCTCCAGGCGCTCGAGGTAATCGAGCAAGGCGATGGCGTCTTCCAGGCCCGGCGTGTCGTACAGTTCCAGCAGCGCTTCGCCGTCCACCGACAGGCGCGCGCCCTCGACATGCCGGGTGGTGCTCGGGCGATGGGACACTTCGCCGAAGCCGACATCGCGGGTCAAGGTACGCAGCAGCGAGGTCTTGCCCACATTGGTGTGGCCGACGACCGCCAGCTTCAGCGGCTTCATGGGTTCAGTCATGGCCGGTCTCCAGCCAGTTCAAGGGCATGCAGTCGGCGAAGGGCAACTGCAACTGTTGCAGTGCGGTGTGCCAGTCGCCCAGGCGCTCGGCGTCCAGCGCTTCGCCGGGCGGCGCCTGCAACAGCCAGACGCGGGTGGCGCTGGCGCTGCGGGCCAGCTCGGCGATCAGCGCCAGGCTGCCGCGGTCCGGTGAACGGCGTGGGTCGCACGCAATGGCCAGGCGTGCCGGCGGAAAGCGCGACAGCTGTTCGAGGAGTTTGTGGCGCGACTCGCGGCTGTCGAGAATGCCGGCGCTTTTCACGGTTTCGGGCAGCTTGGGCGGCCAGGGTCGATCGTCCAACTCGATTGCCACCAGCAACGCGCCGTCGCTGTCCATGGCACTGACAGTACTTTCGATGGGATGCAGTTGCGCGGGGGCGGCGTCGTTAACGCCCAGTCGCTCGCTGCTGGGCATCAGCCGTTCGCGCAATTGGGCGTAGCCCGGCAGGTTCAAGTCCAGGCGCAGCGTGGTGCGGCCGCGCCGCCAGCGCCACAGGCACAACAGTGCCAGGCACAAGCGCGGCAACAGGCCATAGACCAGCAGCACACCGACCAGCCAGGCAGCCCAGGCCTGGCGGGCACTTTCGATGTTCAGGGCGGCATCGCCACTGGCGCGGATCATTTCCACCGTCGGCACGCGGAAACCCAGCAGGGCGGGCAGTGCGCCCAGGGCCTGGGTCATGGCGACGAAGGTCTCGCCGCCGAGGATGGTGGTTTCCCAGATGAAGCCATAGCGCCGGGTCGCCATCAGCAGCAGGACGATGACCAGCGCGCTGAGCATCGCCAGCAGCCACAGGCCATTGACCAGCACGCCGAGGGCCCAGCGATTGAGTTTGTGCCGTTGCAGCAACAGCAGCAGGGCCGGTGCCAGTTGGGCGGCCTTGGCGTCGCGGGCGAGTTTTTCGCTGAGCCACAGCCACAGGCGTCCCAGCGTGGCACCTTGCTCGCCTGCGAATATCAGGCCCAGGGCCCAGCCGCTGAGCAGGATCAGGTTCAGTCCCAACAGACTGCCCAAGGCCCAGAACACATTGACCGCTGCCTGCCCGTCGCCGAGTGCGGCAAAGCCCAGGCCGGCGCCGCTGATGACGGCGAGCAGCGCCAATGCGATCAGCGCCAGGCGCGCCCCTTGCAGCCAATGGCGCAGGGCCTCGGTGAGGCCATCGCGCTCAGCCAGCCAGCGGGCACGGTGGTGGATGCGCGTGGCTAAGTCGCCGCCGGCCGCACGGGCCAGGCGATTGGCTTCCTGGTCCTCGAGCGGGCCAGCGTGTTCTTCACGCAGGCGTATCGTCTCGGTCAACCAGAGGTTCTGCAGTGCTGTCACGGGTGCTTCCGTTGCTCGAATGAGGGTTGAGCATAACCGCTGTGATGCCTGTCGGGGTACGCCGAGCCTCTGGTATCCTCGCGGCCATGAACAAAACTCTCCCTTTAAGCCTGATCGCAGCCCTCGGTGAAAACCGTGTGATCGGCGTCGACAACAGCATGCCCTGGCACCTGCCGGGGGATTTCAAATACTTCAAGGCCACCACCCTAGGCAAGCCGATCATCATGGGGCGCAAGACCTGGGATTCCCTCGGTCGACCGTTGCCGGGACGCCTGAACATTGTGGTCAGCCGCCAGCCGGGCCTGGTGCTGGAGGGCGCGCAAGTGTTCTCCACCCTGGAGGCTGCGGTGGCGCGGGCCGAGGCGTGGGCACTGGAGCAGGGCGTCGACGAGTTGATGTTGATCGGCGGCGCCCAACTGTACGCCCAGGCCCTGGGGCAGGCGGATCGGCTGTACCTGACCCGCGTGGCGCTGAGCCCTGAGGGTGACGCGTGGTTTCCTGAGTTCGATTCGAGCCAGTGGACGCTGGTTTCGAACCAGCCGAACCCGGCTGAAGGGGACAAGCCGGCCTACAGTTTTGAGGTGTGGGAGAAGCGCTAAAAGCATCGCGAGCAAGCTCGCTCCCACAGTCGACCGATTTTTCCTGATAGAACTCGGTTAACTGTGGGAGCGAGCTTGCTCGCGATAGCGATTCAGCAGGCACTCCCCATCAAGCGTGCACCAGCTCCCATGCTCCTGCGCATCGAGCAACGCCTTGTCAGTCTGCTGCATCACCTGGCTGGTAATCGCCCCGGCGGTGATCGAGCCGCTGACGTTCAACGCCGTACGGCCCATGTCGATCAGCGGTTCGACGGAAATCAGCAAGGCGACCAGCGAGACCGGCAAGCCCATGGCCGGCAGTACGATCAGCGCGGCGAACGTCGCGCCGCCACCAACCCCGGCCACCCCGGCCGAACTCAACGTGACGATCGCCACCAGCGTCGCGATCCACACCGGATCCAGCGGGTTGATGCCCACAGTCGGCGCGACCATCACCGCCAGCATGGCCGGATAAAGGCCGGCACAACCGTTCTGGCCGATGGTGGCGCCGAACGAGGCGCTGAAGCTGGCAATCGCCCGCGGGATGCCGAGGCGGCTGGTCTGGGCTTCAATGCTCAACGGGATGGTGGCCGCGCTGGAGCGGCTGGTAAAGGCGAAGGTCAGCACCGGCCAGATCTTGCGGAAAAAGCGCAACGGGTTGATCCCGGCAGCGGACACCAGCAGGCCATGGACCACGAACATCAGGCCCAGCCCCAGGTACGACACCACGACAAAACTGCCGAGCTTGATGATGTCCTGCAGGTTGGAACCGGCCACCACCTTGGTCATCAGCGCCAGTACACCGTACGGCGTCAGCTTCATCACCAGGCGCACCAGGCGCGTCACCCAGCTTTGCAGGGTGTCGATGGCGTTGATCACTTTCTGGCCTTTCTCCACGTCGTCCTTGAGCAATTGCAACGCCGCGACTCCGAGGAACGCGGCGAAAATCACCACGCTGATGATCGAGGTCGGCTTGGCCCGGGCCAGGTCGGCAAAGGGGTTCTGTGGGATGAACGAAAGCAGTAATTGCGGGATGTTCAGGTCGGCGACCTTGCCGGCGTAGTCGCTCTGGATCACTTGCAGGCGCGCCAGTTCCTGGGTGCCGGCCACCAGGCCTTCGGCGGTGAGGCCGAACAGGTTGGTCAGGCCAATGCCGATCAGTGCGGCGATGGCGGTGGTGAACAGTAGCGTGCCGATGGTCAGGAAGCTGATCTTGCCCAGGGACGAGGCGTTATGCAGGCGGGCCACGGCGCTGAGGATCGAGGCGAAGACCAGCGGGATCACGATCATTTGCAGTAACTGCACGTAGCCGTTGCCCACCAGGTCGAACCAGCCGATCGAGGCCTTGAGCACCGGGTTGCCGGCGCCATAAATCGTGTGCAGGGCGAGACCGAACACCACGCCCAGCAGCAGTGCCAACAGCACTTTCTTGGCCAGGCTCCAGGTGCGGTGACGGGTTTGTGCCAGGCCGAACAGCAAGGCGAGGAACACCAGAAGATTGAGGATCAGCGGCAGATTCATCAAAAGAGTCTCCGATAAGACGTGCCAGTCGCCCGAAGCCGCGACTGTAAGCCGGGAAGCCTAACAGCCTGATAAATAATGAATTAATACTAAAAACGCATGTAGATTGTCGTTTATGGAATAAGGCAACGACGTTTACGGATATGTCGCTGGCGCAATCAAGACGCAAGCGGTCGCGGGTAGGCGAGGACTGTCACAAGCATTTGTTAGCGTCGAGTTCTTTTGAACCCGGGAGAAATGCCGATGAAACTCGCACCTCGTTTTCTCGCTGTCGCCTTGAGCCTTGGTCTCGCCGGCCAGGCACTCGCCACCGATCTCAAACACTGGCCGGCGGAACAAGCCAAGGCCCTGGAGACGATGATCGCGGCCAACGCCAACAAGGGTAACTACGCGGTGTTCGACATGGACAACACCAGTTACCGCTACGATCTGGAAGAGTCGTTGCTGCCGTTCATGGAGAACAAGGGCCTCATCACCCGGGAAACCCTGGACCCATCCTTGAAGCTGATGCCGTTCAAGGACACCGCCGACCACAAGGAAAGCCTGTTCAGCTACTACTACCGCCTGTGCGAAGTGGATGACATGGTCTGCTATCCGTGGGTGGCCCAGGTGTTCTCCGGCTTTACCCTCAAGGAGCTCAAGGGCTATGTCGACGAGCTGATGGCGTCCGGCAAGCCAGTGCCGACCACCTATTACGACGGCGACAAGGTGGTCCAGTACAACGTCAACCCGCCGAAAGTCTTCACCGGCCAGGCTGAGCTGTACAACAAGCTGATGGAAAACGGCATCGAGGTCTATGTCATGACCGCCGCTTCCGAAGAACTGGTGCGCATGGTCGCCTCCGATCCGAAGTACGGCTACAACCTCAAGCCGCAGAACGTGATCGGCGTGACCACGCTGCTCAAGGACCGCAAGACCGGCGAGCTGACCACCGCGCGCAAGCAGATCACCGCAGGCAAATATGACGAGAAGGCCAACCTCGACCTGGAGTACACGCCTTACCTGTGGACCCCGGCGACCTGGATGGCCGGCAAGCACGCGGCGATCCTGACGTACATCGACGAATGGAAAAAACCGGTACTGGTGGGCGGCGACACACCCAGCAGCGATGGCTACATGCTGTTCCACGATGTGGACGTAGCCAAGGGCGGCATCCACCTGTGGGTCAACCGCAAGGACAAATACATGACTCAGATTAACAACATGATGGCCAAGCACGCTGCCGCCCAGGCCAAGGAAGGACTGCCGGTGACAGCGGACAAGAACTGGGTGATCGTCAAACCTGAAGACATTCAGTAAGTCCTGTCCCACATTGATACCAAGGAACCCTGTGGCGAGGGAGCTTGCTCCCGCTGGGCTGCGCAGCAGCCCCAAGGTCGTCAGCTCACACATTGAGGTGAGGGCGAATTTTGGGGCCGCTTCGCGACCCAGCGGGAGCAAGCTCCCTCGCCACAAAAGATCACTTGGCTCCAAGGGACCGAACAGGAGCCAAAAAAAAGCCCCGCACTTGGCGGGGCATTTTTATGGGCGGTTGCAGCGCTTACAAGCCGTCGAGCATCGCCTTGTTCCGCACCGCGCCCTTGTCGGCGCTGGTGGCGAGCAGGGCGTAGGCCTTGAGGGCCGTGGTGACTTTGCGTGGACGTACTTCCACCGGTTTCCAGCCCTTGTTGTCCTGTTCGACGCGGCGCCCGGCCAGTTCTTCGTCGCTGACCAACAGGTTGATCGAGCGGTTCGGAATGTCGATCAGGACCTTGTCGCCATCGCGCACCAGGCCGATGGCGCCGCCCGCCGCAGCCTCCGGCGAAGCGTGGCCGATGGACAGGCCCGAGGTGCCGCCGGAGAACCGGCCATCGGTCAGCAAGGCGCAGGCTTTGCCCAGGCCCTTGGACTTCAGGTAGGAGGTTGGGTAGAGCATTTCCTGCATGCCCGGGCCGCCTTTCGGACCTTCGTAGCGAATGATCACGATGTCGCCGGCCTTCACTTCGTCAGCGAGGATGCCGCGCACGGCGCTGTCCTGGCTTTCAAAAATCTTCGCGTTGCCTTCGAACACATGGATCGACTCGTCGACACCGGCGGTTTTCACCACGCAGCCATCCAGGGCGATGTTGCCGTACAGCACGGCCAGGCCGCCTTCCTGGGAGTAGGCGTGCTCGACGCTGCGGATGCAGCCGTTCTCACGGTCGTCGTCCAGGGTTTCCCAACGGGTCGACTGGCTGAACGCGGTTTGCGTCGGGATGCCCGCCGGGCCAGCCTTGAAGAAGTGGTGAACGGCCTCGTCGGTGGTCTGGGTGATGTCCCACTTGGCGATGCCTTCGGCCATGGTCTTGCTGTGCACGGTCGGCAGGTCGGTGTGCAACAGGCCGCCACGGGCCAGGGAGCCGAGAATGCTGAAGATCCCGCCGGCACGGTGCACGTCTTCCATGTGGTACTTCTGGATGTTCGGCGCGACCTTGCACAGTTGCGGCACGTGACGGGACAGGCGGTCGATGTCGCGCAGGTCGAAATCGATCTCGGCTTCCTGGGCAGCGGCCAGCAAGTGCAGGATGGTGTTGGTGGAACCGCCCATGGCGATGTCCAGGGTCATGGCGTTTTCGAACGCCTTGAAGTTGGCGATGTTGCGTGGCAACACCGACTCGTCGTTTTCGCCGTAGTAGCGCTTGCACAGCTCGACGATGGTCCGGCCGGCCTGCAGGAACAGCTGTTCGCGGTCGCTGTGGGTGGCGAGGGTCGAACCGTTGCCCGGCAGGGCCAGGCCCAGGGCTTCGGTCAGGCAGTTCATCGAGTTGGCGGTGAACATGCCGGAGCACGAACCGCAGGTCGGGCAGGCGCTGCGCTCGTACTCGGCAACCTTCTCGTCAGAGGCGCTGGAGTCGGCGGCGATGACCATGGCGTCGACCAGGTCGAGGCCGTGGCTGGCGAGCTTGGTCTTGCCGGCTTCCATCGGGCCGCCGGAGACGAAGATCACCGGGATGTTCAGGCGCAGGGCGGCCATGAGCATGCCCGGGGTGATCTTGTCGCAGTTGGAAATGCACACGATGGCGTCGGCGCAGTGGGCGTTGACCATGTATTCGACGGAGTCGGCGATGATCTCGCGGCTCGGCAGCGAATAGAGCATGCCGTCGTGGCCCATGGCGATGCCGTCGTCCACGGCGATGGTGTTGAATTCCTTGGCAACGCCGCCGGCGCGCTCGATTTCCCGGGCAACCAGCTGGCCGAGGTCCTTGAGGTGGACGTGGCCCGGTACGAACTGGGTGAAGGAGTTGGCAATGGCGATGATCGGCTTCTTGAAGTCGTCATCCTTCATCCCCGTGGCGCGCCACAAGGCACGGGCGCCGGCCATGTTGCGGCCATGGGTGGATGTTTTCGAGCGGTAATCAGGCATGGAGCACTCCGGGCGGCTAATCAGGTACTTATCAGGTATCAATGGGGAAGTGAGCTTCTGTCGACGTCTGGAGCACCCGGGTTTGGCCGTGTGTCCGCAAGTGGCTGATGACTTTGCAGGATCACTGCGCGCCTCAGCATGAGCTCATAAACCCGCCGGGGATGAATGGCGATGAATGACGCGATTCTACACCGCTGGCGCCAGGATGAAATGACGCAAAGCGCCGATCGGGCGCCAATGTCGTGCGCGGGATGACGACTGGCAGGATTCAATCGGCCAGCAACCCTCGGTAGCGATGCCGGACCAGGGCATTGAGTGCCAGCCCAGCAGGCTGGGCAGTAACAGGCAGAGGGTGACCTGCCAGGCGAGGATCAATCAACCGCGCAAAAAAAATCGCAGCCAGGCTGCGATCAGGATGCACAGGATGCAATGGGAGTCTGCGGGGCACAGCGCTACGGCCCTGGCCCCGCCCGGCCTCAGCTGTTGGGCAACAACCGGCAGGTGATGCTCTTGATGTAGCGGGTTTCGGCGATGGCCGGGTGTACCGGATGGTCCGGCCCCTGGCCGCCGCGTTCGAGCAGTTGAATGTTGCGGTCCAGGTGGCGAGCGCTGGTCAGCAGGATGTTTTGCAGGTCGTCTTCGGGCAGGTGCATCGAGCACGACGCGCTGACCAGGATGCCGTCCTTGCTGAGCAGGCGCATGGCTTGTTCGTTGAGGCGGCGATAGGCGCCTTCACCGTTTTTCAGGTCTTTCTTGCGCTTGATGAAAGCGGGTGGGTCGGCCACGATCACGTCGAAACGTTCTTCGCTGGCCTTGAGTTCCTTCAGGGCTTCGAACACGTCGCCTTCGATGCAGGTCAGCTTCTCGGCGAAGCCGTTCAACGCGGCGTTGCGCTCGACACCGTCGAGGGCGAAGGCCGAGGCATCGACGCAGAACACTTCACTGGCGCCGAACGCTGCGGCTTGCACGCCCCAGCCGCCGATGTAGCTGAACAGGTCCAGTACACGCTTGCCCTTGGCGTACGGGGCCAGGCGTGCGCGGTTCATGCGGTGGTCGTAGAACCAGCCGGTTTTCTGGCCTTCCATGACCGGCGCTTCGAACTTAACGCCGTTCTCTTCCAGGGCGACCCACTCCGGCACCAGGCCGAACACGGTCTCGACGTAGCGGTTCAGGCCTTCGGCGTCACGGGCCGCGGAGTCGTTCTTGAACAGGATGCCGCTGGGCTTGAGCACCTGGGTCAGGGCGGCGATCACGTCGTCCTTGTGGGCTTCCATGGTGGCGGAGGCGATCTGCACCACCAGGATGTCGCCGAAACGGTCGACCACCAGGCCTGGCAACAGGTCGGAATCACCGTAGACCAGGCGATAGAACGGTTTGTCGAACAGCCGCTCGCGCAGGGACAACGCCACGTTGAGGCGATGCACCAGCAGGGACTTGTCCAGCGGCAGCTTCACGTCGCGGGACAGCAGCCGGGCGCAGATCAGGTTGTTGGGGCTCATCGCAACGATACCCAGCGGCTTGCCGCCGGCGGCTTCGAGGATGGCCTGGTCGCCGGCCTTGAAGCCGTGCAGCGGGGTGGCGGCTACATCGATTTCGTTACTGTAGACCCACAGGTGGCCGGCGCGCAGGCGACGGTCGGCGTTGGCTTTGAGGCGCAGGCTAGGCAGGGACATGACGTCGCTCCGGAAAAAAGAGCGGGAGTATACCGTGTTGCAACCTTGGCGGGGCTTGCGGTGGACATGTGGTGGGGGAGCACACTCTCGCTTGACCATAGAAGCTATGTAGAAGCTATGTAGGAGCTGTCGAGTGAAACGAGGCTGCGATCTTTCCCCAGACACTTGAATCGTAAGCGAAAGATCAAGATCAAGATCAAAAGATCGCAGGCTTCGCCAGCTCCTACAGAGGGCCCCAGGTTTCAGGCGGACAACGCGCTGATCAACTCGCGGTTGAACGCCGGAATGTCATCGGGCTGACGGCTGCTGATCAACGTGCCGTCCTTGACCACTTCCTTATCGACCCAGTTCGCGCCGGCGTTGACTAGGTCATCCTTGAGGGTCTTGTAGCTGGTCATGGTCTTGCCCTTGACCAATCCGCTCGACACCAGCAGCCAGCCGCCATGGCAAATCACCGCGATGGGCTTGCCCGCCGCCTCGAAGCCCTTGACCAGTTTCTGGGCATCGGCGTCGATGCGGATGGTGTCGGAGTTCTGCACGCCACCGGGCAGCACCACGGCGTCGTACTGTTCGACATTGGCGGCCTTGAAGGTCAGGTCGATCCGGAAGTCGTCGGCCGGCTGGTCATGGTTCCAGCCTTTGACCTGGCCTTCGCGGGCCGAAACGATGTCTACCTTGACGCCGGCCTGTTCCAGCGCCTGCTGGGGGCCGGTCAGTTCGGCCTGTTCAAAACCATCGGTCACGAGGATGGCGACACGTTTGTTGTTAAGAGGCATGGAAAAATCTCCTCAAGCTGAGTGGCTGGATTGCCGACTCAAGCCTTATGCAGGCGTGGCTGTCGGCCCTGTAAAGTCCGAAGCCGATGCCTGAAGGAAAGTTCCGCCGATCTACCCGGCGGTGTATCGGATCCATCTTTAAGGGTTAGAATCCCCGCCTGACACCGGAGTGTGTACTCATGTCCAAAGAACTTTCCGCCGAACAGATCCAACAGTCCTTGCAAGGCATCAGCGTGCCGCCCCAGCCGCAGATCATGGTGGATCTGCAGATGGAGCAGTACATGCCCGACCCGGACCTGGAGACCATCGCCAAGCTGATCTCCCACGACCCGGGCCTTTCCGGGGCTTTGCTCAAGATCGTCAATTCGCCGTACTACGGCCTGCGCAACAAGATCACCTCGATCCAGCGCGCGGTGAACCTGCTGGGCAGCCGTTCGATCATCAACCTGATCAATGCGCTGTCGATCAAGGGCGAGTTGCACGACGACGCCATCGTCACCTTGAACCGTTTCTGGGATACCGCCCAGGACGTGGCGATGACCTGCCTGACCCTGGCCAAGCGCGTCGGCCTGGAGAATGGTGACGAAGCCTATGCGCTGGGGTTGTTCCACGATTGCGGCGTGCCGTTGATGCTCAAGCAGTTCCCCAGCTACATGGGCGTGCTGGAAGAGGCCTACGCCAATGCCAGCGCCGAGTGCCGGGTAGTGGACACCGAGAACCGTGAGTTCAACACCAACCATGCGGTGGTCGGTTACTACACTTCCAAATCCTGGCGCCTGCCGGATCACGTCAGCCAGGCCATCGCCAACCACCACAATGCCCTGGCGATCTTCAGCGACGAGTCTTCACGCAACAACAGCCCGTTGAAGAACCTGCTGGCGATCCTGAAGATGTCCGAGAACATCTGTGCGTCCCACCGGGTGCTCGGCAATCAGGCCGAAGACCACGAGTGGGATTGCGTCGGGAGCCTTGTGCTCGATTACATCGGGTTGTCGGAATACGACTTCCAGACCCAGAAACAGGAAATTCGCGACCTCGCCACTCGTTGAGTGCGGGGCTTCGCCTGATTCGAGAGCCTCATGCCAGAACTGCCGGAAGTCGAAACCACCCGTCGCGGAATCGCGCCCCATCTTGAAGGCCAGCGGGTCAGCCGCGTGGTGGTCCGCGACCGCCGCCTGCGCTGGCCGATCCCGGAAGATCTCGACGTGCGGCTTTCGGGCCAGCGCATCGTGCAGGTGGAGCGGCGGGCCAAGTACCTGTTGATCAATGCCGAGGTCGGCACGTTGATCAGCCACCTGGGCATGTCCGGCAACCTGCGCTTGGTGGAAGTCGGCATGCCGGCCGCCAAGCACGAGCACGTGGACATCGAGCTGGAATCCGGCCTGGCCTTGCGCTACACCGACCCGCGCCGCTTTGGCGCGATGCTCTGGAGCCTCGACCCGTTCAATCACGAGTTGTTGATTCGCCTGGGTCCCGAGCCGTTGACCGACCTGTTCGATGGCGAACGGTTGTTCCAGCTCTCGCGGGGGCGGTCCATGGCGGTCAAGCCGTTCATCATGGACAACGCGGTGGTGGTGGGGGTGGGCAATATCTACGCGACCGAGGCCCTGTTCGCCGCCGGGATCGACCCACGTCGGGCCGCCGGAGGCATTTCCCGGGCGCGTTACCTGAAGCTGGCGATCGAGATCAAGCGCATCCTCGCCCATGCCATCGAGCGCGGCGGCACCACGTTGCGGGACTTTATCGGTGGGGATGGCCAGCCCGGCTATTTCCAGCAGGAGCTGTTCGTCTACGGCCGGGGCGGGGAGTTGTGCAAGGTGTGTGGTACGGGACTGCGGGAAATCCGCCTCGGCCAGCGCGCCAGCGTCTGGTGTCCACGCTGTCAGAGCTGATTTGTCCTACGGTCTATAGTCAGTATTTAGCCGAAGGATCGCCCATGAAACTGCTTCGACCTGTCGTTCTAGCGCTGCTGCTGAGTGTCGGTTTGCCTGCCCTGGCAAGCGACGGCAGCGGCGACCCGCGCTACACCATCCAGAACCCGCCGGCCTTCGCCATGATCGGCGACCTGCTGATTGCCCGTCCGCTGCTGCTCGCCGCCACAGTGATTGGCGCCGGGGCATTCGTGGTGTCGTTGCCCTTTACCGCGCTGGGCGGCGGGGTCGGTGATGCGGGGAAGGCGCTGGTGGTGGACCCGGCGAAGGCCACGTTTGTGCGGTGCCTGGGGTGTATTGGGGAGGGGTTTGAGCGGCAGGAGTGAAGCGTTCGGTGCGGCTGATGGCCTCATCGCGAGCAAGCTCGCTCCCACAGGGATCTATTGAGTCCACATAATCTGCGCCTGAAGCAAATCCCTTGTGGGAGCGAGCTTGCTCGCGATAGGCCGGTACAGACGCTACAAAACCACCTGGCTCAAGCCTTGCCAGTAATCTTGCGATATTTGGCCATCAACTGTTCTTCAGTTTCCGGATGAGCCTCGTCCAGGGGGATGCAATCCACCGGGCAGACCTGCTGGCACTGGGGTTCGTCGTAATGGCCGACGCACTGGGTGCACAAGTTCGGGTCGATGACGTAGATCTCTTCGCCTTGGGAAATGGCCTCGTTCGGGCATTCAGGTTCGCAGACGTCGCAATTGATGCAGTCGTCGGTGATGATCAGGGACATGCAGGCTCCTGCCGGGGCGTTGGGCCCGGGCATATGAAAACGTATGGGCGCAATTGTGCCGCATTGGCGAGCGCAGTGCACGCGGGCGCGATGGACTGCGCTGTGCTGCGAGGTGGCTCGCAGCGCCAGCCGGTTATTTCTTGAAGCGCAGGGTCAGCGCATCGGCCACGGCCGGGTGGACGAACTTGGTGATATCTCCGCCCAACGCCGCGATTTCCCGGACCAGGGTCGAGGAAATGAAGGAATAGCGCTCTGACGGCGTCAGGAACAGGCTCTCGACGTCCGGTGCCAGTTGGCGGTTCATGTTGGCCAGTTGGAACTCGTACTCGAAGTCCGAGACCGCACGCAGGCCGCGCAGGAACACATTAGCGTTCTTTTCCTTGGCAAAGTGCGCCAAAAGCGTCGAGAAACCGACCACTTCCACGTTGGGCAGGTGCTTGGTGACCTCGCGGGCCAGTTCCACACGTTGCTCCAGCGGGAACAGCGGGTTTTTCTTCGGGCTGGCGGCGACGGCAATGATCACATGGTCGAACAGGCGCGCGGCGCGTTCGACCAGATCGCCATGGCCCTTGGTAATAGGGTCGAAGGTACCTGGGTACAACACTCGGTTCATCGCGTCGTCCTGGCGGGAGTCCGTTGGGGAGTCGGATGGTATCGCAGCCTTCTCGGTCGGCCAAGTCGGCTGTTGCGTAAGAAAGCACTATAGACGGTGCGAGTAATCCGGATATTCAGACGTTCGGTAAGCCTGTGGCGAGGGAGCTTGCTCCCGCTGGGCCTGTAGGAGCTGTCGAGCGGAGCGAGGCTGCGATCTTTCCCCTGACGCTTGAATCTCAAGCGAAAGATCAAAAGATCGCAGCCTCGCTCCGCTCGGCAGCTCCTACAGCGCAGCCCAGCGGGAGCAAGCTCCCTCGCCACGGGTTCGTTGTTTTTCTCAATAAATTGTTCATGGGTTTTTCAGGCGCTCGGCCAGGGCCGTCGCCAATTGCGCGGTCAGCCCGTACACCGATAATTGCGGGTTGGCGCCGATGCTGGTGGGGAACAGCGAGCCGTCATGGATCGACAGGTTGCCCAGTTGGTGATGGCGGCCAAGGCTGTCGGTGACAGCGGTTTTCGGGTCCTCCCCCATGGCGCAACCGCCCATCACGTGGGCGCTGCCCAGGCGTGTGCGGTACAACGCCAGGTCGAGCCCGTCGATCAGTGTGCGGGCTTCGGCCAGGGTCTTTACGTAGCGGGCATCGCTGTGCAAGGGCATGACCGCCTTGGCGCCGCCGGCAAACTGGATCTCGGCCATGCTGTGGAAGGCCCGGCGCAAGCCATCCCAGGCATATGGCGTAACGGGATAATCGAGCACGGGCGTGCCGTCGCTGCGCAACTCGACGCTGCCGCCGGGGCTGTCCGGATGAAAACCGTCGCGCAACAGCGCCAACATGGCGTGGGTATGGGGCAGTCGGGACATGTGCAAGGCGTTCTCGGGGCCGAACCCGCCCAATAGCGTGGCGGCCAGGGCCGGGTGCAAGGGCGGGACTTCAAGCTTGTAGGACATTTTGCCGGTGGTGCCGTCCTGCCATTGGAAATGATCCGAATAAATCGATTGCGGCGCGCCGTAGAACGGGTTGATGACCTCGTCGAATTGCCCGGCGGACATGTTCACCAAGTGCAAGAAGGTGCGCTTGCCCACGCGTTCATGCGGGTCCGGCGCATCGGAGCGCAGCAGCAACCCCGGGCTATTGATGCCGCCACCCGCCAGCACGTAATGCCGCGCCTTGACGGTGATGCGCCGCCCGGTCGGCGCCACGCAACGTTCGTCCATGGCTTGGCACTCGAGGCCGATGACGGCATCCTTTTTGATCGTCAGACGCTCGGCCCGCGCCAGGTAAAGCAGCGCGCCGCCCTTGTCCAGCGTGGCCGGGATGGTGGTGACCAGCATCGATTGCTTGGCGTTGGTCGGGCAGCCCATGCCGCAATAGCCCAGGTTCCAGCAGCCGCGTACGTTGCGCGGGATGACGTGCCAGGCGTAGCCCAATTGTTCACAACCTTTGCGGATCACGTCGTTGTTGGCATTGGGCGGAATCAGCCACGGCGCCACGTCCAGGCGTTGTTCCATCTGCGTAAACCAGGGCGCCATTTCAGCGCGGCCGTGGCCTTTTACGTTGTGCTCGGCGGCCCAGTGGTCGAGGGTCTGGTCGGGCGTGCGGAAGCTGGAGGTCCAATTGATCAGCGTCGTGCCACCGACGGCCCGGCCCTGGAGAATGGTGATGGCGCCGTCCTTGCTCATGCGCCCGAGGCCTTCCTGATACAGGCTGCTGTAGGCCTGGTCTTCGAGCAGCGTGAAGTCATGACTGGTCTTGAGCGGACCTTCCTCGATCAGCAACACGCGGTAGCCGGCGGCGCTGAGAATTTCTGCCGTGGTGCCGCCGCCAGCACCGCTGCCGACGATGGCCACGTCCGCTTCCAGGGTCAGGTCCTGGGTCAGCTGCGCGCCGTTGTAGGTGGTCCAGCCACGGGCCAGGCCTTCGCGGAAGGGATCGGGTACGGGCATGTTGAGAGTCTCTTATTGTTTTGAGTTTGCGATGCCCCCTGTGGGAGCGAGCTTGCTCGCGATGGCGCCGGATCAGCAGCAAATGTAATTGACTGACACACCGCCATCGCGAGCAAGCTCGCTCCCACAGGGTTTAACTTGGTTTTCAGACCGTTGGCGGCCCTGGATACCCGCAATGCGCCCAGGCCTCGGGTCGGCTGTACCAGGCCATCATCACCAATTGCAGCAATGAGCAATGGCCTTGTCGCAGCAGGTCCAACGAACTGTTTTCCCACCGTCCGAGGAACAGGCGGATGTCATCGGCGCTGGCGTTTTCCCACGGGCCCCAGACCCCGGTCAGCGGCCCGCGGGTAATGCCCAGCGTGAGCACGTCGAACAGCTGGCGCGTGAGTTTGAGCATGGCGGGGGACAGGTGGGCCAGGCTGCTGTCCAGGCTTCGCAGGGTCGCTTCAGTGGCGGCGGGGATCTGTCCGACGGCCACTGCGCCGTCCAGCATCACGGGGATGACGCTGCGTAAAAATGGCAGGTCGCTGTCGCGCAGGGCCGCCAGGCCGTTGGCCGGTTGGCTTGGCGAGCAACCGCTCAGGCTGGCGCCCAGGCCGACGGTGGCCAGGAAGGCGCTGGCGCCGAGGCTGAACTTCAGCAGGCCGCGCCGTGACAACGCGGGTGTATCGGTGAGGCTTGGGTTCATTATTGTTATTACCCGGGAAGAGACGCGTCAGCGGACAAACAGCTTCTGGATCAGTTTCTGCAAAGGCTTGCCGTAAGGGGGATAAATCAGCTTCGCGGCGTTGAATCGCTGTTTGGTCAGCACGCCCTTGGCCTTGCTGAAGGTCAGGAAACCCTCATGCCCGTGGTAATGCCCCATTCCCGAGGGACCGATGCCGCCGAACGGCAAGTCGTCCTGGGCGACGTGCAGCAGCGTGTCGTTCAAGCAGACGCCACCTGAGTGGGTTTCGTGGAGCACGCGATTCTGTTCGGCCTTGTTGTAGCCAAAGTAGTAGAGCGCCAGCGGGCGGGGGCGCTGATTGATGTAGGCAAACGCCTGGTCCAGATTGTCATAGGGCACGATGGGCAGCAGCGGGCCGAAGATCTCGTCCTGCATGACGGTCATCTCGTCGCTGACGTTGAGCAGCAGGCTGTGGGCCATGCGGCGGTCCTGGCCCTGGTCGAACAGTTCGATCAGCAGCGCGCCCTTGCTGGTGGCGTCGCTGATGTAGCCGGTGAGTCGCGCCAGCTGTCGTTCGTTGATGATTGCGGTGTAGTCCGGGTTGTTCGCCAGGGTCGGATAAAAACCGCGTACCGCCTCGCGATACGCCTCAACGAACTCGCCGACGCGATTCTGCGGTACCAGCACGTAGTCCGGGGCGACACAGGTTTGCCCGGCATTCAGGGTTTTTCCGAAGGCAATGCGTTCGGCGGCATCCTTGATGGGGACATCGACCGACACGATGGCCGGCGACTTTCCACCCAGCTCCAAGGTGACCGGGGTCAGGTTTTCGGCAGCTGCGCGCATGACATGCTTGCCGATGCTGGTGGCGCCGGTGAACAACAGGTGATCGAAGGGCAGCTTGGAAAACGCCATGCCGATTTCCGCCTCGCCAAGCACCACGCAGACCAGGTCCTGGGGGAAGACCCGGGCCAGCAATTGCTTGAGCAGCAAGCCGGTCGCCGGTGTCGACTCGCTGAGCTTGAGCATCACCCGGTTGCCTGCGGCCAATGCCCCTACCAGCGGCCCGATGGCCAGGAACAGCGGGTAGTTCCAGGGCACGATGACGCCGATCACGCCCAGCGGCTGGTATACGACTTTGGCTGATGCCGGCTGGAAGGCCATGCCCACCTTGCGCCGGGAGGGTTTCATCCAACCCTGGAGATGCCGGCTGGCGTAATGGATACCGTGCAGGCTCGGCATCAGCTCGGCCAGCAGTGTTTCGTCGGCGCTGCGGTGGCTGAAGTCCTGGCTGATGGCGTCGATCAAGGCTTGTCGTTCGTTGCTCAATACCTCGCGCAGTGCCTTGAGCCATTGTCGGCGCTGTTCGGCCGGTGGCATCGGATGGGCGGCGTAGGCCTGGCGCTGGGCATCGAAGAGCGACCGCAGCTCGTCCAGTTGTTGAGACTCGTGCAGGTAGGCAACGTCGGCAGGCATCGTCGGGCACCGGATATTATTAGAGTGGGTGTTTTCTAGAGCTTATACTCTAGAAAGTCAATGGCATCCGTAACGGCGATGGGTTTTTCCTGTGACCGATAGGTCGTAAGATGCCGATCAATGCCTTCGTCGAATTAAAGCCCAAACCATGGCCCCACGAATGAAAACCAGCGAGCGCATCGTGCAAAACAGCCTCGAGCTGTTCAACCAGCAAGGCGAGCGCAGCGTCAGCACCAACCACATTGCCGCCCACATGGACATGTCCCCAGGCAACCTCTATTACCACTTCCCCAACAAGCAGGCGATCATCGCCGTGCTGTTCAGTGAATACGAGAACCTGGTGGACAGCTTCCTGCGTCCGCCCCAGGGCCGGGCGGCCACGGTGGATGACAAGCGCTTCTACCTGCAGGAGCTGTTGGCGGCCATGTGGCGTTACCGCTTCCTGCACCGGGACTTGGAGCATCTGCTCGACAGCGATCCGGAGCTTGCGGCGCGCTATCGTCGGTTTTCCCAGCGCTGCCTGATCCACGGCACCGCGATCTACGAAGGTTTCGTTGCCGCCGGCATCCTGAAGATGGACCGGGTGCAGATCGAGTCCCTGACCCTCAATGCCTGGATCATCCTCACGTCCTGGGTGCGATTCCTGTGCACCACGCGGGAAAACTTCAGCCACCTGAGCGAGCAGGCCATCAAGCGTGGCGTTTATCAGGTCCTGGTGTTGGAGGCCGGTTTCGTGACCGATCAGGCCCGCGAAGAGGTGGATGCACTGTTCAAAGAGTATTACGTCCCCCTGGCCCAGACCCTGGAGGAAGGGCAGTAGGACCGATCCGCGACTTAGCCACAGGAGCTCACCATGCCGATTGCGCAACTCATCAGCCCTCAAGCCCTCGAAGAGCGGCGATCACAACCCGGGCTGGTCATTCTCGATTGCCGTTTTGCCCTGGAAGACCCCGATTACGGTCAGCGCAGTTATGCCGAGGGCCACATCGCCGGAGCAGCGTTCGCAGACCTTGAGCGCGACCTGAGCGGGTCGGTGACCAAAGGTGTGACAGGACGTCATCCGCTGCCGGAGCCGGGGGCCTTGATCGAGCGCCTCAAGGCTTGGGGAATCGATAACGACAGCGATGTCGTGCTGTACGACGACGGTCCCGGCGCCTATGCCGCGCGGGCCTGGTGGTTGCTGGCCTGGCTGGGCAAGCGCGAGGGCGTGTACATCCTCGACGGCGGGCTCAAGGCCTGGCATGCCGCTGGCTTGCCTTTGAGCCTGGATCCACCGCAGAGCAGTCGCGGGACCTTCAGCGGGGCGCCGGATGCGAGCTTGGTGCTCAGCGCCCAAGCGCTGCAACAGCGCCTCGGTCAACCGGACATGACCCTGCTGGATGCCCGGGCGTTGCCGCGCTTCAAAGGGGAAGTCGAGCCCATCGACCCGATAGCCGGGCATATTCCGGGCGCACAGTGCGCGGCGTTCACCGACAACCTGGGCGCCGATGGCCGCTTCCTGCCGGCCGACCAGCTCAAGCAGCGCTTCGCCGAAAAACTGGGCGAGCGCTCGCCCACCGACCTGGTGGCCTATTGCGGCTCCGGCGTGACGGCGTGTCATAACCTGTTTGCCTTGTGCCTGGCAGGCTACCCGTTGGGGCGGCTGTACGCCGGCTCGTGGAGTGAGTGGATCAATGATCCGCAGCGGGGCGTGGCGAAGGGCGAATAACAAACACCCCGAAACAATGTGGGAGCGAGCTTGCTCGCGATGACGGTGTGTCAGTCAACATCAATGCTGCTGACCCGCCGCTATCGCGAGCAAGCTCGCTCCCACAGGGGATTTTTTGTTGTCTGCGAATCTTCAGCCCTGGCCCAGGCTGGCCAACCAATCGGGAATCCGCCGCTCCAGGTAATACCCTGGGCGCCGCAGGGTTCCGTCGACAAAGCCCACATGCCCGCCCCGGGCGTGCAGTTCAATCCGGGTCGAAGCGGACAATTCGCGCGGTTCGGGCAGGCTGTGAGGAAACACAAAGGGATCGTCGGCGGCCTGGATGACCAGGGTCGGCGTGCTGATGCCCGCCATGAAATAACGGCTGGAGGCACGGCGGTAGTAATCCGCGGCATCGGAGAACCCGTGCAGCGGCGCCGTCACCCGGCCGTCAAAGTCCCAGAAGGTCCGCATGTTTTCCAACGGGCCAAGCGCCGCCAGGGTCGCCAGGCCTTCGTGGCGTCCGTCGTGCTGGAACTGGCGTTGCTTGTTGCGCACATAGGCCACGAGCTGGCGCATGAAATGCGCCTGGTAGAACCTGGAGAATCCCTGGCCGATGCGATCGGCACACTGGTCGAGGCGAAACGGCACCGAGACCGCCACCGCCCCTTGCAACTGGCTGTCGCGGCCGGTTTCCCCCAGGTGCTTGAGCAGTACATTGCCGCCCAGTGAATAACCCACCGCAAACAGCGGCGCCAAGGGCCGACGGGCGCGCAAGTGGGTGATGGCGGCGGCGAGGTCTTCGCTGACGCCCGAGTGGTAGCTGCGGGGCAACAGGTTCGGCTCACCCGAGCAGCCACGCCAGTTCAAGGCCGCACTGGCCCAGCCCTGGCGACCGAGAGCCTGTTGCAGCCCGGCCACGTAAGGCGAGTTGGAAGAGCCGGTCAGCCCGTGAAGCACCAGCACCAGTGGTGCCTCTGCGCTGTGGGGGCCGTGCCAGTCAAGGTCGAGGAAATCACCGTCCTCCAGCCACAAGCGCTCGCGATGGCGCTCGATGTGGGTGGTCTGGCGCCACAATGGGCCCCACAGGGTTTGCAAGTGCGGGTTGCCAAGGCCCGGAGCAGGGACGAAACGTTCGGATGCGGCGGACATCATTATTATTCTCGATGCACTGGTCAGCCGTTCAGTCAATGTCCTTTGCCAAACGCTGCCACAACGCGTAATACACCCGTCCGGATTTCTGCTCGCGATGCAAGCGCCAATTGCCCGGCAAGCCCAGGGTGGACGGGGCGGTCTCGCTTTCAGTGTAGACCCAGGCATCCTCGGCCAACCACTGACGTTCCTCGAGCAAGGTGCAGACCGTCGGCAACAGGTTCTGGTTGAAAGGCGGGTCGAGGAATACCAGGTCGAAAGGCGTCGCCGGCTGGCTGTCCAGGTAGCGCAGGGCGTCGGCGGTCTGCACCTGGCCGACGGTGCAGCGCAGCGTGCCCAAGTGTTCTTTCAGGCTGGAGACCGCCAGGTTGCTGGCGTCCAGCGCCTGGCCCATGGCGGCGCCACGGGACAGGGCCTCGAGAAACAGCGCGCCGCTGCCGGCGAACGGGTCGAGCACCCGGGCACCCGCCACGTAGGGGGCGAGCCAGTTGAACAGGGTTTCGCGCACGCGGTCCGGGGTCGGGCGCAGGCCCGGGGCATCCGGGAAGCTCAGGCGCCGGCTGCGCCATTCGCCGCCGATGATGCGCAACTGGTTCACACCGTTGTGCACGGGTTTCTTGCTGGAATTCGATGGGCGGGCCATTAGTGCTCCGGAACCCCGAGCGGCTGCTCGGCAGGTTTGTCAGTGGGGGGCGGCAGCGGCTTTTGCGGCACGCTCGGGCCGGCGGTGACGATGACCATTTTGTCGGTGCTCAGGTGCTTGTTCAGCGCGGCCTTGACCTGCTCGACCGTCAGTTCCTGGGACTGACGCATGAAGTCCTCCAGGTAGCTCAGCGGCAAGTCATAGAAACCCATGGCGCCGAGCTGGCCGACGATGTCGGCATTGCTGGCGGCGGACAGCGGGAAACTGCCGGCCAACTCACGCTTGGCGTCGTCGAGTTCTTTCTGGGTGGGACCGTTCATGAGGTAGTCGGCGAACACGTCCTGCACCAGTTTCAAGGTGCCTTCGCTCATCTCCGCGCGGGTCTGCAGGTTGATCATGAACGGGCCGCGGGCTTGCATCGCCGTGAAGCCGGAATACACGCCGTAGGTCAGGCCGCGCTTTTCCCGCACCTCGGTCATCAGCCGTGTGCCGAAGCCGCCACCGCCGAGGATCTGGTTGCCCAGGGACACGGCGGCATAGTCCGGATCGTCGCGGTCGATGCCCAGTTGCGCGAGCATCAGGTTGGTCTGTTTGGACGGGAATTCGATGTGGCCGATACTTGCCTTGGGCTCCACCGGTGGCGGAGTTTTCGCCAGGGCCGGGCCTTTGGGCAGCGCGGCGGATACCTGGTTGGCAACCGCTTCGGCTTCGGCGCGGGACAAATCCCCCACCAGCGCGATCACGGCGTTGCCGGCGGCGTAGGCCTTGGCGTGGAAAGCCCGGGCCTGGGCCAGGGTGATCGGTGGAATGCTGTCGGCGGTGCCGTCGCTGGAGTGGGCATAAGGATGATCGCCGTACAGGCGCTTCATCAGTTCCAGGCCGGCCAGTTTGCCTGGGTTCTGTTTCTGGTATTCGAAACCGGCGAGCATCTGGTTCTTGATGCGGGCGAAGGAGTCGGCAGGGAAGGTCGGTTTGCCGACGACCTCGGCGAACAGCTTCAATGCCGGCTCACGCTTGTCGGCTGCGCTGAGGCTGCGCAGGGACGCCACGGCCATGTCCCGGTAGGCGCCGTTGCCGAAGTCTGCACCGAGGCTTTCGAAGCCTTGGGCAATGGCGCTGACGTCCTTGCCGGCCACGCCCTCGTTGAGCATGGCGTTGGTCAGCAGTGCGAGGCCGGGAGCGTCGCCGTCCTGGCTGCTGCCGGCGGCGAAGGTCAGGCGCAGGTCGAACATCGGCAATTCGCGGGCTTCGACGAACAGCACCTTGGCACCGTCGGCGGTTTTCCAGGTCTGCACGTCGAGCTGGCGGTGGCTGGGGGCCTTACCGTCCAGTTCCGCCAACGATTGCAACTTTTTGCCGGACTTGGCGTTATCCAATGCCTGGCTGGCGGTGACGTCGGTGGTCGGCGACAGATAGAACGCCAGGGAGCCGGCCAGGGCGATGAGCGCCAGGCCGATCAGCACCGGGCGCCGTGATTTGCGCTCACTCATGAGCTTTCTCCTCGGGCAGGACATGCGCGACGCTCAGGCGCGAGCGGGTGAAATACAGCTGGGCTGCCTTCTGGATATCTTGCGGGGTCACGCTTTGCAGTTCAGCGAGTTCGGTGTCCATCAGCTTCCAGGACAAACCGACGGTCTCCAACTGGCCGATGGCGGTGGCCTGGCTGGTGATCGAGTCGCGCTCATACACCAGGCCGGCGATGACCTGGGCGCGCACACGCTCCAGCTCTTCGGTCGTCGGCACGGTGGTTTTCAACTGTTCAAGCAAGCGCCACAGACCGGCTTCGGCTTGGGCGATGGTTTTGTTTTTCTGCGTGTTGGGCGTCGCCGACAACGTGAACAAACTGTCGCCACGGGTGTAGGCGTCGTAGCTCGACGAGCCGCCGGACACCAGCTCTTCGCCGCGCTCCAGCTGGGTCGGGATCCGCCCGCTGTAGCCGCCGTCCAACAGGGCCGATATCAGCCGCAGCGCGTTGACCGCACCCTTGTCCGTTGCGGTGGCGATGCTCGGCACATTGAAGGCCAGCATCACGCTGGGCAGTTGGGTCTGCACATGCAGGGTGATCTGGCGCTCACCGGGTTCGGCCAGCTCCAGGGGGATTTTCGCGACCGGCACCGCGCGCCGTGCAATCGGGCCGAAATAACGCTGGGCCAGGGACTTGACCTCGTCCGGCGTCACGTCGCCGACCACCACCAGGGTCGCATTGTTCGGGGTGTACCAGGATTCGTACCAGTGACGCAGTTCCTCGACGGTCATCCGGTCCAGGTCGGCCATCCAGCCGATGGTCGGCGTGTGGTAGCCGCTGGCCGGGTAGGCCATGGCCTTGAAGCGCTCGTAGGCCTTGGACATGGGCTTGTCGTCGGTGCGCATGCGGCGCTCTTCCTTGATCACCTCGATCTCGCGGCTGAACTCCTCCGGCGGCAGGCGCAGGCTGGCCATGCGGTCGGCTTCCAGTTCGAAGGCCACGCCCAGGCGGTCACGGGCCAATACCTGGTAATAGGCGGTGAAGTCATCGCTGGTGAAGGCGTTCTCTTCGGCACCGAGGTCGCGCAGGATCAGCGACGCTTCGCCGGGACCGACTTTTTCACTGCCCTTGAACATCATGTGCTCAAGGGCGTGGGACAAACCGGTCTGGCCTGGCGTTTCGTAGCTGGAGCCAACCTTGTACCAGACCTGGGAGACCACCACCGGCGCACGATGGTCTTCGCGCACGACGACCTTCAGGCCGTTGTCGAGGGTAAATTCGTGGGTGGGTTGTGGGTCGGCAGCCAAGGCTGAAAAGGGCAGACAAACTGTGCTGAGCAGCAGGCCTGCGGCGCGGCGGGCAAGAGCATTCATTCGTGTTTAAACCTGTTGGGTTGCCTGCTTGGCCTTAGCCTCAGCAGGCGAGGAGGTGCTAGGATACTGATCCGTTTTACTGGCGGCCACGCCTATCGGGCCTTTTATCGGCCCGGGGTTGTCTGGGTTCCCCGGAGAAACATCGGGTTTTCTCGTTGATCCCGGCGTTTTCGCCGATGATGCCGTACCAGTCCTTCGAAAAAATCGACTTTGGGGTGTCCTTGGGACGCCTCGACAAAATGTTGCGCGTGAACAAGCTGGATGAAACGCAGTCTGTTCAGCATTGAATATTTATCACCGAGGCGCCCTTGTGGCGCGTCGCTACCGTGAGATAGCCGTCCTCCATGTTTGGTTCCAACGACGACAAGAAGACCCCAGCTGCGGCTGGTGAGAAAAAAGGCCTGTTCGGATGGCTGCGCAAGAAGCCGCAGGAAACCGTCGTCGAACCGCCACAACCGCTGCCTGAACCCGCCGCCGAGGCCGTGGCCGAAGAAACCGCGCCCATCGTCCTGCCGATTGCCGAGCCGGTGCTGCAACCGGTCGAGGCTGAGACCGTTGCTGAACCGGTGGCCGAGCAGCCGCTGGCCCCGCCCGTCGAGCAAGCCCCCTGGTTGACCTTGCCGGTGGCGGAAGAGCCGGTTGCGCTGGTCGAGGAAACGGTGCCCCATATCACCCCGCCGATTCCAGCGCCGACGCAGGTTGTCGAGGCGCCAGTCGTCGACCCTGTCATTGAGCCGCCTGTCGCCGTCGTTGCGCCCGTGGTTGCGCAAGCCGCGCCCGAACCGGCACCTGCGCTGTTGGAAAGCATTGCCCCCGTCGAGCCCGTCCGTAGCGCCGAGGAAAACAAGGTCGGTTTCTTCGCTCGCCTCAAGCAAGGCCTGTCCAAGACCAGCGCCAGCATCGGCGAAGGCATGGCCAGCCTGTTCCTGGGCAAGAAAGTCATCGACGACGAATTGCTGGAAGACATCGAGACCCGCCTGCTGACCGCCGACGTCGGTGTAGAGGCGACCTCGGTGATTATCCAGAGCCTGACCCAGAAGGTCGCGCGCAAGCAGCTGACCGACGCCGATGCACTGTACAAATCCCTGCAAGGCGAGCTGACCAGTCTGCTCAAGCCGGTGGAAAAACCGCTGGTGATCGCGTCGCAGAACAAGCCGTTCGTGATCCTGGTCGTCGGCGTCAACGGTGCAGGCAAGACCACCACCATCGGCAAGCTGGCCAAGAAGCTGCAGCTCGAAGGCAAGAAAGTCATGCTGGCCGCCGGCGACACCTTCCGCGCCGCCGCGGTCGAACAACTGCAAGTGTGGGGCGAGCGCAACAAGATCCCAGTGATTGCCCAGCACACCGGCGCCGATTCCGCTTCGGTGATCTTCGACGCCGTGCAGGCCGCCAAGGCTCGTGGCATCGATGTGTTGATCGCCGACACGGCCGGTCGCCTGCACACCAAAGACAACCTGATGGAAGAATTGAAGAAGGTGCGCCGGGTGATCGGCAAGCTCGACGCCGACGCACCTCACGAAGTGCTGCTGGTGCTGGACGCCGGTACCGGCCAGAACGCCATCAACCAGGCCAGGCAATTCAACCAGACCGTCGAACTGACCGGGCTGGCCCTGACCAAGCTCGACGGCACCGCCAAGGGTGGGGTGATTTTCGCCCTGGCCAAGCAGTTCGGCCTGCCCATCCGCTATATCGGCGTGGGTGAAGGCATCGACGACTTGCGCACCTTTGAAGCCGAGCCCTTTGTCCAGGCACTGTTTGCCGAACGGGAGCATTCATGATTCGTTTCGAGCAGGTCGGTAAACGCTATCCGAACGGTCACGTCGGCTTGCATGAGCTGAGCTTTCGGGTCCGTCGGGGCGAGTTTCTGTTTGTCACCGGCCATTCCGGCGCCGGTAAAAGTACCTTGCTGCGCCTGCTGCTGGCGATGGAGCGGCCCTCCACCGGCAAACTGCTGCTGGCCGGCCAGGACCTGAGCACCATCAGCAATGCCCAGATCCCCTACCTGCGGCGGCAGATCGGCGTGGTGTTCCAGAATCACCAGTTGCTGTTCGATCGCACGGTGTTCAACAACGTGGCGTTGCCGTTGCAGATCCTCGGGTTGTCCAAGGCCGAGATCATCAAGCGCGTGGACTCGGCCCTGGAGCGTGTGGCCCTGTCGGACAAAACCGACCTGTACCCGGGCGACCTGTCCACCGGTCAGCAACAGCGCGTCGGCATCGCCCGTGCCATCGTCCATCGCCCAGCCTTGCTGCTGGCGGACGAACCCACCGGTAACCTCGACCCGCGCCTGGCGGCGGAGATCATGGGCGTATTCGAAGACATCAACCGCCTGGGCACCAGTGTGCTGATTGCCAGTCACGACCTGGCGTTGATCGCACGCATGCGTCACCGCATGCTCACGTTACAGCGCGGACGCCTGATTGGTGACGGGGAGGCTGGTGTATGAGTGCTACTCGCAGCCCGAAAGTGGCCGAACGCGTGGCCCCGAAGGCCTCCGATCCGCAGCCGAAAAAGAAAAAGCGCGACGATGATGACGGCCCGGACTTCGCCACGCTGCTGCGCGCCTGGGTCGAAAGCCATCGCGCCAGCCTGCTGGACAGCCTGCGGCGCCTGGGCAAGCAGCCCATCGGCAGCTTCTTTACCTGCATGGTGATGGCGGTTGCCTTGAGCCTGCCCATGGGGCTGTCATTATTGCTGAATAATGTGGAGCGCCTGGGCGGTTCCTGGCAGCGCGCGGCGCAGATTTCCCTGTACCTGCAGATGGACGCGAGCCCCGGCGAAGGCCAGGCGTTGCGCGAGCAGATCAAGGCCATGCCGGGCGTGGCCGATGCCGAATACATCGGGCGCGAACAGGCGCTTGAGGAATTCCAGCAGCAGTCCGGCCTGGGCGAAGCCCTCAAGGAACTGCCGGAGAACCCGCTGCCGGGCGTGGTGCTGGTGACGCCAAATGAAGTCGACAAGCCGACCCTTGAAGCATTAAGACAAAGACTTTCCGAGTTGCCGAAGGTACAACAGGCGCAACTTGATCTAGTCTGGGTCGAGCGTCTTGCGGCGATCCTCAAGCTCGGCGGCCGGTTTGTCTTCGGTCTGACGGTGCTGCTGGTTTCTGCATTACTTTTGGTGATAGGCAATACCATTCGTCTTCATATTGAAAACCGCCGCACCGAGATAGAAGTGATTAAACTCGTCGGCGGTACGGACAGTTATGTACGCAGGCCCTTCCTTTATATGGGCGCGCTGTATGGCTTCGGTGCCGGGATTCTGTCCTGGGGTGTATTGGCGTTCGGCCTGGACTGGCTGAACGATGCGGTAACAGGGTTGGCCGGTTTGTACGGCAGTGATTTCTCGCTGGCCGGCGTGCCAGTCGCCGACGGTCTGTCGCTCTTGCTTGGCGCGGTGCTGTTGGGTTATATCGGTGCATGGATTGCGGTCGCACGCCACTTGCGTGAGCTTGCGCCAAAATAAGTGTTTTTTTGCGTGTATTGACCTTTCAGTTTTTGTGGGAACTTGTCCTAGGGTTCCCGGTCAATTTTCGCAGTGCTGAACTGCACGAGTTATGTGAGTCGGAGGTTTTTTCGTATGACCACTTCTTTGCAACCTGCTTATGCTCTGGTCCCGGGTGCGAACCTGGAGGCCTATGTGCACACGGTGAACAGCATTCCCTTGCTGACCCCCGAGCAGGAGCGTGAACTGGCCGAGAGTCTCTATTATGAGCAGGATCTTGAGGCGGCTCGGCAGATGGTGCTCGCCCACCTGCGTTTTGTCGTACATATCGCCCGCAGCTATTCCGGCTACGGGCTGGCCCAGGCCGACCTGATCCAGGAAGGCAACGTTGGCCTGATGAAGGCGGTCAAGCGTTTCAACCCGGAAATGGGCGTGCGCCTGGTGTCGTTTGCGGTGCACTGGATCAAGGCGGAAATCCACGAGTTCATCCTGCGCAACTGGCGCATCGTGAAAGTCGCGACCACCAAGGCCCAGCGCAAGCTGTTCTTCAACCTGCGCGGCCAGAAGAAGCGCCTGGCCTGGCTGAATAACGAAGAAGTCCATCGTGTCGCCGAGAGCCTGGGCGTAGAGCCTCGGGAAGTGCGCGAGATGGAAAGCCGCCTGACCGGCCATGACATGGCCTTCGACCCGGCCGCCGAAGCGGACGACGACAGCGCTTTCCAATCGCCGGCCAACTACCTGGAAGACCACCGGTACGACCCGGCGCGTCAACTGGAAGACGCCGACTGGAGCGACAACTCCAACACCAACCTGCACGAAGCCCTGGAAGTGCTGGACGAGCGCAGCCGCGACATCCTCTACCAGCGCTGGCTGGCCGAGGAAAAAGCCACGCTGCACGACCTGGCGCAGAAGTACAACGTGTCGGCCGAGCGGATTCGTCAGCTTGAGAAGAGCGCGATGAACAAGCTCAAGGTGTCGATCGCCGCCTGACTGCGATAGCGGCCATAAAAACGCCCCGATCAGTGATGATCGGGGCGTTCTTGTTTGTGCTCACTCTCGGACCCGACGCAGGTCCCCTTGTGGGAGCGAGCCTGCTCGCGATTGCGTTGGCTCAGTCGATGAAGATGTCGAATGAGCTATTGTCATCGCGAGCAGGCTCGCTCCCACAAGGGGTCTCCAGTGTCTTGGTTTACTGGGCCCAAGGCGCTCGCCGCGAATTATTGAGTTCCAGCAGATAACTGTCGCCCCCCAACTGGCTCATCTGCTGGCGAATCCAGCCCGCCCGCCGCAGCACATAGGGGCTCGGCCGGCTGGCGCTCCATTTTCGCGGGTTGGGCAATACCGCCGCCAGCAGGCTGGCCTGTTGCCGGGACAAGGCGTCGGCGCTGATGCGGAAGTGATGGCGTGCCGCCGCTTCTGCGCCGAATACACCGTCATCCCACTCGACGCTGTTGAGGTACACCTCGAGGATCCGCTGCTTGGGCCAGAGCACTTCGATCAGCGCGGTGAACCAGGCCTCCAGTCCCTTGCGCAGCCAGCTGCGGCCCGACCACAGGAACAGGTTCTTGGACACTTGCTGGCTGAGGGTGCTGGCGCCGCGAATCGAACCGCCACGCCCATTGTGGGCGAACGCGGCCTGGATCGCGCCGATGTCGAAGCCCCAGTGCTCGGGGAATTTCTGGTCTTCGCCAGCAATCACCGCCACTTTCAGGCTATCGGAGATCTGGTCCCAAGGCTGCCAGGTGCGTTGCAGGTCGATGGGTTCGCCGCCGAACCAGGATTCAACCTTGCGCTCGATCATCAGCGCCGTGAACGGCGGCGGCACCACCCGAAACAACAGCACGAGCACAACGCTGCCAACGGCGAACCAGAGCAGGGCTTTAAGGAACCGTCGAAATAATAAACGCAGCATAGAGATGGCTTGGCCGAACCCGTCGAGCGGGCCATTATACAGACCCTGTCCACCGAGTCTGACTGGAGTTCTCATGCTGCGTAGCTTTCTGATGCTGGCTGCTTTTTTCGGCTTCACGGGCGTGGCACTGGGGGCGTTCGCCGCCCATGGCCTGAAAGATCGCCTGAGCGCCGAATACCTGGCGATTTTCCACACCGGCGTCACCTATCAACTGGTGCACACCCTGGCGTTGCTGGGCGTTGCGCTGCTGGCCACGCACATTCCCGGCCGCATCGTCACCTGGGCCGGAGTTTCATTTGTGGTCGGCATCCTGTTGTTCTCCGGCAGCCTGTACCTGCTGACCCTCACGGGCATCAGCAAGCTGGGCATCATCACGCCGTTGGGCGGCGTGGCGTTCCTGATCGGCTGGGTATGCCTGGGGCTTGCCGCCTGGCGGCTGGGCTGACCGGGCGGTCCATTTCATGACGAATGGCTTGGGTCACCCAGACTGATCGGGCTAGAATGCCAGCCCCTAAAAATGATGGCGGCATCCGGCATGCGCATTCAGTTGAACGGCGAACCCCTTGATCTGCCCGACGGTGAAACCGTTGCGGCCCTGCTGACCCGTCTGGAACTCACCGGACGCCGCGTCGCGGTGGAACTCAATCTGGATATCGTCCCGCGCAGCCAGCACGCTGAAACCACGTTGAACGATGGCGACAGCGTTGAAGTGGTCCACGCCATCGGTGGCGGCTAGTCGCCTCGGTTTCGCAGCATTTCGCAAGAACCTCACCCCAACAGAGGATTTCCCATGAGCATCGTTCGTAGCGACAAGCCCTTCGTCCTGGCCGGTCGTACCTACCAGTCGCGCTTGCTGGTAGGCACCGGCAAATATCGCGACATGGAAGAAACCCGCCTGGCCATCGAGGCCTCGGGCGCCGAAATCGTGACCGTCGCCGTGCGCCGGACCAACATCGGCCAGAATCCGGGCGAACCGAACCTGCTGGATATCCTGCCGCCGGACCGCTACACCATCCTGCCGAACACCGCCGGTTGCTTCGACGCTATCGAGGCCGTGCGCACCTGCCGCCTGGCCCGTGAGCTGCTCGACGGCCACAACCTGGTGAAGCTGGAAGTGCTGGCGGACCAGAAAACCCTGTTTCCCAACGTGATCGAAACCCTCAAGGCCGCTGAAACCCTGGTCAAGGAAGGCTTCGACGTGATGGTCTACACCAGCGATGATCCGATCATCGCCCGTCAATTGGCGGAAATCGGCTGCATCGCGGTCATGCCGCTGGCCGGCCTGATCGGTACAGGCCTGGGGATCTGCAACCCGTACAACCTGCAGATCATCCTGGAAGAAGCCAAGATCCCGGTGTTGGTGGATGCCGGTGTCGGTACCGCTTCCGACGCCACCATCGCCATGGAACTGGGTTGCGAAGCGGTGCTGATGAACTCGGCCATCGCCCACGCCCAGCAGCCGATCCTCATGGCCGAAGCCATGAAGCACGCCATCGTCGCCGGTCGCCTGGCGTACCTGGCTGGCCGCATGCCGAAAAAACTTTACGCCAGCGCCTCCTCGCCGCTGGATGGTCTGATCAAGTAAGAGCCATTGATGACTGAATCGAACGACACGCCGGTCCTGCCGGAAGAAGGCGAAGAACGCCAGCACCGCCGCATCAAGAGTTTCGTGATGCGCGCCGGGCGCATGACTGAAGGCCAGCAGCGCGGCCTGGAGCAGGGCGCGCCGCTGTTTGTCCTGCCACTTGCCGATGCCCCGGTGGATTTTGACCAGGTCTTCGGCCGCTCGGCCCCGCGCTCGCTGGAAATCGGCTTCGGCATGGGCCATTCGTTGCTGGAAATGGCCGCCGCTTCGCCGGAGCAGGATTTCATCGGTGTGGAAGTCCACCGTCCCGGTGTCGGTGCGCTGCTCAACGGCGTGCTGACCCAAGGGCTGACCAACCTGCGGGTCTACGATTGCGACGCCATCGAAGTGCTCAACCGCTGCGTGGCCGACAACAGCCTCGACCGCCTGATGTTGTTCTTCCCGGACCCTTGGCACAAAAGCCGCCACCACAAGCGCCGTATCGTCCAGGCGTCGTTCGCTGAACTGGTGCGCAGCAAGTTGAAGGTCGGCGGTGTGCTGCACATGGCCACCGACTGGGAACCCTACGCCGAATACATGCTGGAAGTGATGAACGTCGCCCCGGGCTATCGCAACCTGGCTGAAGACGGCAAGTGCGTACCGCGCCCGGCCGAACGGCCGATCACCAAGTTCGAGCGCCGTGGCGAACGCCTTGGGCATGGGGTTTGGGATTTGAAGTTCGCGAAGCTGGCTTAAACACCAGAAACCCCTGCTGAAAGGGGATCCCCTGTGGGAACGAGCTTCTGTGGGAGCAAGGCTTGCCCGCGATAGCCGCGCCTCGGTGTCCACTTGAACCTGAGTTGCCTGCATCGCGAGCAAGCTTTACTCCCACAAAGCTCGCTCCCACAGTTGTTTTAGGTGACCGGGTCAGCGCCGATCCGCGACTACGCCTATCAACACCAGCACCACCAACAACACCGGCGCCAGGCTGTAGTTGTTGAACTGGCTCAAACCCCGAACGACCCACGGCGTGGCGTAGATCAGTGCTGCGCCGCTGCCGATCATGCACAACAGGGCGATCAGCGGGACGCGCAAGGCGCTGGCGATGCTGCCCAGGCGTTGTTCGACCCAGCCCTTGATGTCGGCGCCAAACAGCACCAGCAGGCAGCCTATCAATGCCAGGGAGATTTCCGACAAGTTGCTGCGGCTCCAGCGGGACACGGTGGCCAGCAGGTCGAGTACCAGATCCATTCGATTTCCTTGTGTTGATCAGCTCAGAAATGTCTGCAGCAAGTCGTTGAGAAACAGCTGTCCGCGCTCGGTGGCCGCCAGACGTGTCGGTTCGACCTGCAACAACCCGCTTTGTTCGGCCTCGCGTCGGCCTTCGGCCAGGCTTTGCAGGGGCAACCCGGTGCGCTCCGGGTACAGCCGCGCTTCCACGCCCTCGGTCAGGCGCAGGGCATTCATCAGGAACTCGAACGGCAGCTCTTCGTTGGCCAGGGTTTTCTCGCCGGCCTGGAAGCTCTTGGCCGGGTTGAGGTAGTCCTTGGGTAGGCGGGTCTTCCAGGTGCGCACGATGCGCCCGTCCGGATGGCTGAGCTTGCCGTGGGCGCCGGCGCCGATGCCGATGAAGTCGCCGAAGCTCCAGTAATTGAGGTTATGCCGCGCCGCCCGGCCGGGTTGGGCGTAGGCCGAAACCTCGTATTGGGCGTAGCCGTGTTCGGCCAGCAAGGCTTGCCCGGCTTCCTGGATGTCCCACAGCGTGTCGTCTTCGGGCAATGTCGGCGGCTGGTTCCAGAACACCGTGTTCGGCTCCAGCGTCAGCTGGTACCAGGACAAATGCGTCGGCTTCAAGGCGATGGCCTGGCGCAGGTCGCTCAAGGCGTCTTCCAGGGACTGGTCGGGCAGCCCATGCATCAGGTCCAGGTTGAAATTGTCGAAGCCGGCCTGGCGAGCCATGCCGGCGGCGCGCACCGCTTCGTCGCCGTTGTGTATCCGCCCCAGGGCCTCGAGCTTGGCTTGCTGGAAACTCTGGATACCGATGGACAGGCGATTGATGCCCAAGGCCCGGTAAGCGACGAATTTTTCTTGCTCGAAGGTGCCGGGGTTGGCTTCCAGGGTGATTTCAATGTCCTGGGCGAACGGTATCCGCGCTTCCACTCCCTTGAGCAAACGCCCCAGGGCTTGGGCGCTGAACAGGCTCGGGGTGCCGCCACCAAAAAAGATCGAGCTCAACGGGCGACCATAAACCGCGTGCAAGTCCTGGTCGAGGTCGGCCAGCAAGGCGTCGACATATTCCTCTTCCGGCAACTGCGGGCTGGCGGTGTGGGAGTTGAAGTCGCAATACGGGCATTTGCGCACGCACCACGGTATGTGGATGTACAACGCCAGGGGCGGCAGCACTGGCAGCGGCGCCCGAGGCGTTTGTACACCGCCATGAATCAGCGGTGTGGGAGCGTCATCGATCATTGCAGGCCCAGGCGTTGACGCAGCAGGGCCATGGCTCGGGCGCGGTGGCTCAGTTGGTTCTTTTCCACCGGCCCCAGCTCGGCGCTGGAGCAATTGCGCTCCGGCACCCAGAACAACGGGTCATAGCCAAAACCGTGCTCGCCGCTGGCTTCGGTGAGAATGCGCCCGTGCCACAGGCCTTCGCAGAGGATCGGCAGTGGATCATCGGCATGGCGTACCAGGGCCAGCACACACACGAACTGCGCGCCGCGCTCGGCTTCGGGCACGTCCTTGAGGGCGTCGAGCAGCTTGGCGTTGTTCGCCGCGTCACCTTTACCGTCAGCGTAACGGGCCGAGTAAATGCCTGGCGCACCGCCCAGGAAGTCCACGGCCAGCCCGGAATCGTCGGCCAGCGCTGGCAGGCCCGAGATGCGTGCGGCATTGCGGGCCTTGAGGATGGCGTTCTCGACAAACGACAGGCCGGTCTCTTCCGGTTCCACCTGGCTGAACTCGCCAATCGAGCGCAACTGCACCGAGCCGCCGAGCATGGCCTGCAGTTCCTTGAGTTTGCCGGCGTTGTGGCTGGCCAGTACGAGTTGGGTGAAATTGATCATTGGCCCGGGAACAGTTCCTGGTTGAAGTTGATGGTGTTGATCTTGTCGCCGGTTTGCACCTTGATCTCGAAGGTGCGGGTTTCCTGCTGGGGCACCGGGTACTGGGCGATGTAGTAGATCGCGCCTGGCTCGGTCACCTGCTTGAATTGCAGTGGGACGCTCTGGCTGGTGAGGTCTTTCACCGTGCCGCTGACCTGGGCCATCAAGGGCTTGCCATCCTTGAGCACCGAGATGTTGATCACGCCTTGTTGCTTGCTGCGAATCAGCTCGGCGGCCTTGGCGATGTCCGGTGTCAGGAAGGTGGAGTTGAAGGTGTTGTAGTGCACGGTGATATCACCGAACACTTCCTTGCGCTCGCCCTTGATAGCGTCGGCGGCCATGGCGCCAACGCTCAGGCAAGCGGTGATGAGAAACAGCGCTAGACGGTTCATGTCGTGCTCCTGGTGAGGCCGGGGCTCACACCGCGACCTGATAATCGGTAAGGCCTGGGCTGCTGACCCGATAGATGCCTATCTCACCTAACAGATTAGGCCATAGCTTGCTGGCCCACCCGTGGCGGTGCTGCTGGTCCACGGCCAGGCGATCGATGACCTTGGCTTCACGCTCGCGGCACAGCGCTTCGAAATCCTCGAAGGTGCAGAAGTGGATGTTTGGCGTGTTGTACCAGGTGTAGGGCAGGAACTCCGAGACTGGCATGCGGCCCTTGCTCGCCAGGTACCAGCGGCAACGCCAGTGGCCGAAGTTGGGGAAGGTGATGATGCACTGGCGTCCAACCCGCAGCATTTCGTCGAGGATCTTGTCCGGGTAGTGCACTGCTTGCAGCGCCTGGGTCATGACCACGATGTCGAAGCTGTTGCTGGCAAAGTTGCCCAGGCCCTTGTCCAGGTCCTGCTCGATGACGTTTATGCCCTTGGCGACGCATTCGGCAATGTTGTCCGGGTCGTTTTCCAGGCCGTAGCCGCTGACTTGCTTGTTGTCCCGCAGCCAGGTCAGCAGTTCGCCGTTGCCGCAGCCCAGGTCGAGCACGCGGCTGCCGGCGGGGATCCATTCCTGGATGATTTCCAGATCGGCTCTCATGGCGTCCTCACAGCGTTATACGGTTCATGTAGTTGCCGAACGCCTGCAGGTAGCGCGGGATCGGGATCAAAAAGGCGTCGTGACCCTGGGGCGCGTCGATTTCCAGGTAGCAGACGTCCTTGCGCGCAGCCATCAGCGCGTCCACCAGCTCCCGCGAGCGCGCCGGGGAGAAGCGCCAGTCGGTGGTGAACGACATCACGCAGAACTTGGCGGTGGCGTTGGCGAAGGTTTTCGCCAGGTTATCGTCGAAGTTCGCCGCCGGATCGAAGTAGTCCAGTGCCTTGGTCATCAACAGGTACGTGTTGGCGTCGAAACGCCCGGAGAACTCTTCACCCTGATAACGCAGGTAGCTCTCGACCTGGAACTCGACGCTGTGGAAGTCGTAGTTGAGCTTTTCGCTCTTGAGGCCACGGCCGAATTTCTCGCCCATGGAGTCGTCGGACAGGTAGGTGATGTGCCCGACCATCCGCGCCAGCATCAGCCCGCGCTTGGGGATCACGCCGTGTTCCTGGAACGAGCCGCCATGGAACTCCGGGTCGGTGAGGATCGCCTGGCGCGCCACTTCGTTGAAGGCGATGTTCTGCGCCGACAGCTTGGGCGCCGAGGCGATTGCCAGGCAGTGGCGCACGCGGTCCGGGTAGGTGATGGTCCATTGCAGGGCCTGCATGCCCCCCAGGCTGCCACCGATCACGGCGGCCCACTGGCCGACCCCGAGGCGATCGGCCAGGCGTGCCTGGCTGTGAACCCAGTCTTCCACGGTCAGCACCGGGAAATCGGCGCCGAAAGGTTTGCCGGTGTCCGGGTTGAGGCTGCTGGGGCCAGTGGAACCGTTGCAGCCGCCCAGGTTGTTCAGGCTGATCACGAAGAACTTGCTGGTGTCGATGGGCTTGCCCGGGCCGATGCAGCTATCCCACCAGCCGGGCTTGCGGTCGTCGACGCTGTGGTAGCCGGCGGCGTGGTGATGCCCCGACAAGGCGTGGCAAATCAGCACGGCATTGCTCGCCGTGGCATTGAGGGTGCCGTAGGTTTCGTAGATCAGGTCATAGGCTGGCAACGAACGGCCGCAGGCCAGGGCCAGGGGCTCGCTGAAATGCGCCATTTGCGGCGTCACCAGACCAACGGAATCGGGGGGAAAGGCAGCTGGCATCGACCCTGCTCGCGTTGAAATGAGGCGTAAGTCTAAAGACCGCTGTGGCAGGCGGCAAGCAAAGGCGCCGCTGATTGTCCGCCGTTGTTTTTGTGGCGAGGGAGCTTGCTCCCGCTGGGGCGCGAAGCGGCCCTGTAGGAGCTGTCGAGTGCAACGAGGCTGCGATCTTTCCCCAGACAATTGAGTCGTGAGCGAACGCACAACAGATCAAGATCAAAAGATCGTCCGAACGCGGCCCGAGCCTCCGGCAGCTCCTACAGGTGCGGCCCAGCGGGAGCAAGCTTCCTCGCCACAGGGTTAACCATGCCCCCGATCCAAGCCGGATCAGGTCGGCCGGACGAGGCCCGGCAACTCCGGCAGTTTCTTCGGCGAATGAATGCGCACCCGTTTCTGCCGGTTCAATTCGCCGCTGATCAGGCTGACCTGGCTCTTGGACACGCCAAACGCCTTGGCCAGGAACGCCATCAGGTAAGCGTTGGCCTTGCCCTCGACCGGCGGGGCGGTGAGGCGGATCTTCAGGCGGTCACCGTGCAGCCCGGCGAAATCATCGCTGCGGGCTGCCGGTTGCAGGTGGCACTCCAGGATCAGGTCGTCGCCGTCCCAGCGAAAGTAGCTCACCTGGGTCAGATCAGCAGGCGCAGGATTTCCGGCATCATGGTCATCGCCGCCAGGTTGTTGATCACCAGCATGTCGATCAGCTTGAGCACCATGAACGCCAGGATCGGCGAGATATCCAGGCCGCCGAGGTTCGGCACGATGCGGCGGAACGGCGCCAGGGCCGGCTCGCAGATCTGGTTCACCAGCTCGGCGCCCGGGTTATGGCTGCCCGGCGCGACCCACGACAGGATCACGCTGATGATCAGGGCGAAGAAGAAAATCTTCAGGAACAGCGCGGTCACGCCAATGATCGACCAGATCAGCAGTTGCAGCGGGTTGCCGGTGGTGCCATAGGTCAGCAGCAGGGTCAGGGCCATCAGCGCCAGTTGCACGAGGATCGCCAGGACCAGCGACGACATGTCCAGGCCGAACAGGCTCGGGATGATCCGGCGCAGGGGCTTGAGCAGTGGCTGGGTGGCCTTGACTATGAACTGGCACAGCGGGTTGTAGAAGTTGGCGCGCACCAGTTGCAGCACGAAGCGCAGCAGCACGATCAGCAGGTACAGGCTGCCGAGGGTTTGCAGCACGTAGACCGCTGCAGTGTTCAATCCAATCATGAATAACTCCTTATTGGCCCAGTTGTTCGGCCATTTCGGCCGAGCGGTGCGCGGCGGCGCCGAGTGCTTTTTCCACCAGGGCTTCGAAGCCCCCGGCCTGGAACGATTTGATGGCCGCTTCGGTGGTGCCGGCCGGCGAGGTCACGCGGCGACGCAGCTCGGCCGCATCGACGTCGCTGGACACCGCCATGTGCGCGGCACCGAGGGCGGTCTGCAAGGTCAGCCTGGCGGCGGTTTCCCGGGGCAGGCCGAGTTTCTCGCCGGCGGCAGTCATGGCTTCGATCAGCAGGAAGAAGTACGCCGGGCCCGAGCCGGAGACGGCGGTAACGGCGTCCAGTTGCTGTTCGGTGTCCAGCCACAGTGCCAGGCCGACAGCCGACAGCAGCTCCTCGGCCTGCTGGCGTTGTGCGGCGGACACTTGGGAAGTGGCGAACAGGCCGCTGACGCCCTGGCGCAGCAGTGCTGGGGTGTTGGGCATGCAGCGTACGATCGGCTGCTCGCCGAGCCAGTTGTTCATGCTGGCGCACGTGATGCCGGCGGCAATCGACACCACCAGTTGATGAGGCTTGAGGCTTGGGCGCAGGGCCGCGCAGACGGTTTTCATCGCCTGCGGCTTGACCGCCAGCACGATGACGTCCGCGCCGTCGATGGCCTGGGCGTTGTCGGCGAAGGTTTCGACGCCGTGCTCGCTGCTCACCCGGGTGCGGGTCTCTTCACCCGGATCGCTGGCGCGAATCAAAGAAGCGTCCAGGCCCTTGGCCCGCAGGCCGCCGATCAGGCTGGCGGCCATGTTGCCGGCGCCGATGAAGGCAATACGCGTGTTGCTCATGACAGGTCCTTATAAAGAGATGAGTCGGCCATGTTTCAGGATTGACCGTAGTCGCGGGCGCCAAACAGGGCCGTACCGATGCGTACCCAAGTGGCGCCTTGGGCGATGGCTGACTCAAGGTCGTGGCTCATGCCCATGGAAAGGGTGTCCAGCGGTAGCGCCAGGCTGGCTTGCAAGCGTTGGACCGCGGCGAAGGCAGCATCCTGGGCGGCGCGGTCTTCGGTGGGTTCGGGAATCGCCATCAACCCGCGCAGTTTCAGGCGGGGCAGGGCGCTGATGGCGCTGGTCAGGGCGGGCAGGTCCGCTGGGGTGCAACCGGATTTGCTGGCTTCACCGCTGACGTTGACCTGGATGCAGATGTTCAGCGGTGGCAAGTCGGCCGGACGCTGCTCGGACAGACGCTGTGCAATTTTCAAGCGATCCACGGAATGCACCCAGTCGAAATGTTCGGCGATAGCGCGCGTCTTGTTCGATTGAATGGGACCGATGAAGTGCCAGATCAAGGGCAGGTCGGTCAGTTCGAGCTGTTTGCCCAAGGCTTCTTGCAGGTAGTTCTCGCCGAAGTCCCGCAGGCCGGCGGCATAGGCTTCGCGCAAGGCCTGGACGGGTTTGGTCTTGCTCACGGCCAGCAGTTTGACACTGTGTTCGGCGCGCTGGGCGGCCTGCTCCGCAGCGCGGATGCGCGAACTAACCTGAGCGATGTTGTCTGCTATC
The DNA here is from genome assembly GCF_034008205.1 of Pseudomonas sp. P9_35. NCBI lineage: Bacteria > Pseudomonadati > Pseudomonadota > Gammaproteobacteria > Pseudomonadales > Pseudomonadaceae > Pseudomonas > Pseudomonas sp. P9_35. The sequence continues at coordinate 6,208,253 of NZ_CP125373.1, read as the reverse complement.
GTGGACATAAAGAAGCGCCAGCGGTGAGGTTCGCGGCATTCTACTGGAATTGAGGAGCGCTATGGATATCACTGAGTTACTGGCGTTCAGCGCCAAGCAGGGCGCGTCGGACCTGCACCTGTCCGCCGGGCTGCCACCGATGATCCGCGTCGATGGCGATGTCAGGCGCATCAACCTGCCGGCATTGGACCACAAGCAGGTTCATGAACTGATCTACGACATCATGAACGACCGGCAACGAGTAGATTACGAAAAGTTTCTGGAGACCGATTTTTCCTTCGACGTGCCGGGCGTCGCGCGGTTCCGGGTCAACGCCTTCAACCAGAATCGCGGTGCGGGGGCGGTGTTTCGCACCATTCCGTCGAAAGTCCTGACCATGGAAGACCTGGGGATGGGCGAGGTGTTTCGCAAGGTGACCGAATCGCCGCGCGGGCTGGTGTTGGTGACCGGGCCGACCGGTTCAGGCAAGTCCACCACCCTGGCGGCCATGATCGATTACTTGAACAGCCACAAGCACCATCACATTCTCACCATCGAAGACCCCATCGAATTCGTTCACGAACCGCGCAAATGCCTGATCAACCAGCGTGAGGTGCACCGCGACACCCAGGGTTTTTCCACGGCCCTGCGTTCGGCCCTGCGGGAGGACCCGGACGTGATCCTGGTGGGAGAGATGCGCGACCTGGAAACCATTCGCCTGGCGCTGACCGCCGCGGAAACCGGGCACCTGGTGTTCGGCACCCTGCACACCACGTCGGCGGCCAAGACCATTGATCGGGTGGTGGACGTCTTCCCCGGTGACGAGAAGTCCATGGTTCGCTCGATGTTGTCGGAATCGTTGCAGGCGGTGATTTCCCAGACGCTGGTCAAGAAAATCGGCGGCGGCCGGATCGCGGCGCATGAAATCATGCTGGGCACCTCGGCCATTCGGAACCTGATCCGTGAAGACAAGGTGGCGCAGATGTACTCGGCGATCCAGACCGGCGGTTCGCTGGGGATGCAGACGCTGGACATGTGCCTGAAGGACTTGGTGAACAAGGGGCTGATCAGCCGCGAACATGCGCGGGAGCGGGCGCGTACGCCGGATAACTTCTAGAGGCGGCAGGAAGGCAGCACCGCTTTTGTGGCGAGGGAGCTTGCTCCCGCTGGGGCGCGGAGCGGCCCTGTAGGAGCTGTCGAGTGCAACGAGGCTGTGATCTTGTCCCAGATAATTGAGTCGAGAGCGAAAGATCAAGATCAAAAGATCGCAGGCTTCGCCAGCTCCTACAGAGCCCAGCGGGAGCAAGCTCCCTCGCCACAGGGGCCATGTACACCTTGAGTCAGCGCTGAACCACGCGCATCGCCCCCGGCTCTTTCGGCAGCACGCGCTTGGCCACCACGTAGTGGGTGTCCCAGTACGGCTTGTTCAGGGTGTCGATGCTCACCGACTTGCCACGGCGCGGGGCGTGGATGAAGCGGTCGTTGCCCAGGTAGATGGCCACGTGGTTGACCCGGCGGCTCTTGAGCTTGAAGAAGATCAGGTCACCGGGCTTGAGGTCCTTGCGCTCGACTTTCTCGCCATGACCGGCGGCCATGGCGTTGGAGGTGCGCGGCAGGTCGAAGGTGGCGTCGTTGAAGGCGTATTTCACCAGTCCGCTGCAATCGAAACCTTTACTTGGGCTACTGCCGCCCCAACGATAAGGTGTGCCAAGTACATTCACGGCGCGACTCAACACATTGCTGCTCGTTTTGGTCGCCATCGGCGGGACCAGCTTGCTGTTGGTCGTGCTCAAGCGCTGGGCGCCGGGCTTGTCCTTGCTCAAGGAAGCAGAGACATGGGATTTCGGGGTATAGCCGTTGACGTTGGGAAGACGTTGCTCACGATTGGTGGCGTGGGCGGCCAGTGGCAATAATAGGCAAATGGTTAGCCATGTCTTGAAAAATGGACGCATTAGGCAAGGCTCTTAAAGGTTAGCGCGCAACTTTATAACAGCTTTTTTTGCGTTTCCGAGGCCGTTTGTCGATTCGAAACGCAGCGCAAAACCCAGCGAAATGCGACAAATTGACTTGATTGTCCGACAGAACCCCTATGCCACGGGGCTTTCGCCGGTCCGAGTCGCCCAGGACCGCTTGTCGGCCAGACACGAAAAAGTCACAAAAACTCCGAAAAAATTTATCTATCGAGGCAAAAGAGGCCATTCATGAACAGCTATCAGCAGGATGCAATCCGCGATACTCACAGCAAGGTCATTGGGTATCTGCTGTGGATTTTCGGGTTCACCGGTGCCCATCGTTTCTATTACGGCAAGCCGGTCACGGGCACGATCTGGTTCTTCACCTTCGGCCTGCTGGGCATTGGCTGGTTGATCGACCTGTTCCTGATCCCGGCAATGGATCGCGAAGCGGGCCTGCGTTTCACCCCGGGACCTATCGAATACAGCGTGGCGTGGATTCTGCTGACGTTTCTCGGGGTGCTGGGCGTACACCGCATGTACCAGGGCAAATGGCTCAGCGGGATCCTTTACCTGCTGACTGGCGGGGTGTTTTTCCTGGGGGTGCTGTATGACTTCTGGACGCTGAATGATCAGGTGTCGATCCGTAATGCGCAGAAGCGTGGGGCTTTTCAGTAAGACCGGGTCGCCTGCATCGCGAGCAAGCTCGCTCCCACACTGGATCGAGGTTCACCAAAGATCCACCTGTGGGAGCGAGCTTGCTCGCGATAGGCGCGGCGCGGTATCAGGCCTGGTGGGTAATCCTCCCATCCATCAGGGTGTAACGCACCACACCCGGCAGGCTATGGCCGAGGAACGGGCAGTTGTCACCCTTGGAGCGCCAGGCTTCACCGGCCACGGTGGAGGCGGCAGGGTCGAACAGCACGAGGTCCGCCGCGGCGCCAACCGCGAGTTTCCCCGCCGGCAGCTGCAGCGCCTGGGCCGGGCCGGCGCTCAGGCGTGCCAGCAGGGTCGGCAGGTCCAGCAAACCATCTTCCACCAGCGTCAGGGCCAGCGGCAGCAGCAGTTCGACGCTGCTGATGCCCGGCTCGGTGGCGCCGAACGGCGCCAGCTTGGCATCGCGCTCATGGGGTTGGTGATGGCTGGAGATGGCCGAGATCACCCCGGACTTCACCGCCTCACGCAGGCCATCGCGGTCGGCGCGGGTGCGCAGTGGCGGCTGGACGTGGTAGACGCTGTTGAAATCGATCAGCGCTTCGTCGGTCAGGATCAACTGGTACAGCGCCACATCGGCGGTTACTGGCAAGCCGCGGGCCTGGGCCTGGGCGATCAGTGCCGCACCGCGAGCACTGGTCAACTGGCTGAAGTGGGCGCGCACGCCGCTTTGCTCGACCAACAGCAGGTCTCGGGCCAGGGCCACGGTCTCGGCGGTTTCCGGGATGCCTGGCAGGCCGAGGAAACTGGCGGTCGGGCCTTCGTGGGCCAGGCCACCTTCGGCCAGGTCGTGGTCCTGGGAGTTGAAGATCACCGTCAGGCCAAAGGTCGCCGCGTATTCCAGGGCGCGGCACAGGGTGCGGGTGTTGCGGAAACTGTTCAGGCCGTTGCCGAATGCCACGCAACCGGCATCCCGCAGGGCGATGAGTTCGGCCAGTTGCTCGCCGTCCAGGCCCTTGCTCAGTGCGCCAATCGGGAAGACCTTGGTGTTGCCGGCCTCGCGGGCACGGTCGAGGATCAGTTCGGCCACGGCCGAAGTGTCCAGTACCGGTTTGGTCTGCGGCGGGCAGCACAGGCTGGTCACGCCACCGGCAGCGGCGGCCCGGGTTTCGCTGACGATACTGCCTTTGCGACTGTAGCCCGGTTCGCGCAGGGCGACGTTCAGGTCCACCAGGCCCGGAGCGGCCACCAGGCCTTGGGCGTCGAGGGTCTCGACCGCGACGAAACCGGCCGGCGCCGCGCCAAGGGCGACGATCTTGCAGGCATCGATATGGATATCAGTCACTTGATCCAGGCCACTGGCTGGATCGATCACGCGTGCGCCGAGAATGCTGAGCTTCACTGGGCGTTCTCCTGGTCGAATTGGCGCTGGGCCGTTTGCCCGCTCATGGCCATGGACAGCACGGCCATGCGGATGGCGATGCCGTAGGTCACCTGGTTGAGAATCACCGAGTGCGGCCCGTCGGCCACCGCCGACTCGATCTCCACGCCGCGGTTGATCGGCCCCGGGTGCATGACGATAGCGTCCGGCTTGGCCCCGGCCAGGCGTGCGGTGGTCAGGCCGAACAGGCGGTAGAACTCGCCTTCGCTGGGCAGCAGGCCGCCGGTCATGCGCTCGCGTTGCAGGCGCAGCATGATCACCACGTCCACATCCTTGAGGCCTTCGGTCATGTCGGTGTAGACCTTCACGCCGTATTGCTCGACGCCGATGGGCAGCAGGGTCTTCGGCGCGATTACGCGGATGTCCGGGCAGCCGAGGGTCTTGAGGGCCAGCATGTTCGAACGGGCCACCCGCGAGTGCAGGATGTCGCCGACGATGGCCACCGACAGGTTTTCGAAGCTGCCCTTGTGCCGACGGATGGTCAGCATGTCCAGCATGCCCTGGGTCGGGTGGGCGTGACGGCCGTCGCCGCCGTTGATGATCGCCACTTGCGGGCAGACGTGTTCGGCAATGAAATGCGCTGCGCCGGAGTCGCCGTGGCGCACGACGAACATGTCGGCGGCCATGGCTTCGAGGTTGCGCAGGGTGTCGAGCAGGGTTTCACCCTTGCTCGCCGAGGATGTGGACACGTTGAGGGTGATCACGTCCGCCGACAGCCGCTGGGCCGCCAGTTCGAAGGTGGTGCGGGTGCGGGTGGAGTTTTCGAAGAACACGTTGCACACGGTCTTGCCGCGCAGCAACGGGACTTTTTTCACCGCCCGGGCACCGACTTCGAGGAACGAGTCGGCAGTGTCGAGGATTTCCGTCAGCAGCTCGCGGCGCAGGCCGTCGAGGGACAGGAAGTGCCGCAGCTGGCCCTGATCGTTGAGCTGCAGCGGGCGCTTGGTTTCGAGAGGCGTCATCGCGATGGACTCTTACAAGGGCAGTTAAAGGGCAAGGTCTTGCAGTTCGAGTTGCAGCGGCGACGGGCCGGAGAGCTTGACTCGCTCATGAGCGGCCAGCGTCAGCGTCGCGCCGACCACGTTCGGCCGGATCGGCAGCTCGGCGGCGTCCAGGTCCAACAGGCACACCAGCGTCACGCTGGCCGGGCGGCCGTAGTCGAACAGTTCGTTCATGGCGGCGCGGATGGTCCGGCCACTCATCAGCACGTCGTCGATCAGCACCAGGTGCTGGCCTTCGATCTCGAACGGCAGGGCCGAGGGGCGCACTTGCGGGTGCAGGCCGTTCTGGCTGAAGTCGTCGCGGTAGAAGGACACGTCCAGGGTGCCCAGTGGCGATTGGCTGCCCAGTGCTTCGAGCAAGGCCTGGGCGACCCAGACGCCACCGGTGCGAATACCGATGTAGCGCGGCTCGCTGATGCCGCGGTGTTCCAGGTGTGCCTTGAGACGAATCGCCATCTGGCTGATCAGTTCGGCAGGATTGGGCAGGCTCATGCTGGCTCCTTCAGGTTCCCGGGCCGGTGGTGAGTGGCGCGGTCTATCGCTAAGAGAAAGCGCCTTGGCGGCGCTTTCAAAAAATCAGGTTTCGAACAGGGCGGCGTTGGCGTCGAGCCAACCTTGCAGCAGCAGGGCGGCGGCGATGGCGTCCACCGGGTTGTCGCGGTAACTGCCTTTCTGCCCGCCACGCACCAGGCGCTCGCCTTTGGCCTCGAAGGTGGTCAGGCGCTCGTCATGGGTATAGAAGGGCAGGTTGTAGCGGCCGTTGAGCCGGCGGGCGAACTTTTCGGCGCGCAGGCACATGTCGCTGGGCGTGCCGTCCATGTTCAGCGGCAGGCCGACCACCACGGCATCGGGTTTCCACTCCTTGATCAGCGCTTCGACCTGGTTCCAGTCCGGAACGCCATTCTGCGCCTTCAAGGTGCACAACTCGCGGGCCTGGCCGGTAATGACCTGGCCGACCGCTACGCCGATCTGTTTGGTGCCGTAATCGAAGCCCAGCAGCAAGCGCAGGGCCATCAGGCGTGTCCTGCCTGGCTGGTGAGCAGGCTGAGGTTGACCCCCAACCGGCTGGCCGCCGCTTCCAGGCGCAGTTCGCTGCTGGTGTTGAACAGGATGTCGGCGTCGAACGGGCAGGTCAGCCAGGCGTTGTCGGCCAGTTCGGCTTCCAGTTGCCCGGGTTCCCAACCGGCATAGCCGAGGGCGATCAGGCTTTTCTCCGGGCCGACGCCGTCGGCGATGGCGAACAGCACGTCCTGGGAGGTGGACAGTGATACCCCGTCCAGATCCACAGTGGCCTGGTATTTGGGGCCCGACGGATGGAGCACGAAACCGCGGTCGGTCTGCACCGGGCCGCCGATGAAAATCGGCACGTGCTGGCACAAGAGAGGCGGTTCCACTTCGGGGCGCAACTGCTCCAGGATGTCCGCCAGGTTCAATTCCTGTGGGCGATTGATTACCAGCCCCATGGCCCCATTGGCCGTGTGCTCGACGATGTAGGTCAAGGTGTGGGCAAAATTCGGATCGGCCATGTGCGGCATGGCAATCAGGAAGTGATGCTTGAGGTAGGTGGGGCTGACGTTTTTCATAGGCGCTAGTGTGGCGGGGCGGGGGCGAACTGACAAGCCAGGAAATACCTGAGACTGTCACCAATCCCCTGTGGGAGCGAGCTTGCTCGCGATAGCAATTGATCATTCAACACAGAGGTCGACTGACCGTCCGCTATCGCGAGCAAGCTCGCTCCCACAAGGGATTGGGCGGTCAATCAGTTACTGGAAAGCTTGTCGCCACGGGCGAACTTCCAGGTGCGGATGATTTCCAGCCGGTCGATGTCCGACAGGTCCCCGGTAAACGGCGCGAACGGTGCGGCCAGGCGCACGATCCGTTGGGCGGCCTGGTCCAAAAGCGGCTGGCCGGAAGATTCGAGCACCAGCACTTCATACAGCGAGCCGTCGCGGTTGATCGAGACCATTAGCCGCAGGTTGCCGTAGATCTGTTTGCGCCGCGCTTCGTCGGGGTAGTTGAGGTTGCCGATGCGCTCGACCTTCTTGCGCCATTCGTCCTTGTACCAGGCGCCCTTGTCGCGCATGGTCGAGGCGGCGCTCAGGCGGTGGATGCGCGGGCGCTTGGCGTAGAGCTGTTGCTCCTGGGCCAGTTCGGCTTCCAGGCTGGCGATGTCGCTGGACAACTGTGAGCTGTCGAAGGTGGGCTCGGGGGCCCTGGGCTTGGGATCAGGCTTGACCTCTTCCTTGGCCGGGGCCTTTTTCGGCTTCGGCGCCACGGTGGTCACGGCGGCCTTGGGCGCCGTCTCCTGCACCTCGGGCTTGGCGGCCGGCGGCGGGGTGACTTTTTGTACCTTGGTGTCCTGGAACGGCGCGATCTCGGTGGTCTTGGGGATCGCCTTTTTTTCCAGGGTGCCGCTGCCTTGCTGGTTGTCCTGGGCGAGGAAGTCGGCCTTCTTGGGCTTGGTCTCGCTCTTGAAGGTGGCCAGGGTGATTTCCAGGGTCTGGCTGATCTGCTTGGGCTCGACCGTGGCAAAACCGACGCCCAGCAGCAGGGCCAGGTGGATCAGCGCCGCCAGGAACAGGGTAAAACCGAGGCGATCAGCCGGGCGCACGCCACGATGGGCGAGCTCTTGGGGCAGATCGGACGGGAGCGTCATGACAAGGAAACCAACATCGCGTTTTTTTCAGGCCGGGCATGATAACGCAATGTGGGTTTCCTTCAGCAGATCTGGATCAACGAGCCTTGAGCTTCTGATCGATGGCATCCATCAGCATGCCACCGATGTCGGTGCCAAAGGCATTGTCGATCTCGCGGATGCAGGTCGGGCTGGTGACGTTGATTTCCGTCAGGTGCTCGCCGATCACGTCCAGGCCCACGAACAACAGGCCTTTTTCGCGCAGGGTCGGGCCGACCTGGGCGGCGATCCAGCGATCCTTGTCAGTCAACGGACGCGCCTCGCCACGCCCGCCAGCCGCCAGGTTGCCACGGGTTTCGCCGGCTGCCGGGATGCGCGCCAGGCAATAGTCCACCGGTTCGCCGTCGATCATCAGGATGCGTTTGTCGCCATCGACGATGGCCGGCAGGTAACCCTGGATCATGATCTGCTGCTTGCCGTGCAAGGTCAGGGTTTCCAGGATCACCGAGAGGTTCGGGTGGCCGGCGGTGTGCCGGAAGATCGAGGAGCCGCCCATGCCGTCCAGGGGCTTGAGGATCACGTCGCCGTGATGGTCGGCAAATTCGCGCAACACGTCCGGACGACGGCTGACGATGGTCGGTGGCGTGCACTGCGGGAACAGCGTGGCGAACAGCTTTTCGTTGCAGTCGCGCAGGCTCTGGGGCTTGTTGACCACCAGCACACCGGCGTTTTCAGCCTGTTCCAACAGGTAGGTGGAATACACGAACTCCATGTCGAACGGCGGATCCTTGCGCATCAGGATCACGTCCAGGTCGCTCAGCAGCGCGTCGCTCTCGGTGCCCAGCTCAAACCACTTCTCGGGGTTGGCGAAGACTTTCAGCGGTTTCATCCGCGCCCGAGCCTGGCCTTCGGCCTGGTAGAGGTCGCGCTGTTCCATGTAGAACAGCTCCCAGCCGCGCTTCTGAGCGGCCAGCAGCATGGCCAGCGAGCTATCCTTTTTATAGGAAATGCTGGCGATAGGGTCCATGACAATGCCGACGCGTACGCTCATGGCTTGGTTCCTCGAAATGTGATGGGCACATATTGGTGCGAAAAAGTGGCGTCAGAGTGGCGCCCGGAAGATTGGCGGTCAAGGAAAAACCACCGCGCCGAGCGGCCGATAGATCGGCGATGGAGACTGTGCTAAAAAGGCTGCCATGTGACGTGCGGGCCTTGAACATCAAGGGTTTGCGCTGTCGATCACACTTACGCGTTAAAAACCGGTTCGCAGTGGCAATGGCAGAGCATCTCACGCAGCAGCAACCCAGCGCCTTGAAGGTCATGGTCATCGACGACTCGAAGACCATCCGCCGCACCGCCGAAACCTTGCTGCGCAACGTGGGCTGCGAGGTGATCACGGCCGTCGATGGCTTCGATGCCCTGGCCAAGATCGCCGACCATCATCCGGGCATCATTTTTGTCGACATCATGATGCCGCGCCTGGATGGCTACCAGACCTGTGCCCTGATCAAGAACAACAGCGCGTTCAAGGCCACGCCGGTGATCATGCTGTCGTCCCGCGACGGGTTGTTCGACAAGGCCAAGGGACGCATCGTCGGTTCCGATCAGTTTTTGACCAAGCCGTTCAGCAAGGAAGAACTGCTGGGCGCGATACAGGCCCATGTTCCGGGCTTTGCCGCTGTCCAGCCGCACCAGGCACATTAATGACACTTGGCCAACGGGCCTGGGGTCAACAAGAAAATGGGGAACACCATGGCACGAGTTCTGATCGTCGATGATTCGCCGACTGAAATGTACAAACTGACCGGCATGCTGGAAAAGCACGGCCACGAGGTCCTTAAGGCCGAGAATGGCGCCGATGGCGTGGCCCTGGCCCGCCAGGAAAAACCCGATGCGGTGCTGATGGACATCGTCATGCCCGGCCTCAACGGTTTCCAGGCCACGCGCCAGCTGACCAAGGACCCGGACACCGGCCACATCCCCGTGATCATCATCACCACCAAGGACCAGGACACCGACAAGGTCTGGGGCACGCGCCAAGGGGCGAAGGACTACCTGACCAAACCGGTGGACGAAGAAACCCTGATCGCGACCCTGAACAAAGTGCTGGCGGGTTGACGGCACGGCCATGAGCCAATCCCTGACCGCATTCGAACTGCTGCTGCAGATCGACCGGCGCTGCCGGTTGCTGGGGGCGGACCTGCCCTCCCAGCCGACCCATCGCGCCGGTTGGAGCGGCATCGGCTTTCGCTTGGGCGAGCACTGGTACGTGGCGCCGATGGGCGAAGTCAGCGAAGTGCTGCACGAACCACGTCACACGCATTTGCCCGGGGTCAAGCCGTGGGTGCGTGGAGTGGCTAACCTGCGCGGGCGCTTGTTGCCGTTGATGGACTTGTGCGGGTTCTTTGGTCACGAGCTGTCGACCGTGCGCAAGCAGCGGCGCGTGTTGGTGGTGGATCACGACGAGGTGTTCGCCGGGTTGCTGGTGGACGAGGTCCTTGGGCTGCAGCATTTTGCCCAGGACAGCCTGGAACCGACTCTGGTGGACGACCTCGACGGCCCGGAAGCGGCCTTCGTCAAGGGCCGGTTTGGCGGCGAGCGCGAGTGGCAAGTGTTCAGCCCGTTTGCCCTGGCGCGGTCGCCGGGGTTCATGGATGTGGCGATTTAACGAGATGCAGCGCAGGCCCCTTGTGGGAGCAAACCTTGCTCGCGATGGCTGCGCCTCGGTTGACGAAAAAACTGTGTCGTTCTCATCGCGGGCAAGCCTTGCTCCCACAGAGCCACACTGATTGAGCAGACTGCACAACACTACAGTTAATAGCAGTAAGTTGGATTGGGCAGTACAGGCGAGAACCGATGATCAAAGCAAAAACAGGCAAGCCACTGGAAGCATCGCGCAGTCGTTCGCAGATCATCGTGCTGTTCGTCGCGCTGATCGTCTTCATCATGCTGCTGTTCGCCAACTTCGCTTACCTCAACACCCAATCCACCTATGACAAACAGTACATCGGCCATGCCGGTGAGCTGCGGGTGCTGTCCCAGCGCATCGCCAAGAACGCCACCGAGGCCGCCGCCGGCAAGCCCGCGGCGTTCAAGCTGCTGAGCGATGCGCGCAATGACTTCGCCCAGCGCTGGGGCTCCCTGAAACAGGGCGACCCGGTGACCGGCCTGCCCCCTGCGCCGGCCACCCTGCGTCCGCAGATGCGCGCGGTGCAGCTGGATTGGGAGCGCCTGCTCAAGAACACCGATGCCATCCTCTCCAGCGAACAGACCGTGCTGTCGTTGCACCAGGTGGCGGCGACCCTGGCCGAAACCGTGCCGCAGTTGCAGGTCGAGTACGAAAAAGTCGTCGAGATCCTGCTGCAACGCGGTGCGCCGGCCGCCCAGGTGGCCATGGCCCAGCGTCAGTCGCTGCTGGCCGAACGAATCCTCGGCGCGGTGAATACCGTGCTGGCGGGGGACGAAAACGCCAGCCAGGCCGCCGACACCTTCGGTCGCGACGCCGCGCGTTTTGGCCAGGTGCTCAATGGCATGTTGCAAGGTGACCCGGCCCTGAAGATATCCCAGGTCCAGGACCGCGATGCCCGGGCACGCCTGAGCGAAATCAGCGAGCTCTTCGAGTTCGTCTCCGGCTCGGTGGACGAAATCCTCGAGACCTCCCCGGAGCTGTTCAAGGTCCGCGAATCGGCCGGCAACATCTTCAACCTGTCGCAGACCCTGCTCGACGAGGCTTCGCACCTGGCCACGGCCTTCGAAAACCTCGCCGGCGGGCGTTCCATCAATACCATCGGCGGCTATGTGCTGGGTTTGCTGGCGCTGATGTCGATCATCCTGATTGGCCTGGTGATGGTCCGCGAAACCAACCGCCAGTTGCACGAAACCGCACAAAAGAACGAGCGCAACCAGAACGCGATCATGCGGTTGCTGGATGAGATCGAAGACCTGGCCGATGGCGACCTGACCGTCACGGCCTCGGTCACCGAGGACTTCACCGGCACCATCGCCGACTCCATCAACTACTCGGTGGACCAGCTGCGCGATCTGGTGGCGACCATCAACCTCACCGCCGGCCAGGTCGCCGCTGCGGTGCAGGAAACCCAGGCCACGGCGATGCACCTGGCCCAGGCCTCCGAACACCAGGCCCAGCAAATTTCCGAAGCTTCGACTTCAATTAATGAAATGGCCCAGTCCATCGACCAGGTGTCGGCCAATGCCGCGGAGTCGTCGGCGGTGGCCGAGCGGTCGGTGGAGATTGCCAACAAGGGCAACGAGGTGGTGCACAACACCATTCATGGCATGGACAACATTCGCGAGCAGATCCAGGACACCGCCAAGCGCATCAAGCGCCTGGGTGAGTCATCCCAGGAAATCGGCGACATTGTCAGCCTGATCGACGATATCGCCGACCAGACCAACATCCTGGCCCTCAACGCCGCCATCCAGGCGTCCATGGCCGGTGATGCCGGGCGCGGGTTCGCGGTGGTGGCCGATGAAGTGCAGCGCCTGGCCGAGCGCTCTTCGGCGGCGACCCGGCAAATCGAGACCCTGGTGCGGGCGATCCAGGCCGACACCAACGAGGCGGTGATTTCCATGGAGCAGACCACTACCGAAGTGGTGCGCGGTGCGCGACTGGCCCAGGACGCCGGTGTCGCCCTGGAAGAAATCGAAGGCGTGTCCAAGACCCTGGCGGCGCTGATCCAGAGCATTTCCAACGCGGCGCAGCAACAGACCACCTCGGCGGGGCAGATTTCCTTGACCATGAACGTGATCCAGCAGATCACTTCGCAGACCTCGTCCGGTTCCACCGCCACTGCCGAGAGCATCGGCAACCTGGCGAAAATGGCCAGCCAGCTGCGTCGTTCGGTGTCGGGGTTCACGTTGCCGGCGGCACCTGTGGTGGATGAGGACAAGTCGTGACTGGCCGGATCTGCATATTGAGAAGGGTCATGTGGCGAGGAAGCTTTTGTGGCGAGGGAGCTTGCTCCCGCTGGGCTGCGCAGCGGCCCCCACAGACTTTGTGAGCGCTGCGCGCTCAAGCGGGAGCAAGCTCCCTCGCCACAGGGTTTTATTTTTGCCCTCGGCATACGACTGTTGATTTGGAGTGGTTATGGGTGATCGGCACGACTATGTGGCCCTGGAATGGGTCAAGGGCGAGATTGCCGAAACGCTGAAGCAGGCTCATCTGGCCCTCAACCGCCTGGTAGACGATCCGCAGGCGTCGGACGCCCTCGGGCAATGCCTGGCCTGCATCCACCAGGTCCACGGCGGCCTGCAGATGGTCGAGTTCTACGGTGCGGCGCTGCTGGCCGAGGAGATGGAGCAGCTGTGCGCCGCCCTGCAGGACAACCGCGTCACTCATCGCGACGAAGCCATCAGCCTGTTGAGCCAGGCCCTGGGGCAGTTGCCGATCTACCTGGACCGCGTACAAGGTGCCCGTCGCGACCTGCCGCTGGTGGTGCTGCCGTTGATCAATGACCTGCGCAGTGCCCGGGGCGAGAGCCTGTTGTCGGAAACCAGCCTGTTCAGCCCCGAGTTGCCCGATATTGCGCCGCTCAGCGACGAGGCCTTGCAGCGCCTCGAGCCCGCTGACCTGCCAAACACCTTGCGCAAATTGCGCCAGACCCTGCAAATGGCCCTGGTGGGCCTGCTGCGCGAACAGGATGACGCGACCCACCTCGGTTACCTGGCCAAGGTCTTCCATCGCCTGGAAACCTTGTGTACTGGGGCGCCGCTCAATGCGTTATGGCAGGTGGCCTCGGCGCTGGTCGAAGGCATGCGTGACGGGCGCATTACCAACAGCCCGGCGCTGCGCAGCCTGTTCAAGGAAGCCGACAAGGAACTCAAGCGCCTGCTGGACCAAGGCATGCCAGGCATCAATCAGCCGGCACCGCCCCACCTGCTCAAGAGTTTGTTGTTCTATATTGCCAAGGCCGAACATCCCAGCGGGCAGATGCAGATCATGAAAGAACGCTACTCACTGGACGACGCGCTGCCCGACAGCGCCATGGTCGACGAAGAACGCGCGCGCCTGGCCGGGCCCGACCGCGATGCCATGCGCTCAGTGCTTGCCGCGCTGTGCGAGGAGTTGGTACGGGTCAAGGAGCGCCTGGACCTGTTCGTGCGCAGCGATCGCCAGCACGCCTCGGAACTGGACAGCCTGTTGGCGCCGCTGCGGCAGATCGCCGACACCCTGGCGGTGCTCGGTTTCGGCCAGCCGCGCAAGGTCATCATCGATCAACTGGCGGTGGTCCTGAGCCTCGCCCAGGGCCAGCGCGAGCCGGATGACGCGACCCTCATGGACGTCGCCGGGGCCTTGCTCTACGTCGAGGCGACCCTGGCCGGCATGGTCGGCACCGTCGAGCCCGAGAGCCGCGAAGACACCCACCTGCCCACCACCGACCTGACCCAGATCCACCAGATCGTCATCAAGGAAGCCCACACCTGCCTGCAACAGGCCAAGGACATGATCGTCGACTACATCGACGCGGACTGGAACAGCGAGCAACTGCAGCCCTTGCCGGCGCTGCTGACCCAGGTGCGCGGCGCGCTGGCGATGATTCCCCTGAGCCGTGCCGCCAGCCTGGTGGAGGCCTGCAACGGTTTCATCCGCGACCACCTGTTGCTGGACCAGGCCCAGCCGGGTTGGGAAGAACTCGACCACCTGGCCGACGTGATCACCGGCCTCGAATATTACCTGGAGCGCTTGAGCGAGGACCCGCAAACCCCTGGCGAGCCCTTGCTCGATGTGGTCGAGCGGAGCCTGGCTGCGCTCGGTTATTTCCCTGACGAAGCACGGGTGCCGGTGCTCGACGATGTCTTGAGCCCCAACGAAGCCCAGGTCATGCAGGACTTGCAGGAACTGGACGACCCGCAGACGGTGCAATCCTTGGCCGAGGTGCTGGCCAGCCCGATCTCGGCGGTCAATCCGCCGGCCAGGAGCACCCCGGGCAGCCTGTTGCCGCCACCGTTGGATGAAAGTCCGGTGGACGACGAGTTGCGCGAAGTCTTCCTCGAGGAAACCGGCGAGGTGCTGGACGTCCTGCGTGAATACCTGCCGCGCTGGAGTGCTCATCCCGCCGACCACGGCGCCCTGAGCGAACTGCGCCGGGCCTTCCACACCCTCAAGGGCAGTGGCCGGATGGTCCGGGCGCTGGTGCTGGGTGAACTGGCCTGGGCCGTGGAAAACCTGCTCAACCGGGTCCTGGAGCGCAGTGTCGAGCCGCAGGCCTCGGTCCGCCAGTTGATCGAAGACACGGTGCAGTTGTTGCCGGCCCTGGTGGCCGAATTCGCGGCCAATCACCAGCGCCAGCGCGACGACGTCGACCGCTTGGCCGCCCGTGCCCATGTCCTGGCCAAGGGCGGCGATGAGGAGGATGAAGACGAGCAGGACGTGGCCGCTCTCGATCCGCTGCTGTTGAAGATCTTCGATAACGAAGCCCAGGGCCACCTCGCCAGCCTCAATCGCTTTCTCGATCAGTCGGCCGACCACCTGCCCTTGCAGGCCAGTGATGAATTGCAGCGGGCCTTGCATACGCTCAAGGGCAGCGCTTCGATGGCCGGCGTGCTGCCGATCGCCGAGCTGGCCGGGGCGATGGATGAGCTGGCCCGGGAATACCGGGCACACCTGATTGCCCTCGACCTGGATGAGGTCGAATTGCTGCTGGAAGCCGAAGGGCTGCTGCGCCGAGGCTTGCGCCAGTTGCACAGCGAGCCGCTGGCGGCGATCCCCGGGGCCGAGGATCTGATCCTGCGCGCCCAGGCCCTGCTGGCCGAGCGCCTGCATGCCGCCAACAGTGCGCCGGACAAAGCGCTGCGGACCAAGCGCGACCCACAACTGATCAATAACTTCCTCGCCCAGGGCATGGACATCCTGCTGGACGCCGAAAGCCTCTTGCAGCGCTGGCAGCAGCACCCCGGCGAAGGCCAGGAACTGAGTGCGCTGCTCGATGAGCTGACCACCCTCGGCGAAGGCGCGCACCTGGCCGACTTGCACCCGGTGGATGAACTCTGCGAAGCCTTGCTCGACCTCTACGGTGCGGTAGAAGAAAGCAGCCTGGCGGTCAGCGATGAATTTTTCCAGGAGGCCCAGCGCGCCCATGAAGCGCTGATCGACATGCTCGATGAGCTGGCGGCCGGGCAGCATGTGCATCCGCAGCCCGAGCGGGTACAAGCCTTGCGCCGCCTGCTCCAGGAGAGCCTCGATCCGTCGGCCACCGGTCTGATCCGCAGCGACGGCAGCCGCACCCTGAGCATCCGCGAACTGGGCCACGCGACGGCGCAAATGGAGCGTGACGCGCCCGTCGATACCTCGATGGATGATGACCTCGCGGCGATTTTCCTCGAAGAAGCCCAAGACATCCTCGAAAGCGCCGCCCAGGCCTTGCAACGCTGGTTGGCCGATCCGGATAACGGCGCACCGCTGTCTTCGCTGCAACGTGACTTGCACACCCTCAAGGGCGGTGCGCGAATGGCCGACATCCGGCCGGTGAGCGATCTGGCCCAGGAGTTGGAAAACCTTTACGAAGGACTGGTGGACCGGCGCTACAGCTACAGCGAGGAACTGGCGCAACTGCTCGCCAGCAGCCATGAACGCCTCGACCTGTTGCTCGGGCAGTTGCAGCAGGGCCAGCCGTTGGGCGATCCCGTTGCGCTGATCGACGCCATTCGACGGTTCCGCCAGGACAAGCCGAACGCCATCGAGACGAGCGCAGCGGCCCAGGCCGACGGCGCCGGCCATGATCCCGAGTTGCTGGAAATCTTCCTTGAGGAAGGCTTCGACATCCTCGACAGCTCGGGCGCGGCGCTGCTGCGCTGGCAGGAAGAACCGTCGAATCGCCAGGCCGTGGAAACCTTGCTACGGGATTTGCACACCCTCAAGGGCGGTGCGCGCATGGTGGAAATCGTGCCCATCGGCGACCTGGCCCACGAGTTGGAAAACCTCTATGAAGGCCTGTCGGCCGGTCTGCTTCAGCCGACCCCGGCGCTGTTCGCCTTGTTGCAAAGCAGCCATGACCGACTGGCGCAGATGCTCGACGCCGTGCGCGCCGGTCACCCGTGCCCGCTGGCCGACCGACTGATCGCACAGATCCAGGCGGTGAATCATCCCCAGGAGAACGCTGCGCCGCAGGCTGAATCGGCGCCGGAACCGGTGCCCGTCGTGGCACCGCCAACGGCGCCCGCAAGACTCGATCCCAGTGCACCGGGCGACGGTGCGGACATGGTCAAGGTCTCCGCCGAACTGCTCGACGACCTGGTGAACCTGGCGGGCGAAACGTCGATCTTCCGTGGGCGTATCGAACAGCAGGTCAACGACGCACGTGTGGCCCTGGGCGAAATGGAAACCACCATCGAGCGCATGCGCGATCAGTTGCGGCGCCTGGATACCGAAACCCAGGGGCGGATTCTCAGCCGGCAACAGGTCGAGGCCGAGCGCCTGGGCTATGAAGAGTTCGACCCGCTGGAGATGGACCGCCATTCCCAGTTGCAGCAGCTGTCCCGGGCACTGTTCGAGTCCGCCTCGGACTTGCTCGAGCTCAAGGAAACCCTTGATCGCAGCAATCACGATGCCGAGGTCCTGCTGCAGCAGCAGGGGCGTATCAACACCGAGCTCCAGGAAGGCCTGATGCGTACGCGCATGGTGCCGTTCGAGCGCATGCTGCCCCGGCTCAAGCGCATCGTCCGGCAAGTGGCGCAGGAGCTGGGCAAGGACGTGGAATTCCTGGTCGGCAATGCCGACGGCGAGATGGACCGTAACGTGCTGGAGCGCATGGCTGCACCGCTTGAACATATGCTGCGCAACGCCGTCGACCACGGCCTGGAGCCGGCCGACGTGCGCATTGCCGCCGGCAAGCCGGCACGAGGACGTATCAGCCTCGACCTGTCCCGGGAAGGCGGCGACATCATTTTCGACATCCGCGACGACGGCGCCGGCGTGCCGCTGGAGGCGGTGCGGAACAAGGCGATCAAGCGTGGCTTGCTGGCACCGGACAGCGACATCAGCGACCGCGACGTGCTGCAGTTCATCTTGCAACCAGGCTTTTCCACGGCCGAGAAAATCACCCAGATCTCCGGGCGCGGCGTCGGCATGGACGTGGTCCACGAAGAGGTGCGGCAATTGGGCGGCAGCATGGTCATCGATTCCACGCCGGGGCAGGGCGTGCATTTCCGCATTCGCCTGCCGTTTACCGTGGCGGTGAACCGGGCGTTGATGGTGCACTGTCACGAAGACCAGTATGCGATCCCGCTGAACACTATCGAGAGCATTGTCCGGGTGTTGCCCGCCGAACTGGACGGCCATTACCAGCTCGATCCGCCAACCTATACCTACGCCGGGCAGCGTTACGAGTTGTGCTACCTCGGTGAGCTATTGAAAACCGGCGCCCGGCCGAAACTGCTGGGCCAGAGCCAACCCTTGCCGGTGCTGCTGGTGCAGTGCAACGAGCGGCATGTCGCGGTGCAGGTGGACGCTACCGTCGGGACCCGGGAGATCGTGGTCAAGAGCCTCGGTCCGCAGTTCTCGGCGGTACAGGGCCTGTCCGGGGCGACGATCCTGGGGGACGGCCGGGTGGTGTTGATTCTCGACCTGCTCGCGCCGATCCGCGCCTTGCCCCACCAGGTCCCGCGTCGCCAGGTGCCGGTAGAAGGCGAGGGCGAACCGCAACGGCCGTTGCTGGTGCTGGTGGTGGACGACTCGGTGACCGTGCGCAAGGTCACCAGTCGCCTGCTGGAGCGCCACGGCATGCACGTCCTGACTGCCAAGGATGGCGTGGATGCCATGGCGCTGCTGGCCGAGCACGCCCCGGACCTGATGCTGCTGGACATCGAGATGCCGCGCATGGACGGCTTCGAAGTGGCCAGCCAAGTGCGCAACGACCCGCGCCTGGCGCACTTGCCAATCATCATGATCACCTCCCGCACCGGCCAGAAACACCGCGACCGCGCCATGGCCATCGGCGTCAACGACTACCTGGGCAAGCCGTACCAGGAATCGGTGCTGCTCGATAGCATCGCGTACTGGAGCAAAACCCATGCATGACCTGCATCTTCACTCGCGCACCAGCCCGCTCACCGGCCTGTTGTTGCCATTGGCTGACCGGCACCTGGTGTTGCCCAACGTGGCCGTGGCCGAACTGATCGACTACCAGAGCAGCGTATTCGATATGGACACCCCGCCGTGGTTCCTGGGCTGGGTGAGCTGGCGCGAACGGCAAATCCCGTTGTTGAGCTTCGAGTCGGCCTGCGGCCAGAAGACCGTGATTGGCGAGCGAGCGCGCATCGTCGTGCTCAACGCCCTGGGCGGACGGTCGGAGCTGCGTTTCATTGCCCTGCTGGTGCAAGGCATCCCGCGCTCCTACAAGCTCGACAGCCAATTGAGCTACGTCGACGTGCCGCTGTGCGGGTTGGAACAGGCTGCAGTGCAGGTCGGGGACCACGTGGCGAAAGTGCCGGACCTGTTGGCGCTGGAGGAGTTGGTGATGGCTGCGGGCCTGATTCAACCCTACAACACCTGAGATATACGAAATTCCGATGTGGGAGCGAGCCGACCTGTTTCTCCCGGTTGTACTTGATCAAACTGTGGGAGCGAGCTTGCTCGCGATGGCTGCCTGACAGCTGGCCAGGATTTTGTTGATCGGGTACATATCCATTGCTGCGGTAACGGCTGCTTAGGGTTCCGCTCTTACAGCGGCTCACTTTTGAAGAGCGCAAAAGTAAGCAAAACGCTCTTGCCCCACCACTCGGTGCCTCGCTTAGGCTCGGCATGCCCTCACTCCGGCATTGCTCCGTGGGCCCGCCGCGAAGGGCCATCCATGGCCCAGCGCGGCTACCTCGGCATCCATGCCGAGGTGCCCACTGCGCAATGCCTGCGTTCGGCCATCGTGGTTAACGGGGCGCCGAGATCAACGTCCACCGCGAGGCGGCCTAGTAGCCGACCTGGTTCTCCCGGTCGTACATCCATCAGGTCTGTTTGAGCAGGACCTGTGGGAGCAAAGCTTGCTCGCGAGGCGGCCTGACAGTCGACCTGGCTCTTGCGGCTGTACCCCAACCAGACTTGTATGCGCAGGACCTGTGGGAGCGAGCCTGTTCGCGATAGCGGTTGGTCAGGCGACATCAATATTGAGTATGCCGCTGCTATCACAAGTAATACCTTCTCTGTCGCGCTCGATAGATAGGTCCCATAAAGGGTCTGTTAAGTCCCTTTATGGGACCGGATTAAGCGACAAGACTTGCTAAGTCCCAATAAGGGACCTATCGTTCCCTTTTTGGGACTTTGTGTTGCTTATATGAACCACCTTTCTCTCAGCGACGCGCTGTTCACGGCCACTCAGCAACGGGTCTTGGGCTTGTTGTTTGGTAAGCCGGACCAAAGCTTCTATGCCAATGAAATTGCCCGCTGGGCCCAAATAGGTAAAGGCAGCCTCATGCGAGAGTTGGAACGCCTGCAACGCTCAGGCGTGCTCACCATGACTCGTCTGGGCAATCAGACCCATTATCAAGCCAACCCACACTGCCCGATTTACGCTGAGCTGCTAGGCATCGTGCGCAAAACCATCGGCATCGCCGAACCGTTGCGCCAGGCATTGGAGCCTTTTTCAGAACAACTGCGCTGGGCGTTCGTCTATGGCTCTATCGCCAAGGGCCAGGCAAACGCATCCAGTGACATAGATCTCATGCTGATCGGCGAAGGCCTGCACTACAGTGAAGTGATGGAGCGGCTTCTACCTCTGGAAGAGCAACTGGGCCGCCCGCTAAACCCAACGCTCTACACCCCCCAGGACTGGGCCACGAAACTTGCCGCTGGCAACAGTTTCGTGGTGCGTGTAGCGCAACAGGACAAGATCAATTTGCTGGGTGCAGACCCTTTGGAAACCAAGGATGGGCAAGCAAGAAAACCTGGAGAATCTGTTACGTAGCGGCGGCCTGAAAGCTGAACCATCGGATCGTCAGGAATGCGAGGGCCTGATGCGTTCGGCAACGGATCGCTTAAAGGATGCACAAACAACTTCCCTTTCTTTCGCCAGCCGGTTCGACCTGGCATACAACGCTGCCCATGCCTTGGCGCTCACGGCGCTACGCTTGAGTGGTTATCGGTCGGACAAGCGCTATCTGGTCTTCCAGTGCCTGATTCACACGACGGAAATCAGCAATGTGCAGGTCCGGTTATTCGCGTTGTGTCATGAGCGGCGCAACCTTGCCGAGTACGAGGGGTACATGGATGAAGATGATGCACTTCTTACCCAACTGATTGAGAGCGCTGCGCAACTGCTCGAACGGGTCCGGCAATTGATGGCCAAGACTTGATATCCGTGGCGAGGGAGCTTGCTCCCGCTGGGCCGCGAAGCGGCCCCAAAAGCGACGACTGCTGCGCAGCCGAGCGGGAGCAAGCTCCCTCGCCACAAAAGCATTGTCCGCTGCGGCGTTCAACCATTACTCCAACCGTAACGATCCGCCGTCGAGCTTGATTGATGCCCCCGCCATAACACTCCTAATGTGACCCCCACGACAGCGAACCCGTGGAGTGGTCATGACAACAACAATATCCCCCGACTCGCGCTGGACGCGGCGGCGCAGCGAAAAGCAGCGGCGTCTCGGGCTGGTGAAGGGGCTTGCCGACGGTGTGGTGCTGCCCACCGACAAGATCGTTGCTGCGCTGGAGGCGTTGATCCTGCCCGGTGACCGTGTGGTGCTAGAGGGCAATAACCAGAAGCAGGCGGACTTCCTTTCCCGCTCCCTGGCGAAAGTCGACCCTTCGAAGTTGCACGATTTGCACATGATCATGCCCAGCGTCGGGCGGTCCGAGCACCTGGACCTGTTTGAACGCGGCATCGCCCGCAAGCTCGATTTCTCCTTCGCCGGTACCCAGAGCCTGCGCATCAGTCAGTTGCTCGAAGACGGCCTGCTGGAAATCGGCGCGATCCACACCTACATCGAACTCTATGCCCGGCTGGTGGTGGACCTGATCCCCAATGTGGTGCTCTCGGCCGGTTTCATGGCCGACCGCGCCGGCAATATCTACACCGGCCCCAGCACCGAAGATACACCGGCGCTGATCGAGCCGGCGGCCTTCAGTGATGGCATCGTTATCGTCCAGGTCAATCAGCTGGTAGACGACGTCAGCGACCTGCCGCGCGTCGACATCCCGGCGTCCTGGGTCGATTTCGTGGTGGTGGCCGACAAGCCGTTCTACATCGAGCCGCTGTTCACTCGCGACCCGCGCCACATCAAGCCTGTGCATGTGCTGATGGCGATGATGGCGATCCGCGGGATCTACGAAAAACACAACGTCCAATCCCTCAATCACGGCATCGGCTTCAACACCGCTGCGATTGAATTGATCCTGCCGACCTACGGCGAATCCCTCGGCCTGAAGGGCAAGATCTGCCGCAACTGGACGCTCAATCCGCACCCCACCTTGATCCCGGCCATCGAAAGCGGCTGGGTCGAGAGCGTGCATTGCTTTGGCACCGAGCTGGGCATGGAAAACTACATCGCCGCCCGGCCGGACGTGTTCTTCACCGGCCACGACGGCTCGCTGCGCTCCAACCGCATGGTCTGCCAGCTGGCCGGGCAGTACGCAGTGGACCTGTTCATTGGCGCCACCCTGCAAGTGGACGGCGATGGCCATTCCTCCACCGTGACCCGTGGCCGCTTGGCCGGCTTCGGTGGGGCGCCGAACATGGGTCACGACCCGCGCGGTCGCCGTCACGGCACGCCAGCCTGGCTCGACATGCGCCATGGCGATGGCGAGGCGCCGTTGCTCGAACGCGGCAAGAAGCTGGTGGTGCAGATGGTCGAGACGTTCCAGGAGGGCGGTAAACCGACCTTCGTCGACACCCTCGACGCGGTGGACGTGGCGAAGAAAGCCGGCATGCCCCTGGCGCCGATCATGATCTACGGCGACGACGTCACCCACCTGCTGACCGAAGAGGGCATCGCCTACCTGTACAAGGCCCGCACCTTGGAAGAGCGTCAGGCGATGATCGCGGCCGTGGCCGGCGTCACTGCCATTGGCCTGCGCCATGACCCGAAAGACACCGCGCGCATGCGCCGCGAAGGGCTGATCGCCTTGCCCGAAGACCTCGGCATCCGTCGCACCGACGCCACCCGCGAGTTGCTCGCGGCCAAGAGCGTGGCCGATCTGGTGGAGTGGTCCGGTGGCCTCTACAACCCGCCCGCCAAGTTCAGGAGCTGGTAAATGCACGCCTTTAACCTGCAACCGAAAAAACTGTCCTTGGCCGAGCGCCTGGCGGATATGGCGGTGGACGCGCTGATCGACGAAGCCGACCTGTCGCCTAAACCGGCCTTGGTGGACCGTCGTGGCAATGGCGCCCACACCGATCTGCACCTGGGCCTGATGCATGCTTCGGCACTGTCGCTGTGGCCGGCGTTCAAGGAAATGGCCGAAGCCGCCCTCGACTGTGGCGAGATCGGCTTGCCGCTACGCGAAGCCCTCGGGCGCATCGGCCGTGAGGGGGAAGCCTCGATGCTCGCCACCACTGGTGGGGTGAATACCCATCGCGGGGCGATCTGGGCCTTGGGCCTGTTGGTCGCTGCGGCAGCGCTGGAACCTGAATCCAGCGTCGCTGGTGCCGTGACTTTACGTGCTGCCCGCCTGGCCTTGCTCAACGACCGCTATGCGCCCCAACCTTTGAGCCACGGCGCCCAGGTAGCCGAACGCTACGGCGTGCGCGGCGCCCGGGAAGAAGCGCAACTGGCGTTCCCAGCGGTGACTGGCCTGGGTCTGCCGCAGCTCAAGCGCAGTCGCGCGGCGGGCGCGGGGGAGCAGAACGCCCGGCTTGATGCCTTGCTGGCGATCATGACCACCCTGGCCGACACCTGCGTGCTCTACCGCGCCGGCGAGCCGGGTTTGCAGGCCATGCAACAGGGCGCCAAGGCGGTGCTCGATGCCGGTGGCAGTGCGAGCCTGGGTGGTCGTCGCCACTTGCACGCGCTGGACCAACAACTGATTGCCTTGAACGCCTCGCCCGGCGGCGCTGCCGACCTGCTCGCCGCCTGCCTGTTCCTCGATCGTATCGAACGCGGCGATGGCCTCTTCCCTGGAGTGTGCTGATGGAAACCTTATCCTTTGAATTCCCCGCCGGGCAGCCGCCACGCGGCCGGGCGCTGGTGGGCTGTGTCGGCTCGGGCGACCTTGAAGTGCTGATCGAACCCGGCCTGGCGGGCAAGTTGACCATTCAGGTGCAGACCTCGGTCAACGGCAGTGAACAACGCTGGCAGCACCTGTTCGCCCGCATGTTCGACGGCCAGACACCGCCGGCCTTGTCTATCGACATCCACGATTTCGGCGCCACCCCCGGCGTGGTGCGTTTGCGCCTGGAGCAAGGCTTCGAGGAGATCAGGCATGACTGACAGTGCAGCGTTGCTCAACAAGCACAGCTTCGTCGAACTCGGCGCCCGGCAGCGGGCCAGGGCCTTGCTCGATGACGGCACTTTCCGCGAACTGCTCGACCCGTTCCAGCGGATCATGTCGCCGTGGCTGTTGCGCCAGGGCGTGGTGCCGCAAAGCGATGACGGCGTGGTGATCGCCAAGGGTACGCTCGATGGCCTGCCCGTGGTGATCGCCGCCATCGAAGGCGCGTTCCAGGGCGGCAGCCTCGGCGAAGTCGGCGGGGCGAAGATTGCCGGTGCGCTGGAACTGGCCGCCGAGGACAACCGCAAGGGCATTCCGACCCGCGCCGTGCTGCTGCTGGAAACCGGCGGCGTGCGTTTGCAGGAGGCCAACCTCGGGCTCGCGGCGATCGCCGAGATTCATTCGGCGATTGTCGACCTGCGCCAATACCAACCGGTGGTCGGCGTGGTGGCCGGCAGCGTCGGCTGTTTTGGTGGCATGTCCATCGCCGCCGGGCTGTGCAGTTATCTGCTGGTGACCCAGGAAGCGCGTCTGGGCCTGAACGGCCCACAAGTGATCGAACAGGAGGCCGGGATCGACGAATACGACTCCCGCGACCGGCCGTTCATTTGGAGCCTGACCGGCGGCGAACAACGTTTCGCCAGTGGGCTGGTGGACCGTTACGTCGCCGATGATGTGGCGCAGATCCGCCAACAGGTTGGCCAGTTGTTGCACCTGGGCGTTCCCGCGCAACACCGCAGCGGCCAGGCCGAGCTGTTCCTGCAACGCCTGGCCCGTTTGGACACTGAAGTGCAAATCGAGCCGGCCACGGTTCGTCAGCTGTATCAGGGAGAACGCCCATGAGTTCGTATTCATTGAGAGGTTTGCGCTGGTTCGAAGCCTTGGGTGGCGACGCCAGACCGCTGGAAGGCCTGCCGGCTTCGTTGAAAGCCGCTGACGTCCGGCTGGGCGAGCAAACCGTGCGCCTGCTGGCGGTGGTGGCGGATCCCGACAGTCGCTTTCCCCGTGCTCGCCAGGGCGAAGTCGGTTTGCTGGAGGGCTGGGGTTTGGCCAAGGCGGTGGATGACGCCATCGACGCCGACCGCGATGCAGTCAACAAGCGTCCGCTGATCGCCATTGTCGATGTACCGAGCCAGGCCTACGGCCGGCGCGAAGAAGCCCTGGGCATTCATCAGGCCTTGGCCGGTGCGGCGGACAGCTATGCCCGTGCGCGACTGGCCGGGCATCCGGTGATCGGCTTGCTGGTGGGCAAGGCCATGTCCGGGGCGTTCCTGGCCCACGGTTATCAGGCCAACCGCCTGATCGCCCTGCGCGACCCGGGCGTGATGGTCCACGCCATGGGCAAGGCCTCGGCGGCGCGGGTCACCCTGCGCAGCGTCGAGGAGCTTGAGGCGTTGGCTGCCAGCGTGCCGCCGATGGCCTATGACATCGACAGCTTTGCCAGCCTGGGTCTGCTGTGGGAAACCTTGTCGGTGGAGCAGATCGAGCAACCGACGGCGGCAGATCTTGCCCGGGTGACGGATTGCGTGCAGCAGGCGATCAACGATGTAGCCGCTGCGCCTCGCGACTTGAGCAGTCGCCTCGGTGCGACCCATCGCGCGGCTTCCAGCACCGTGCGCCAGCTGCTGAGAGCGCAGTGGTGAATACGTATCTGGCCCATGACCTGCTCTGGGGGATGACCCCGGAGCAGGTGCCTGCGGGAGCGCCGGCATGGGTGGTCGAATCGATTGCCGCCGGTCAACCGGTGGTGGTTCGGCGCTCGCTGACAGTGCCGGGCCAAATCGCGGTCGGCGTGCGCGGGCGCTTGCGCGAGCAGCGTTATGCAACGTCGATGGCGGTCGCGGCGATTGCCCGTCGTGTGAGGCCGGAAGACCTTGGTCACGTTGCGTCGACTCGCGACTTGCCAGCCCTGCGAGCGCTGTCCCGCCTGCGTCCGCTGCTCGATGCCAGTGGCTGGGCCTGGGGCGTCAGCGGCAGCGCCGGCTTCGAGCTCGCCACGGGTATCGAGGCGTTGCATGAACGCAGCGACCTGGATTTGATTCTGCGGCTGCCGCATTTTCTCGATCGTCTCCACGCCAGGGATTTGCTGGCGCAACTGGATGCCTCGGTTTGCGCCGTGGATATGCAATTGCAAACGCCCTGCGGTGCCGTCGCCTTGCGCGAGTGGGCGGGTTCGTCGCGGCGGGTCTTGCTCAAGGATGACGTGCAGGCACGGCTGGTGAGCGATCCTTGGCAGCCTTCATTGGAGCAAGTCGCGTGAGCAGCCTCTTCGTCTTTCCCGGCCAGGGTGCGCAGCGCGCGGGCATGCTCCACGGCCTGGCGCCGCACGTACTCGACGAGGCGGGTGATGTGCTCGGTGAGGACGTGTTGCAACTGGACAGCGCCGAGGCCTTGCAATCGACCCGCGCCGTGCAGCTGTGTTTGTTGATCGCCGGCGTGGCGGCGTCCCGTCAACTGCTGGAGCAGGCACCTGCCCCGGACTACGTGGCGGGGCTGTCCATCGGTGCTTATCCAGCGGCGGTGGTGGCCGGGGCGCTGGGGTTCGAGGATGCTTTGCGGCTGGTCAGCCTGCGGGGCGAATTGATGCAGCGGGCGTATCCGCAAGGCTACGGCATGACCGCGATCATCGGCCTGGACCTCGCGGCAGTGGAGGCATTGCTGGCGCAGGTGCACAGCGACCGCACTCCGGTCTACCTGGCCAACATCAACGTGGATAACCAGGTGGTCATCGCCGGCAGTGACGAGGCCATGAGCAACGTTGCCAGGCAGGCGCGAAGCCTGGGCGCCGCAAAGGCCTGTCGGCTGGCGGTGAGCGTGCCGTCCCATTGCCCGTTGCTGGAAGCACCGGCCCGGGCATTGGCCCAGGCATTTGCCGACGTGTCGTTGAAAGCACCGGCCTTGGGTTATCTCAGCGGTAGCCGCGCGCGACCGCTGATCAACACCGAGGCCTTGCGCGACGACCTGGCGCTCAACATGTGCCGCGTGGTGGATTGGCGCGGCACGGTGCAAAGCGCCTACGAGCGCGGCGTGCGACTACAGATCGAACTGCCGCCCGGCGCGGTGCTGACCGCCCTGGCGCGTCGGGTATTCGAGCAGGGTACTGTCATGGCTTTCGACGGCGCCCGGCTCGACACCTTGCAGGCGCTGTTGCGTGAGGAGGGAAACCGCCAACCCTAAACCACCGACTCAAGCTGGCGAAGCACAAAAACAACAACTTCGACGATGCACTTTGAGGACTACAACAATGATTATTTATGGTGTGGCGCTGTTGGCGATCTGTACGCTGACAGGGGTGATCCTGGGCGACATGCTCGGCGTGTTGCTGGGCGTCAAATCCAATGTGGGCGGGGTCGGCATTGCGATGATCCTGCTGATCTGCGCGCGGTTGTGGACGCAGAAACGCGGCGGCATGACCAAGGATTGCGAGATGGGCGTGGCCTTCTGGGGCGCCATGTACATTCCGGTGGTGGTGGCGATGGCGGCGCAACAGAATGTGGTTACGGCCCTGCACGGCGGCCCGGTGGCGGTGTTGGCGGCCATCGGTTCGGTGGTGCTGTGCGGTTGCACCATCGCGCTGATCAGCCGGACCCACAAAGGCGAACCCTTGCCTGATGAGCCGGCGGAACTGACCCCGCTGGGCACGCCAGCAGGAGGCCGCTGATATGTGGGATCTCATCGAGAAAGGCCTGGGAAATAACGGGTTGATCACGGCGTTCGCGTTCGTGGGCGTGATCATGTGGGTGTCGGTGATACTGTCCAAGCGCCTGACCTATGGACGGATCCACGGTTCGGCGATTGCCATTGTCATCGGCCTGGTATTGGCCTGGGTGGGCGGCACCCTGACCGGCGGGCAAAAAGGCCTGGCGGACCTGTCCCTGTTCTCCGGCATCGGCTTGATGGGCGGGGCGATGTTGCGGGATTTCGCCATCGTCGCCACGGCCTTCGAAGTGCAGGCCACCGAAGCGAGAAAGGCTGGGCTGATTGGCGTCATCGCGCTGCTGCTGGGCACGGTGTTGCCATTCATTGTCGGAGCGAGCATCGCCTGGCTGTTCGGCTATCGCGACGCGGTGAGCATGACCACCATCGGCGCGGGTGCAGTGACTTATATCGTCGGGCCTGTGACCGGGGCCGCGATTGGCGCCACGTCCGATGTGATGGCGTTGTCGATTGCCACCGGCTTGATCAAGGCGATCATCGTGATGGTCGGTACCCCCATGGCAGCGCGCTGGATGGGCCTGGATAACCCGCGCTCGGCCATGGTATTCGGCGGCCTGGCCGGAACCGTGAGTGGCGTGACGGCCGGCCTGGCCGCGACGGACCGGCGGCTGGTGCCGTATGGCGCGTTGACGGCGACGTTCCACACCGGGCTTGGGTGCTTGCTGGGGCCTTCGTTGCTGTACTTCATTGTGCGTGGGATTGTCGGCTAAGCCTGCGCAACGGCGCTGAGCGGGCCGAGCCCATCGCGAGCAAGCTCGCTCCCACAGTTGACCGCGTGTCCCTGTGGGAGCGAGCTTGCTCGCGATGAAGGCAACACGGTCTCACGCCTGGCGATTGGCATACATCCGGCACTCAGCCAGCAGCGCCAGCAGATTCGGATCACGCTCCTTGGCTTTCAGGAACACCACGCCAATGCGCTGTTGTAGCCGATACCTTTCCTGCAACGGGATCAATTTCACCCGGTTTTCATACACCGCCGCAATTCGTCCCGGCAGCAACGCATAGCCCACCCCGGAGCTGACCATGCTCAGCAGGGTGAAGATGTCGTTGACCTGCATCGCCACCTTCGGCTCGAACCCCGCCTGCTTGAACACTCGGATACCGTCCTGGTGCGTGGCAAAACCCTGGGTCAGGGTGATGAACGTCTCGTCACGCACCTCGGCCAGATCGACCTCGCTGCGCTGGGCAAAGGGTGAATCGGCCGGCGTGGCGAGGAAGATGTCGTCGGAAAACAGCTCGATATGCTCGCAGTCCGGGTCGTTCACGCTGTCGTCCAGGGAGATCAGGATCGCGTCCACCTCCATGTTCTTGAGCTTGTACAGCAGGTCGATATTCGAGCCCAGGATCAGGTCGATATTGAGCTCGCTGCGACGGATTTTCAGGCCCATGATCAGTTGTGGCACGGTCTTGACCGTCAACGAATACAGCGAGCCGAGCTTGAAGCGTTCGGCGGAGAAGCCAGCGGCTTCGCGGGTCAGGCGTACGCTTTCGACCACGTCCTGGATCAGCTTCTGCGCCCGCTCTTCGAGCACGTAAGCGCTTTCCAGCGGCGTGAGGTTGCGGCCTTCGTGCTTGAACAACGGGCAGCGCAGGGCGCTCTCCAGCGAGTGAATGGCCCGGTGCACACTGACATTGCTGGTCTGCAACTCGGCTGCCGCCCGCGCCAGGTTGCC
This sequence comes from Pseudomonas sp. P9_35, assembly GCF_034008205.1. NCBI lineage: Bacteria > Pseudomonadati > Pseudomonadota > Gammaproteobacteria > Pseudomonadales > Pseudomonadaceae > Pseudomonas > Pseudomonas sp. P9_35. The sequence continues at coordinate 6,178,832 of NZ_CP125373.1, read as the reverse complement.
GGTGCGCATGAAGGCCAGGAACACCTCGAGTTTCTTCAGGGTCAATTCTTCGTCGATCAGCATGGGACGGACTCTTATTCGTATGGCCCGATTGTGCCCCAATCGGCCTTGGGATGTGATCGTTCCCACGCTCTGCGTGGGAATGCCTCAATGGACGCTCTGCGTCCGCTTCGGGACGCGGAGCATCCCCGGCTGCATTCCCACGCGGAGCGTGGGAACGATCATTAGCCTTGCTTTCACAGCAAGCAAAACATTGCACTTTAAAGCGCCAGGCCTGAGCCTTGGCGTCTGTTCTGGAATGTGAGGTGGGACTGGATGTATCACGGGGAACGACTCAACGCCTGGACGCACTTGGTCGGGGCGGTGGCGGCTTTTATCGGGGCGGTGTGGTTGCTGGTGATTGCCGGGATGGCGGGCGATCCGTGGAAGATCGTCAGCGTGGCGATCTACGGCTTCACCCTGCTGGTGCTGTACAGCGCTTCGACGGTTTACCACAGCGTGCGCGGGCGCAAAAAAGCAATCATGCAGAAGGTCGATCACTTTTCGATCTACCTGCTGATCGCCGGCAGCTATACGCCATTCTGTCTGGTGACGCTGCGCGGGCCGTGGGGCTGGACCTTGTTCGGGATCGTCTGGGGGCTGGCGCTGATCGGGATACTGCAGGAGATCAAGCCGCGCTCCGAAGCGCGGATCCTGTCGATCGTCATCTACGCGGTGATGGGCTGGATCGTGCTGGTGGCGGTCAAGCCGCTGCTGGCGGCCCTGGGCAGCGCCGGGTTTGCCTGGCTGGCCTCGGGCGGCGTGTTGTACACCGTGGGCATTATCTTCTTCGCCCTCGACCATCGGCTGCGCCACGCCCACGGTATCTGGCACCTGTTTGTCATTGCCGGCAGCTTGCTGCACTTCGTGGCAATCCTGTTCTACGTGCTCTAACCACGTTCAGCCACCGCGAACAGGCGATCCAGTTGTGCCTGGGCCTGGCTGGCGAAAATCTCCAGCAACGCGCCGAGGGTGTGCACCGGGGCCTCGTTGGCCCGGGTCACGGCATACAGGGAAATGGGCAGCGGTGGCGACAACGGTCGGATGGCCGTGCGGGTGCTCGAGGCGCCGAGGGCCGTGAACGGGTCGATCACCGCCAGCCCGGCACCAGACTCGACCATGGCCCGGGCCAGTGAATACGTCTGTACAGCGATGCTGATGCGCGGCGGCGGTTCCACGGCCTTGAGATAGCTGTCCAGCCTGGCCGAGAGCGGGTCGGCGCTGGACAGGCCGATCAACGGTGCACCGGCCAGTGCCTGCAACGGCATCGGCTGGCCCACCTGTGCTTCGGTCCAATGCCCGCTTGGCGCCAGGGCCACCAGCACACCGCAGGCAAGGGCCTGGGCCTTGAGTCCCGGATGATCGGGCGGTTGCAGGGTCAGGGCGACGTCGATTTCGCGCATCAACAGGTTCTGCACCAGTTCGCGGCTGTGGGCGCTGGACAACTCGCAGACGATGTCCGGATAGCGCTGCGTCCATTGATGAACCGCCGCCGGCAGCAGCGACAGGGCCAGGGCCGGTGTCGCGCCGATCCGCAGGCTGTGACCCGGCTCGCGCCGCAGGCTCTGGGCGAGGCGCCGGACACCTTGCAGGCTCTCGCTGACCTTATCGACTTCGCGCTCCAGTTCCAGCGCTTCGGGCGTGGCCTGCAACTTGCCGCGTACCCGCAGAAACAACGCAAACCCCAATTGCTGCTCGGCATGCTGCAACACTTTGGTCACCGCCGGTTGCGAAACGTGCAGCAGTTGGGCCGCACCGCTGATGGAGCCGGCCTGGCGGATGGCCTGGAAGATCTCGATATGGCGAAGACGCATGGCGAGCCCATAACCTTTGTTTATAGGGAGTCCATCTTTATTCATTGTTCGAGGCCTGTCACCTGGCCCTAACCTCAAGCCACTGAAAACGGACGTGAGATGGACATGGCTCAGCGGGTTTGCATCATCGGTGGTGGCGTGGTCGGGCTGGCGACGGCTTATGCGCTGGTGCGCGACGGCGTCGAGGTAACCTTGGTGGAGGCCCGGGAGACCTTGGGCAGCGAAACCAGTTTCGCCAACGGTGGCCAGTTGTCTTATCGCTACGTCACCCCGCTGGCGGACGCCGGGGTGCCCTGGCAGGCGCTGGGCTGGATGCTGCGCGGTGATTCGCCGCTCAAGTTGCGACCGCGCCTTGATCCGGCGCAGTGGCGCTGGATGGCCGCGTTCATCGGCGCCTGCCGGAGCTCGGTCAACCGGCGTAACGGCGCCCACCTGTTGCGCCTGGCACTGTTGAGCCAGGCCACCTTGCAGGACTGGCGCGAGCAAGACCGCCTCGACGGTTTCAACTGGCGGCGCAACGGCAAGCTGGTGACATTTCGCGACGCGAGGCATTTCCAGCGTGCGCGGCAGGGGTTGTTGGACAGTGCCCACCAGCAGGTGCTTGGCCCCATCGAGTGCGCGAGCCTGGAACCGGCGCTGGCCGGCGTGCCGTACGTGGGCGGGATCTACACGCCGGCTGAGGAAGTCGCCGATTGCCATGCCTTCTGCCAGCAATTGGCGGCACGTTTGCGGGCTTCGGGGCGTTGCGAGTTCCTGTTGGGGCACCCGGTCAGCGGCATCGAGCACGCCGACGGTGCGGTGCAGGCCATTGTGCTGGACGGGCAGCGGCTGCCGGTGGAGCAACTGGTGATTGCCGCCGGCCACCGCAGCGCAGCGCTCGCATTGCCCGGCGTGCGGATGCCGCTGTATCCGCTCAAGGGCTACAGCTTGACCGCGCCCATTGGCCCACGGCATCGGGCACCGCAGTTGAGCATCACCGACTATGACCGCAAGGTCGTCTACGCGCGCATCGGCGAACAACTGCGCGTTGCGGCGATGGTGGACATCGTCGGTTTCGACCCGGCGCCGGACCCCAAGCGCCTGGCCCTGATCAAGCGCCAGGCCTTGGAAACCTTCCCTCTGGGTGGGGATTATTCGCGTGCCGTCGAATGGGCCGGCATGCGCCCGGCGACCCCCAGCGGCGTGCCGCTGATCGGCGCCACCGGCTACCGTAACCTGTGGCTCAACCTCGGCCATGGGGCCTTGGGCTTTACCCTGGCGTGTGGCAGCGCTCGCTTGCTCAGCGAGCTGATCGGCCAGCACACGCCTTCCATCGACTTGCAGGGCCTGACGCCCCGCGCCGCCTGACCCACCCAACGGAGAATAACAATGCAAAAAATCACGTTGATCGGCTGCACCCTGAGCCTGTTGTTAAGCGTCCAGGCCCATGCCAATGAAGCCCCCCCGGTTGGCACACTGGGCAAGATCGCCAGCACCCGGAGCATTACCCTGGGCTATCGCGATGCTTCGGTACCGTTTTCCTACGTCGGTGACAGCAGCGGCCAACCGATGGGTTACTCGGTGGAACTGGCGGGCAAGGTTGTCGAGCGCATCAAGACCCAACTGGCGTTGCCGCAACTGAACGTGAAGTACAACCTGGTCACGTCCCAGACCCGCATTCCACTGGTGCAGAACGGCACCGTGGACCTGGAGTGCGGCTCTACCGGGGTGACGGCCGAGCGGCAGAAGCAAGTGGCGTTTTCCTACGGCTTCATCTACGTGAAGGGCCAGTTGCTGACGGCCAAGGACAGCGGTATCCACAGCTTCGCCGACCTGCGCGGCAAGAACGTGGTGACCACCGCCGGCACCACCAATGAACGCTTCCTGAAAAGCTACAACCAGGACAACAAGGCCGACATGTTCATCATCAGCGCCAAGGACCACGGCGAATCCTTCCAGATGCTCGAGACAGGCCGGGCGGCGGCGTTCTACATGGATGATGCGTTGCTATACGGCGAACGGGCCAAGGCTCGCGACCCGCACAAATGGGTGGTGGTGGGGCAAGAGCAATCGCGGGAAATCTACAGCTGCATGGTGCGCAAGGACGACCCGCAATTCCTGGCGCTGGTCAACGCGACCCTGGCCGATTTGTATAAGTCGGGAGAGATCAACGACATTTACGACCGTTGGTTCCAGAAACCGATCCCACCCAAGGGCCTGAACCTGGAATTCCCGATGACCAGCGAGTTGAAGGCGATCATTGCCAAGCCCACTAGCGAGCCGGTGCAGTAGGCCTGTGGGAGCGAGCTTGCTCGCGAAAGCGCCGGATCAGTCAGCATCGATGTTGACTGACCCACTGCTATCGCGAGCAAGCTCGCTCCCACATGGGGTTTATATCCGACTTCAGAAATCCCCCCACAACTGCTGCGCCACCGCCAGTGCCACCACCGGCGCGGTTTCGGTGCGCAGCACGCGAGGGCCGAGGCGGGCGGCGTGGTAGCCGGCGGTCTTGGCCTGTTCGACTTCGGCGTCCGACAAACCGCCTTCAGGACCAATCAGGAACGCCAGCGTCGACGGTTTGTCATGGCTGACCAGCGGCTCGGCCACCGGATGCAGCACCAGTTTGAGCGCGGCCTCGGTCTGCTTCAGCCAGTCGGCCAGCAGCAGGGGCGGGTGGATGATCGGCACGCTCGAGCGCCCGCATTGCTCGCAGGCGCTGATTGCCACCTGGCGCCAGTGCAGCAGGCGCTTGTCGGCGCGCTCGTCCTTGAGACGCACTTCGCAGCGTTCGCTGAAAATCGGCGTGATCTCGTTGACGCCCAGCTCCGTGGCTTTCTGGATCGCCCAATCCATGCGCTCGCCTCGGGACAGGCCTTGGCCGAGGTGAATGCGCAGCGGCGATTCAGGCTGTCCGGCGAACTGCTCGTCCAATTGCACCCGCACGCGTTTCTTGCCGACCTCGGCCAGGGTGCCGCGAAACTCCTGGCCCGAGCCATCGAACACCTGCACCGCATCGCCCTCGGCCATGCGCAGCACCCGGCCGATGTAGTGGGCCTGGGCTTCAGGCAGTTCGTGGTCGCCGAGGCTCAGGGGCGCGTCGATGAAGAAGCGGGACAGTCTCATGCTGAATCTCTGGAAAAGTTAAATGTGTAGGAGCTGTGTAGGAGCTGACGAGTGCAACGAGGCTGCGATCTTTCCCCAAACACTTGAGTCTCAAGCGAAAGATCAAAAGATCGCAGGCTTCGCCAGCTCCTACAGAGTCCCGCGGTGCGGTGCGACGTTTCGCTAAATCCCCTCACCACAACAGTGTTTCAACAGAAAGCCGGGATTCAGCCCGGATCGCGATAACCCGGGTGGAAGTCCTTCGGCACCGCCACGCTGACCTTGTCCCGGGTGGCAATGTCGATGCCTTCGCTGGCCACTTCGGCCAGGAAATCGATCTGCTCGGGGGTAATGACATACGGCGGCAGGAAATACACCACGCTGCCCAGCGGACGCAGCAAGGCACCGCGCTCCAAGGCATGCTGGAACACGCTCAGGCCGCGCCGTTCCTGCCACGGATAAGCGGTTTTGCTGGCCTTGTCCTTGACCATCTCGATGGCCAGCACCATGCCGGTCTGGCGCACTTCGGCGACGTTCGGGTGATCGGCCAGGTGCGCGGTGGCGCTCGCCATGCGCTGGGCCAGGGCCTGGTTGTTTTCGATGACGTTGTCTTCTTCGAAGATATCCAGCGTCGCCAGGGCCGCCGCGCAGGCCAGCGGGTTGCCGGTGTAGCTGTGGGAGTGCAGGAAGGCGCGCAGGGTCGGGTAGTCGTCGTAGAACGCGCTGTAGACCTCGTCGGTGGTCACGCATACGGCCAGCGGCAGGTAACCGCCGGTCAGGGCCTTGGACAGGCAGAGGAAATCTGGCGTGATGCCGGCCTGCTCACAGGCGAACATCGTCCCGGTACGGCCAAAGCCGACGGCGATTTCGTCGTGGATCAGGTGCACGCCATAGCGATCGCAGGCCTCGCGCAGCAACTTCAGGTACACCGGGTGGTACATGCGCATGCCGCCGGCGCCCTGGATCAGCGGTTCGACGATCACTGCCGCCACCGTGTCGTGGTGCTCGGCCAGGGTCTGTTCCATGGCCGCGAACATGTTGCGCGAATGTTCTTCCCAACCCATGCCTTCAGGGCGGTGGTAGCAGTCGGGGCTCGGCACCTTGATCGTGTCCAGCAGCAACGCCTTGTAGGTTTCAGTGAACAACGGCACATCGCCCACCGACATCGCCGCGATGGTTTCGCCGTGGTAACTGTTGCTCAGGGTGACGAAGCGCTTCTTGTCCGGCCGGCCGCGATTGATCCAGTAGTGGAAGCTCATCTTCATCGCCACTTCGATGCAGGACGAGCCGTTATCGGAGTAGAAACACCGGGTCAGGCCTTCGGGCGTCATCTTCACCAGGCGCTCGGACAGCTCGATCACCGGCTGGTGGCTGAAGCCGGCGAGAATCACATGCTCCAACTGATCGACCTGGTCCTTGATACGCTGGTTGATGCGCGGATTGGCGTGGCCAAACACGTTGACCCACCAGGAGCTGACGGCATCGAGATAGCGCTTGCCTTCGAAATCTTCCAGCCACACGCCTTCACCGCGCTTGATGGGGATCAGCGGCAGCTGTTCGTGGTCTTTCATCTGGGTGCAGGGATGCCATAGCACCGCGAGGTCGCGTTGCATCCACTGGTTATTCAGGCCCATTTACAGTCTCCTCGAGGCGGCTCGCGGCGGGCGCGGGCAAAACAATCGCGCAAGCCTATGCAATGGCGGCCCTGGGGACAACCCATTGTGTCATTCCCACTACTTTGAACGAGGCGATAGACGTCGCTGGCGGCGTTTTGATGGCTGACGTATTCTTCGCCGTTCCCTGAGCCGACTGGCTCGAAAAACCGAGAGCCGCCTGGCTCGAAAACTGAAATTTCCTACGTTTTAATCCGGAGTTCGTTGAATGTCTGCTGGTTGGCTGCGCGCCTGTGCGCTGGTGATGATAGGGCTGTTCAGCGTTTCGGCGCTGGCCAAGGACAAACAACCGACGGCCATCGTGATTGGCGGCGGCCTGGCGGGGCTCACCGCAGCCTACGAGTTGCAGAACAAAGGCTGGGCCGTGACGCTGCTGGAAGCCAAGCCGGACCTGGGCGGTCGTTCGGGCATGGCCACCAGCGAGTGGATCGGCAACGAGAAGACCCAGCCGGTGCTGAACAAATACGTCTCCACATTCAAGCTGGGCACCACGCCGGCGCCGGAGTTCGTGCGTACCCCCAGCTATCTGATCGACGGCACCTACTTCACCGCCGCGGACCTGGCGACCAAACAGCCGGCCACCGCCGAAGCCCTCAAGCGCTACGAAACCACCCTGGACGACCTGGCGCGCTCCATCGAAGACCCGCAGAACCCGGCGGCGACCAGCACGCTGCATGCGCTGGACCAGATCACTGTGTCCAACTGGCTCGACCGTCTGCAACTGCCGGCCACGGCGCGGCAGTTGGTGAACCAAGAGATTCGCACCCGCTATGACGAACCTTCGCGTCTGTCGCTGCTGTATTTCGCCCAGCAGAACCGCGTCTATCGCGGCGTGTCCGACCGTGACCTGCGGGCCTCGCGCCTGCTCGGCGGCAGCCAGGTCCTGGCCCAGGCGTTCGTCAAGCAACTGAAAACCATCAAGACCAATTCGCCCGTGTCGGCCATCTCCCAGGACAAGGACGGGGTGACCGTCAAGGTTGGCGCCGTTGGCTACCAGGCTGACTACGTGGTGCTGGCCGTGCCCCTGCGGGCCCTGAACAAGATCCAGTTGACCCCGGCCCTGGACGCCCAGCATCAAGGCGCGATCAAGGGCACCAACTACGGCTGGCGCGACCAGATCATGCTCAAGTTCAAGACCCCGGTCTGGGACAGCAAGGCGCGCATGTCGGGTGAGATCTACAGCAATGCCGGCCTGGGCATGATGTGGATCGAACCGGCCTTGAAGGGCGGTGCCAACGTGGTCATCAACCTGTCCGGCGACAACGCCCGGGTGATGCAGGCCTTCGGCGACAAGCAGATGGTCGATCAGGTACTGATCCGCCTGCACGCGTTTTATCCACAGGCCCGTGGCGCGTTCACCGGCTACGAAATCCGCCGCTACAGCACCGACCCGTCCATGGGTGGCGCGTACCTGGCCTTTGGCCCGGGCCAGATCAGCAAGTACTGGCGCCTGTGGGAAAAGCCACTGCAGCGCGTAGCCTTTGCCGGTGAACACACCGACACCCTGTATCCGGGCACCCTGGAAGGCGCGCTGCGCAGCGGCCAGCGGGCCGCCAGCCAGGTTGAAGACCTGGCGGCGGGCAAGTCGTTTGAACCTCCTAAGGTCGCGCCTGCTGCAACGGCGGCGGCTGGTGCAGTGGCGGCGAAGAAGGGCAACTTCTTCAGCAACCTGTTTGGTGGCTCGGACGATGACAAGAAGCCAGAGCCGGTCAAGGCACCGGAACCGGTAGCGCCGGCTCCAGCACCTGCACCCGCTCCTGCGCCGGCACCGGTGGAACCACCTGCACCAGCCCCGGCAAAGGTTGAGCCAGCCAAGAAAGCAGCGGCCAAACCAGCGGCGAAAAAACCAGCGGCCAAGACCCCGGCTAAAAAAGCGCCAGTGAAGAAAGCCACTCCGGCGAAGAAACCGGCGGCCAAGCCGGCAGCGACAACGCCGGCGGCGACTGAGACGAAGGCTCAGTAACGATCAGGTGGAAAGAACGCGGCTCAAGGGCCGCGTTTTTTTATCCAGCATCAAGCGTACCGGCGGCGCCACTCAAAGCCCGGCATCGCTTAATAAGCGCTACGTCCTACACGTCTTGGCGATATATCGGAAACTTCCCACCCTTTAACCGGAAGCAGGCGATAGCCCGCACCAAGCCACAAATCTAGGCTCCTCCAAAAACAGGAGCGCGTATGAAAATACTAATGGCAGTGGTCGTATTGGCTTCGATATATGGATGTGTGTATGGCGAATGCCGAGATCCTTTGACGATTCCGATGATTCCAAAAATAGATCCGCAGCTAGCACACAAATGCTCCATCGATCCATATAGGCCTGAGTGCTCGGTAAACTAATAATTCAAAATTTCCACCTCGTGAAAGCTGGAGTTAACATGAAATTGATAGCGGCTTTAATGCTATTGGCAGTATTCGGTGTCAGTGGTTGCACTGCTGATGGCCGTATGGTGCTGAAAAAGCACGATCCTCAATTAGTTTATAGATGCGACATGGATCCTTACCGGCCTGAGTGCGTCAATAAGTGACTCTAGAGAGGCGGCAGCGAAAACGACCAAGTTTTAATTTCAAAGTTCTCAAATAAAGTTTTGACCCGCTCAATCGGAACCGCCCATTGCTGGATTTTAGATATTGCCCCGGGGACATTGTTTGATTAGGCGGTAGTTGCGGCGAGCCGCTAGCTTTGAAAGGGGTATAACGAACAGCCATTTTGTTCACCTTGTTCAATGAGTTGTTGAGTGCTCATTTGATCAAGGGTAAAAGTGGAAATGGCGATACATATATATTGCATGGCAAAAATAGTTGGGCGGCGGTGACAGCCCCAGCGTGGTCTCCTGTGGGAGCGAGCCTGCTCGCGATGAGGTCCATGCAGGCCCCTAAAGGCTGCCTGACCCCCTCGCCATCACCCACCGTTTCCCCTTTAATCTTTCCTTAACCCACCCCCTCCAGACTGATGATCGTATTTCTCGATATTTCAAAGCGAAATTTTCCGCTTTAAATCGATAGATAACTCGCTAGTCTTGATCGCAGTTTTTACAGGAAATGAGCAATGCAGCTACGCAACTCTTCTTCTCGCTATGGCTGGGTCAGTATCGCTTTGCACTGGGGTGTTGCGCTGGCGGTCTATGGGTTGTTTGCCCTGGGCCTGTGGATGGTTGGCCTGGATTACTACAGCACCTGGCGCAAAGACGCACCGGACCTGCACAAGAGCATTGGCCTGGTGCTACTGGCGGTCATGCTGCTGCGGGTGATCTGGCGCGTTGTCAGCCCGCCGCCACCGACCCTGCCAACCTATGGCCGCCTGACCCGCGTCGGCGCCAAGCTCGGTCATAGCGCACTGTATCTCGGGTTGTTCGCCGTGATGATTGCCGGTTACCTGATTTCCACCGCAGACGGTGTCGGGATCCCGGTGTTTGGTTTGTTTGAAGTACCCGCGCTGGTGTCCGGACTGCCCGATCAGGCAGACGTCGCTGGCCAGATTCACCTCTACCTGGCGTGGGCGTTGGTAATTTTCTCCGGCCTTCATGCGTTGGCAGCATTGAAACACCACTTTATCGACCGTGACGCGACCCTCAAGCGAATGCTGGGGCGCCAAGCCTGATGTTCAACCTCGACTCCAAAGGAATAGAAAGCATGTTGAAAAAGACGCTCGCCGCCCTGGCAATCGGTTCTGCCCTGTTGTCAGCCGGCCAGGCCATGGCTGCTGACTACGTGGTTGACAAGGAAGGCCAGCACGCCTTCGTCGACTTCAAGATCAGCCACCTGGGCTATAGCTACATCACCGGTACCTTCAAGGACATCGACGGCAAGTTCAGCTTTGACGCCGCCAAGCCTGAGGCCAGCAAGATCGAGTTCAACGTACGTACCGCCAGTGTGTTCACCAACCACGCCGAGCGCGACAAGCACATCGCCAGCAAGGACTTCCTGGACGTAGGCAAGTTCGCCGATGCCAAGTTCGTGTCCACCAGCGTCAAGTCCACCGGCAAGAACGCTGATGGTAAAGACACTGCAGACGTGACGGGTGACCTGACGCTGCACGGCGTGACCAAGCCAATCGTGGTCAAGGCCACGTTCCTGGGCGAAGGCAAGGATCCATGGGGCGGCTACCGTGCTGGCTTCGAGGGCACCACCAGCATCAAGCGTTCCGACTTCGGCAAGATGATGGACCTGGGCCCACAATCCGACGCCGTTGAGCTGTACATCTCGTTTGAAGGTGTCAAAGCGAAGTAACCTTCGCAGTGACAAAAAACGCCCCTGGTCTTGCGATCAGGGGCGTTTTTTATTGCGCGGATTCCGGCAACACACAGATCCTCTGTGGGAGCGAGCTTGCTCGCGATTGCGCCGGATCAGCCATACAGATATTGACTGACCCAACGCTATCGCGAGCAGGCTCGCTCCCACGGGGTTAGATCGGTATCACCCAAAAAAAAGCCCCAGGTCGCGAGACCCGGGGCATTTTTCAAGGCTTGGAAAAACTCAGCGATTGCGCGTCAGCAATGCCGGTTTTTCGCCCCGTGGACGGCTTGGCAGTTGATCCAGCTGTTCAGGCGTCGGGAAGCGATCGGCTTTCGACTCCTTGTGCATGATCTTCGGCTGGCTGCCGCGCGGGTTCTGCACGGCGGGTTCCTGACGAGGCTGGTCGTCATGGGCCGGGCGGCGCGGGCGGGTGTCATCGCGACGAGCCTGGCCGTCACGCGGGGCACCGTTGCGTGGGCCGCTGCGCTTGGCCGGTGGCGTGCCGGTAGACGAGCCGTTGCTGTTGCGCGGACCATTCTGGCGGCCTTGTGGCTGGCCACTGCGCGGCGCGCCTGCAGTTGCACCCTGTGCCGGGGCACCCGGGCGACGACCACGGCCCTGGGCCGGTTTCTGCTGTGGCACGTAGTCGACGCGGTTACCGAAGTTGTCGACGTCGTCATCCAGGAACTCGTCCGGGGCACGATCGGCTGCGGCGCGCGGGGCTGGACGCTGCTGTTCACGGGCTGGCGTGCCTTCGCGGGGCTTCTGTTCGCGGGCTGGGCGTTCGCCGCGGCCATTGCTGTTGCTGGCCGATTTTTCCTTGCCCTTGTCCTTGCCTTTGTCTTTGCGGCCGCCACCACCACCACCGCCGCCATTCGGACCGTCGCCGCGTGGGCCACGGGCATTGCGCGGATTGCGCACGTCCGGACGTTCGCGCACTTCAGGCTTCTCGGCCTCGATGGTGCTGGCATCGAAGCCCATCAGGTCGCCGTCGGCAATTTTCTGCTTGGTCATGCGCTCGATGCTTTTGAGCAGTTTTTCTTCGTCCGGTGCGACCAGCGAGATCGCTTCGCCCGAGCGACCGGCCCGGCCGGTGCGGCCGATACGGTGCACGTAGTCTTCATCGACGTTCGGCAGTTCGAAGTTGACCACGTGAGGCAGCTGGTCGATGTCCAGGCCACGGGCCGCGATGTCGGTGGCCACGAGGATGCGCACTTCGCCGGCCTTGAAGTCGGCGAGGGCTTTGGTGCGGGCGTTCTGGCTCTTGTTACCGTGGATCGCCACAGCCGGCAGGCCGTGCTTGTCCAGGTACTCGGCCAGGCGATTGGCGCCGTGCTTGGTGCGGGTGAACACCAGGACCTGTTCCCAGGCGCCGGCGGTAATCAGGTGCGCCAGCAGGGCGCGCTTGTGGCTGGCCGGCAGGCGGAAGACGCGTTGCTCGATGCGCTCGACCGTGGTGTTCGGTGGCGTGACTTCGATGCGCTCCGGGTTGTGCAGCAGCTTGCCAGCCAGGTCGGTGATGTCCTTGGAGAACGTCGCCGAAAACAGCAGGTTCTGACGCTTGGCGGGCAGGCGAGCGAGGACTTTCTTCACGTCATGGACAAAGCCCATGTCGAGCATGCGGTCGGCTTCGTCCAGCACGAGGATTTCCACGTGGGACAAATCGACGCTGCCCTGGCCGGCCAGGTCCAGCAGGCGGCCGGGGCAGGCAACCAGTACATCGACGCCACGGGACATGGCCTGGACTTGGGGGTTCATGCCCACGCCGCCAAAAATGCAGGCGCTGACGAACTTCAGGTCGCGAGCGTAGACCTTGAAGCTCTCGTGTACCTGGGCCGCCAGTTCGCGGGTTGGGGTCAGGACCAGTACGCGCGGTTGGCGCGGACCATGACGCTGGGACTTGTCTGGGTGACCGTTGGGGAACAACCGCTCCAGGATCGGAAGGGCGAAACCGCCGGTTTTACCAGTACCTGTCTGCGCCGCGACCATCAGGTCACGACCTTGCAACACGGCGGGAATGGCCCGCTGTTGCACCGGGGTAGGCTGGGTATAGCCGGCGGCTTCGATGGCGCCGACTAAAGCCTCGGAGAGACCGAGGGAAGCAAAGGACATGAGTAATCCTGTTTTAGTGAGGGCCTGGCCCAATGGGATAGTCTTGCCTGGCGCGAATGACGTTCAACAAAAAGACGTCATCCCGTCCGGTCCTGCCGGGCCTCGAAGGCGGATCCGGACAAGGCTCGCGCGGGCCGTAGGCGGCGCTGTAGCGGTGTCGGGATGCCTTTTGCAAGGCCGGGCGTCCGGGCGTGAGCCTGGCGGGAAGGCCGGAGTATAACAGAGCAAACGCCGTGCGCCGCTTTCCTGCTGCTCAACGGTTTATTTCAACGTTGACCCAGGTCCGGCGAGATGACCTTGGCCACTGGGCCGGCACCGTAGCGGGCGCTCAGTTCGGCATAGGCGGGTTCGCGCTTGAAACGCTTGAGTTCGGCACTGAAGCGTTGCACCAGCAAATCCATCCCGGCGTTGCGCCGCACCGCCAGGTATTGGCTTTGGCGGCTCACGACCGTCGGGTTTTCGGTGATCTGGTCGCCCAACTGCATTTGTTCGAGTACATATCGGCCCACCCTGCGGTCGGTGATGAGCAGGTCGATGCGTCCCAGCTGCAACTTGCCGAAATTGGCTTCGTGGGTGGGCGCCGTTTCCCGGGTGAACAGGGTCGACTCACTGAAGGCCTGGCTGTAGAGATAACCGGGTGAGGTGCCGACGGTCAGGCCGCCCAGGTCATCAAGTGTGCGAAACGGATGGGGCCGGGCATTGGCGTAGAACATCACGAACTCTACGTCCGACAGCGGTTCGCTGGGGTAAAGCAGCATGGAATCGCGTTCATCGCTGTGGAAAATGTCCAGCGCACCGTCCGCCAATCCCTGCTCCAGCATCACCAGGCAACGCTTCCACGGCAGGAACTGCCATTCCACGTCGATACCCAGGCGCTTGAAGACGATGGCCGTGGTTTCGTAGTCCAGGCCCAGCATCTTGCCGTTTTCTTCGTAGACATACGGGGCCCAGGGTTCGGTGACAATGCGCAACTTCTCGGCCCGGGCAACCATGCTCAGGCACAAGAGAAGAAGGGCGGTCAGCAGCTGGACAATGACGGGCATGGCCTGAGGTTACGACGAGAGCTCATCAAATAGCTAGAGCGCTCTGGCCTGCGCCCTAGTGGCAACTAACGAACTAACCACACAGGCCACTAATTGCCCTTCGCCTGCATCAGGTGCTCGTAGATGGCTTCGCGGCGCTGGCCCAGTACCAGGCGAATCAGTGGATGATTGAACCAGCGCTTGAGCTCATGGTCGTGCAATGGTTTTTTCAGCCGCTGTTCGACGTTCTCCAGGGCCTTTTCCCACCAGACCGGGGCGCAGGCTTGATCGAACTGGTTGGTGTGGCGATAGCAGCCGTAGAGGATCTCGCGCATGAATTGGCGTTTATGGCTGGGCAGTGCCAGGGTGATGAACTTGTAGGCCAGGCGCTGGAGGCCCGGCGGCCGGGGCAGCGTCGCAGTCACTTGGCCGGTTTCATCCAGAGCCTGTTGGCAGACCGGCGCGTCACGGTGTTTGTCGAGCCAGGCTTTGGTCTTGGCGCGGAACAGTTGCTTGCGGCTCCAGTAATGATGGATCAGATCCGGGCATTCGCGCACCTGCACCGAGCGATAGGCGGCCACCGAAAGGCAGAACTCTTCGAGTGTGTAGGCACCCTGCGCCAATGGATACAGTTCATCCATCAGGGCGATCGAGCGATCCAGGACTGACGCATCGGCGCAGTTGAGCCCAATGACCCCCGAGTTCAACAAGGGCATGTCGTCGTCTGCCAATTGCCGCTGGCGCAGTGTGTCGGCCAGTGTCTGGTACAGACCGGCATCCTTGTTGGCGCCATAATTCATGCCGAAGGCGTTGCACAGCAGCGTGCCAGGCTGCACACGGCGGAACAGTTCGAGGGGCGAGCAGTGGAAAAAAGTGTCGGTGTCGATCAGCAGCGCCACTTCGGCTTCTTCAAGGACTTTCTGCATCACCACATGCTTGGCGCGGAAATGATAACCGTAGGGTTCGATCCAGGCCTGGCGGGTCTCGTTGTCCAACGGGCGCAAACGCACTGGCAGCCCTTCGTACGGCGTGGGATTGTCGGTGAATACCTGGATATCCAATGCTTCGTCCGGCGTCTTGCGCAGGCCGGCCACCGCGCTGGCGATGCTGAACAATGCTTCCTGGTGATAGGTTTCGGCCCCGTAGACCAGGTAAATGAGTTGTGGGGTCGTTAGCCTGTGACCATTAGGCATCTATTGCAATCCTCCGGATTTCCTTGCTTAAAAAAAAGGCCTTGGTTTTCGCCAAGGCCTCTTTGTACCACCGCATTAAGTCATTCAGCGCGGCAGCTTGAGGTTGTTCCATACCGCGAGGCTGGGTTCGGCCTGGTTAAGGGTATAGAAATGCAGCCCCGGTGCACCACCTTGTAACAAACGCTCACACATTTGCGTGATGACTTCCTCGCCAAAGCTTTGGATGCTGGAGGAGTCGTCGCCGTAGGCTTCCAACTGCTTGCGGATCCAGCGTGGGATTTCTGCACCGCACGCGTCGGAGAAGCGCGCCAGCTTGCTGTAGTTGGTGATCGGCATGATCCCCGGCACCACAGGAATGTCGACGCCCAACTGGCGTATGCGCTCGACGAAGTAGAAATAACTGTCGGCGTTGAAGAAGTACTGGGTGATCGCGCTGCTGGCGCCAGCGTTGGCCTTGCGCACGAAGTTGCGCAGATCGTCTTCGAAATTGCGCGCCTGTGGGTGCATTTCCGGATACGCAGCCACTTCGATGTGGAAGTGATCGCCGGTTTCTTCACGAATGAACTCTACCAGTTCGTTGGCGTGGCGCAGCTCGCCGCTGGCCATGCCCATGCCTGACGGCAGGTCGCCGCGCAGGGCAACGATGCGCTTGATGCCGGCGGCCTTGTACTGGGTCAGCAGGCTTCGCAGGTCGTCCTTGCTGTCACCCACGCAAGACAGGTGAGGGGCGGCCGGGACTTTGACTTCGCTTTCAAGCTGCAACACGGTGTTCAGGGTGCGGTCACGGGTCGAGCCGCCGGCGCCATAGGTGCAGGAGAAGAAGTCGGGGTTGTAGCTGGCCAACTGACGGGCAGTGGCGATCAGTTTTTCATGCCCAGCATCGGTCTTCGTCGGGAAGAACTCGAAGCTGTAGCGACGGTCTTGGGACATGGTCATATCCTTGGAAACTCGTAAGCCGGAGAGGCCTGCACAAGCCTTGAGAGGCGGGCTTGTGTGGGAGCGAGCTTGCTCGCGATTGGCATTGCCTCGGTCTGACAGCTGAGTCGAGGTGTCTGCATCGCGAGCAAGCTCGCTCCCACAAGAGAGCCCGCTCCCGCAGGGGGAGCAGCGCCGATCAGTAGCGGTAAGCGTGCGGCTTGAACGGGCCTTCGACGGTGACGCCGATGTACTCAGCCTGTTGCTTGGTCAGTTTGGTGACCACGCCGCCGAAACCGCGGACCATTTCCAGGGCCACTTCTTCGTCGAGTTTCTTGGGCAGTACTTCCACGGTCAGGCGCTCGGCTTTCTGGGCTGGCGACAGGTCGGCGTATTTCTGGCCGAACAGGAAGATCTGGGCCAGGACCTGGTTGGCGAACGAGCCGTCCATGATGCGGCTTGGGTGGCCGGTGGCGTTGCCCAGGTTAACCAGGCGGCCTTCAGCCAGCAGGATCAGGTAGTCGTCGTTCTGTGGATCGAAGCTGCCAGTGCCGGTGCGATGCACCTTGTGGACCTGCGGCTTCACTTCTTCCCATGCCCAGTTCTTGCGCATGAAAGCGGTGTCGATTTCATTGTCGAAGTGGCCGATGTTGCAGACCACGGCGCGCTTCTTCAGGGCCTTGAGCATGTTGGCATCGCAGACGTTGACGTTGCCGGTGGTGGTCACGATCAGGTCGATCTTGCCCAGCAGAGCCTTGTCGATGCTAGCTTCGGTGCCGTCGTTGATCCCGTCGATGAACGGCGAAACCAGTTCGAAACCGTCCATGCAGGCCTGCATGGCGCAGATCGGATCGACTTCGGACACCTTGACGATCATGCCTTCCTGACGCAGGGACTGGGCCGAGCCCTTGCCCACGTCGCCGTAGCCGATCACCAGTGCCTGCTTGCCCGACAACAGGTGGTCGGTGCCGCGCTTGATGGCGTCGTTGAGGCTGTGACGGCAGCCGTACTTGTTGTCGTTCTTGCTCTTGGTCACCGAGTCGTTGACGTTGATGGCCGGGATCTTCAGTTCGCCCTTGGCCAGCATGTCCAGCAGGCGATGCACGCCAGTGGTGGTCTCTTCGGTCACGCC
This sequence comes from Pseudomonas sp. P9_35, assembly GCF_034008205.1. NCBI lineage: Bacteria > Pseudomonadati > Pseudomonadota > Gammaproteobacteria > Pseudomonadales > Pseudomonadaceae > Pseudomonas > Pseudomonas sp. P9_35. The sequence continues at coordinate 6,161,618 of NZ_CP125373.1, read as the reverse complement.
GTGGACGTTTTCCAGCACGGCTGCGTACTTTTTGTGCAGCAGCTCGGTCAGGTCGCCGCCGTCGTCGAGGATCATGTTGGTGTCCCACGGCTGGCCATCCTTGAGGATGGTCTGCTCCAGGCACCACTCGTACTCTTGCTCGGTCTCGCCTTTCCAGGCGAATACCGGGATGCCGGCGGCGGCGATGGCGGCCGCGGCCTGGTCCTGGGTCGAGAAGATGTTGCAGGACGACCAGCGCACTTCGGCACCCAGGGCAACCAGGGTTTCGATCAGCACGGCGGTCTGGATGGTCATGTGGATGCAGCCGAGGATTTTTGCGCCCTTCAATGGCTGTTCGCCAGAGTACTTGCGGCGCAGGCCCATCAGGGCTGGCATTTCGGATTCGGCGATGATGATTTCGCGACGGCCCCAGGCAGCCAGGGACATGTCGGCGACTTTGTAGTCGGTAAAATCGGCAGGCGTGATAACAGCGCTCATGAAGAGTCTCCATTCGTAATGTATGCGAATGGGCGCCGTTGTGCGTTTAGTGTCCGTGCGGGGAGCCCCCGTACAAACAACGCCCCATCCGAGCCTGACAGGTCGAGCCTGCTGCAGCGCCCCTCGGACAGGTGGCGGGAACGGTCCAAAGGGTGGACCGAGGTAAAGCGGTGGCGATTATAACGGGCTAATCGGATCTTCCAAAAGGGTTTCTGTCGGCAAATCGAAATTGTCGATGACCGTTATAGGGGCCGCGACGTAGAGCCTGACCGTGCGGTCTGCCATGATGCAGCAATCCAACGGCCAGACACTCAGGAGTGATCATGAATTTCCACACCCGCAAATGGGTCAAGCCCGAAGACCTCAATCCCAACGGCACGCTGTTCGGCGGCAGCCTGTTGTGCTGGATCGACGAGGAGGCGGCGATCTACGCCATCGTCCAGCTGGGTAACCAGCGCGTCGTCACCAAGTACATCTCGGAAATCAATTTCGTCAGCGCTTCGCGCCAGGGCGACATCATCGAGTTGGGCATCACCGCCACCGAGTTTGGCCGTACTTCCATTACCCTGACCTGCGAGGTGCGCAACAAAATCACCCGCAAGAGCATCCTGACCGTGGAGAAGATGGTCTTCGTCAACCTCGGCGAAGACGGCCTGCCCGCGCCTCACGGGCGGACCGAGATCACATACGTCAAGGATCAGTTCAAGGATGCTGTCGTCGAGTGAGATCGGCGGCGCTGCTATCGCGAGCAAGCTCGCTCCCACATTGATTTCGGGGTGATCACGGGATTTGTGTTCACCGCCGTCCCCCTGTGGGAGCGAGCTTGCTCGCGATAGCGGTTTGAGGCTGAGGTAACTGAACAGCGCTGATCGCCGCGTGTCGTAGGTACATCACGCCACCGGTTCAGGAGCTGTATGGACACCCATGAAGAAGGCAAGACCCCTGACCTTTCAGCCCAGGAACAGCGCGAAGTCGACCGCAACCAGCCACCGCGGGCTGCGGTGCTGCACGAAATCATCCGCACCCAGGGCAATCAGGAGCTGGAGCGCAGTATCGCCGCGCTCTGGTGGTCGGCCCTGGCGGCGGGTTTGACCATGGGCCTGTCGCTGATGGCGATGGGGTTGCTCAACTCCCGGCTGCCGGACCACGAAGGCTTCAAGGTGATCGCCAGTTTCGGTTACTGCGCCGGCTTTCTCGCGGTGATCCTGGCCCGCCAGCAACTGTTCACCGAAAACACCCTGACCGCCGTGCTGCCGATCATGAGCAAACCCACGCTGGGCAACTTCGGCCGGCTGTTGCGGCTCTGGGGCGTGGTGCTGGTGGGCAACCTGTGCGGCACCTTGCTGGTGGCCTACGTGATGTTGCACTTGCCGATCTTCGATCAGCGCACCGACCAGGCTTTCCTGGAGATCGGCCGCAAGGTCATGGAAAACGACACCGGCCAGATGTTCGCCAAGGGCATCATTTCCGGCTGGATGATCGCCACCATGGTCTGGATGATCCCGTCCATGGAAAGCGCCAAGATGTGGATCATCATTCTGATCACCTACCTCATGGCGCTCGGGGATTTCACCCACATCGTCGTCGGTTCAGCCGAGGTGTCCTACCTGGTGTTCGCTGGCCAGTTGTCCTGGGAGGACTTCTGGATGGTGTTCGCCGGGCCGACGTTGGCAGGCAATATCGTTGGCGGGAGTTTTATCTTTGCGTTGATCAGCCATGCGCAGATTCGCAGCGAAGTCGGCCTGCCCAAGGATAAATCATCCGCTACGCCAGCACGGCGCAGCGACTCGGAGTAGGCGCGAACCTGTTACCAGGCGCCCCGCTCACGGGCAGGGTTGATTGCCCAGGCCTTCAAACAGCGACTGCGGCCAAGCGTCGTTGGCGATGAATGAAGAACAAGGCGGTCAATACCGTGAGGCCGCCGACCGCTGCTCCGGTCCATGGCAAATCCGCCAGGTCGGCACCACTGGCCACCACCAACCCACCCATCCAGGCCCCGGCCGCGTTGCCCAGGTTGAATGCACTCTGGTTGAGTGTGGAGCCGACGTTCGGTGCTTCGTGGGCCTGGTCGATGATCAGCAGTTGCAGGATCGGGCACAGGGCGAAGGCGAAGATCCCCCACAGCACCAGGGTGATCGCCGCCGGAATCACCGACTGGCTGGTCTGGCTGAACGCGGCCAGCACCAGCACCACGGCCAGGGCCATGCCCACCAGCGCAGGCAGCAGGCGCCGGTCCGCCAGGCGCCCGCCGAGGAAACTGCCCGCTGTCAGGCCGACACCGAACAACAGCAGCATGACGGTGATGCCGTGGGGGCTGACACCGGTGATGTCCTGCAGGATCGGCGCGATGTAGGTGAACACGCTGAACAAACTGGTGGAGGCCAGTACGCTCATGCCCAGGGCCAGCAACACGTTGACCTTGCCCAGCACCTTGAATTCGCTGGCCAGGTTGGCCCTCTCCATGGGGATTTCCCTGGGCAGCCAGACCCATTGGGCGATGGCGGCGATCACGCCGATCACCGATACCGCCCAGAACGTCGAACGCCAACCGGCGAATTGCCCCAAAGCCGTGCCCAACGGTACGCCCAGCACGTTTGCCAGGGTCAGGCCGGTGAACATCATGGCAATCGCCTGGGCCCGTTTGTTCGGCGCCACCAACCCGGCCGCCACCACCGAACCGATGCCAAAGAACGCTCCGTGGCACAGTGCAGTAATGACCCGGGCGGCCATCAGCGTGGCGTAGTTCGGCGCCAGGGCGCAGAGCACGTTGCCGAGGATGAACATCAGGGTCATGCCCAGCAGCGTGGCCTTGCGCGGCATGTTGGCGGTGCCAATCGCCAGGATCGGCGCGCCGAACACCACGCCCAGGGCGTAGCCAGTGATCAGCAGCCCGGCCTGGGGAATGCTCACGGCCAGGTCCCGGGCGACATCGGGTAACAGGCCCATGATGACGAATTCAGTCGTGCCGATGCCGAAAGCGGCGACGGCCAAAGCAAGCAAGGCGAGTGGCATGCGCAAGGTCTCTGTCTGTAGTCTTGACGCTCTGATCAGGCATACGCATGCCGGCGCCCCCATTCGAATGAGCGGGGCAACAGCGAGATTATTGGAATAGGTGTATGCGCAACTGAGTGCGGCGTGGTCGGTTTGCAGTATAAACGATAGCGAATCAGTTCATGAGCCTTACCGAGCGTAGGAGCTGTAGGAGCTGTCGAGTGCAAACGAGGCTGCGATCTTTCCACCGACAATTGAGTCTGGAGTGAAAGATCAAAAGATCGCAGCCTCGTTGCACTCGACAGCTCCTACGGCTCCTACGGGGCGGGGGACAAGACAAGGAGCGTGCCGTGCTTGCAACGGCCTTGGTGTTGGTCGCGGCGCTGTTGCATGCGGCATGGAATACGCTGATCAAGTTCAGTGGCGAGCGCTTGCTGGTGGTGGCATGCATGGACAGCGTCGCCTTGCTGTTCGTCGCGTTGGCACTGGGTTTCGTGGCCTTGCCTCCGTTGGAGATCTGGCCGTGGATCCTGGCGTCGGCGGCGTTCGAGTTGCTCTATCGCTATTTGCTGATCCAGGCGTATCGGGTCGGTGACCTGGGGTTGGTCTATCCGCTGATGCGCGGCCTGTCGCCGCTGGTGGTGCTGGCGCTGACATTTATGTTCGCCGGTGAAGCCCTGACGACCCAGCAGGTCATCGGCATTTTGCTGATCCCGTTCGGCATGCTTTGCCTGTTGTGGCAGGGCGGTGGTGGCGAGCGGCTGCCCTGGTCGATGCTGCCGGTGGTGGCGCTGATCGGCCTGTGCATCGGTTGCTACACCTTTATCGACGGTCACGCTCTGCGGCGCTGGTCCCATCCGCTGGATTACTTGGTCTGGGTCACGCTGCTCAGTGCCTGGCCGTTCCCGTTGCTGGCGCTGGTGAGCAAGCGGCCGGCCTTCATGCGGTTCTGGCGTGAGCAGTGGCGGTTGGGGTTGGCGGTCGGATTCTGCGTATTGTTCAGCTACGCTCTGGTGCTGTGGGCCATGCAACTGGGCTCGATCGCCGAAGCGGCGGCGCTGCGGGAGATCAGCGTGATCCTGGTGGTGCTGTTCGGCATGCGTTACTTGAAAGAACCTTTCGGCTTGCCGCGGCTCTTAGCCTGCGGGCTGGTGTTGGTTGGCATGCTGGTGATGAAGTTCTGACCGGCGCCCGAACTCGCGATTTTCTATAAAACTCAAAGAAGGAACTGCGTCAATGACGGTTGCCCTGTGGTGTATTTTGATTGCCTTTCTCCTGCCTTATCTGTGCATCGCCATTGCCAAGATTGGTGGACGATACAGGTTGGCAGATAACCACGACCCTCGGGACTTTCTGGAAACACTCGAAGGCGCTCCCCGGCGGGCATACGCTGCGCAACTGAACAGCTTTGAAATCAGCCCGTTTTTTGCCGCCGCGGTGATCGTCGCGCACCTGGCCGGCAATGCCGAGCTGGTGACCATCAATGTGCTGGCGGTGCTGTTCATCACCAGTCGCCTGCTCTACATCATTTGCTATCTGGCTGACTGGGCGATCCTGCGTTCGCTGGTGTGGTTCGTGGGGGTGGGGTTGGTCTTGAGTTTCTTCTTTGTTTCGGTCTGAATCTGGCTGGTGAATTTCTGGCGTCTGTGCGGGCCTCTTCGCGAGCAAGCTCGCTCCCACAGTTGATCTGGGTGAATACATATTTTGTGTACACACCCGATCCAAAGTGGGAGCGAGCTTGCTCGCGATTGGGATCCTAGGGATTGGCGGTAACCGCATTCGCCACCTGTGGCACTTGCGGCAACGCCATGCCCTTGGGCCAGAGCATCCAGATCTGCCCCTGTTGCTTCATGTCCCCGGCCAGTTGCCCGGCCGCCTCGCCCGTGCCCCAGAACAGGTCCGCCCGCACTTCGCCGGCAATTGCACCGCCAGTGTCCTGGGCGGCGACGGGCCGGTTCAAGGTGCTGCCGTCGGGTCGGGTGGTGGATAGCCAGAGCAGGCTGCCCAGCGGAATCACCTTTCGGTCCACCGCCACGCTGTAGCCGGCTGTCAGCGGTACATTCAGCGAGCCTCGCGGGCCTTCGTTGCTGTCGGGGTTACGGTTGAAGAATACGTAGCTGGGGTTGCTGCCCAGCAATTCGGGAATACGGTTCGGGTTGGCCTTGGCCCAGGCACTGATGGCGCCCATGGTCACGTCTTCTTTCTTCAGTTCGCCCTGTTCAACCAGCCAGCGCCCGATGGGACGGTAAGGGTGGCCGTTCTGGTCGGCATAACCGATGCGCAGCTGGCGGCCATCGGCGAGTCGAATGCGTCCCGAACCCTGGATTTGCAGGAATTGCAGGTTCATGGGGTCGGTCAGCCAGGCGATGACCGGTGCCTTTACGCCGTTGGTTTCGATGGTGGCCGCGTCGTCGTAGGGCTTGAGCACTCGACCTTCGAGGCGGCCACGCAGGCGTTTGCCCTTGAGTTCAGGGTAAATGCTGTCCAGCGACACAATGATCATGTCCTCCGGCACACCGTAGACCGGGATATTCGCCGTGGCGGTCTGGGTGAGGCTGCCGGGGTAGACCGGCTCGTAGTAGCCGGTGATCAGGCCGTTGGGGCTGTTGTCTCCCGAGCGCAGGCCATAGACGTCCAGGTTCTGTTTCAGGAAATTGCGTACATCCTGTGCGGTTTGCGGCACATTGGCCGCTGCCGCGCAGGTCGGGCCCCAGGTCGCATCGGCCTTGAGCCGGGTGCAGGCACTGCGCCAGGAGCCGAAACCGGCCAGCAGGTCTGCATCGGACACCGACGGCAACGCCTCCCACGGTGCGCTGACATAGGTGGCGAGGGCGTGGGTCTGAGGTTCTTCGACCTTTTCGCCGCGATTACAACCGGCCAACAGTGCGATCAGCGGTAGGGTCAATGCCAGGCCTTTGTGCCAGGTCTTGATGCAGCTGTTCATGAAGATTTCCTTTGCAGTCATTCGAACGCTGTCAGGCGCTCGAACAACCCGTATTGTTGATAGGGCCATTGGTCTTTACCGATGACCCGAGGATACTAACTGCCGTTTCCTGCCCCGAGGCCAAGATGTTTGTAAAACGATTTTCCATGGCCGTACTGGCCTGCCTGATGTTGTCCGCCTGTGGTGGCGTCGATCCCAATTCTCCCCTTGGCCAGCGCAAGGCGATCTTCAAGCAGATGCTCAAGACCAACGAAGAGTTGGGCGGCATGTTGCGTGGGCGAGTCCCGTTCGATGGTCCACGATTTGCCGAAGGCGCGGCGCAACTGGATCAACTCTCTCATGAGCCGTGGAAACACTTCCCGCAAGTGCGCGAGCAAGACCACACCAGCGCCCGGGATGAAGTCTGGCAAAAGCAGGCGCGTTTCCAGGAAATGGCCCGCAACCTTGAAGCCGCCACCGGTGAGTTGGTGACCGCCAGCAACGTCCAACCCTACAAGGCCAGTTACTTGGGGCCGGCGGTGCAAAAGGTCGAGGATGCGTGCAGTGCGTGTCATAAGGAGTTTCGCGATCATTGACATGTCTTGAAAGATCGCAGGCTTTGCCAGCACCTACGGGGAATCGTATTCAACCTGTAGGGGGCTGCGATCTTTTCAAGGTTCACTTGTCCAGCTCGTCCACCGCTTCCTGCAGCTCCTTGCGGGAGGTTGCCAGCTTGTCCTTGCGTTTGTTGATCCGCTCGGCGTCGCCTTTCTTCATGGCCTTTTCCAGGTCGGCCTGACGCCGACTGACCTCGTGCTTGGCATCGAGCACCTTGTTTTCACGCTCCTTGCGCAAGGACGCATCGGTGCAATGGCTGGTGACTTCGTCCAACGCGGTTTCCAGGCCTGCCTGCTGGTCCTGGTTGCCACGGGACTTGGCCAGTTCGATCTGGTTGATGATGCCCTGGCGCTTGGCCGCGCAACCGGTGAGCTCCGGGGTTTGCTCGTCCGCCATCAAGGGGGCGGCCATGGCACTGCATAAGACCAGCAGGGCAACGGGGGACAGGAAATTCATAGCAACTCCGTAAAAAATCGCGAGCGGTCGGTACAGATGCGCTGTTGGAACGCATGCTTGCCCCTTGGGTTCAACCGCACAGGGCCCGGATTAAAAACCGTCGACCCCGGCAGTGCGTAATACGTCACTCAAGGCCAGCACCTGCGGGTCGCGAAAAAATGCGCTCAGTTGCGCGGCGCGTCCCGGTCCGATGCCGGCCTCGGCTTGCCATTGTTCGGTGCTGCGCTCGGCCAGCACCTGCCACGGCCCTTCCAGCCGGGCCTCACCAGCGGGCGGCAGGCCCAGGGCCTTGAGCCATTGCGCGAAAGGGCGTTGCCGGGCGCTGTGCAGGCTGGCGAGCAGGCGGGTGCTGCTGTGTTCGCCGAAGCCGGCAATGTTAGCAAGCTCGGCGGCATCGAGGGTCATCCAATCCAGCAATCCGTCGAGTCGTCCGGCGGCCAGCAGCTTTTCCCAGGTGCCCGGGCCGACGTGGGGCAGGGCAAGCCCTTGTTTGCCGCTGAGCCAGCCCAGTCGTGCGAGGAACTGGCTTTCACAGCCGGCTGTCGGTTGCCAGCAACTCAAGAAGTGGTAATCGGTTTGCGCAGGGGCGTTGAGGTCCTGCCGCTCGACGCTGCGCAGCACGACGCTGTCGAGCCGTGGGATGGTCAGCCCGGCCAGGCTGATGGCGACCCGGTCGCCGGGACGAATGTCCATCTCCTCCCAACGCTGGAGGGAACTGACACTTACCCGGCGAATCCACCGGTCGTCGAGCCGGATGCGTTCAAGCTCCAGTACGGGCGTGATGCGCCCGGTACGACCGACTTTGAAGTGCACCTTGCGCACTTCGGCCAGCGCCTGGGCATACGGGTATTTCCAGGCGACGCTCCAGAATGGCGCCCTGGCTTGCCAGCGGTCGGCGGGTGGGCGGCGGCTCAGGCGCAGGACGATCCCGTCGCTGGCGAATGGCAGCGGTGTGCGGTACCAGTGATCGCGCCACTGCTCGGCATCGGCCAATGTCCGCACAGGTTGGTTGTAGTCGAGGGTGTCGGCGAAACCCAACTCCCTCAGAGCGGCCATTCGCTCGGGCAGGGTGTCCGGTCCGTCAGGCCACTCCCAGACAAACAGGCCGATATATATCCCATCGTGCACCGTCAAGCTGCCGCGTGCCATCAAACCCGCCATGGTGCCCCGGGCGTTCACACTGCCATTGTTGGCTTGGACATGATCCAGCAGGCGCCAGTACAGCTCGCCCTGAACGACAAGGTCCACAGGCTGGCGGAGTCGATGCGGGATGGCGGCGATCTTGCGCGCATTCGTGGTCCAGTCGTGCCCTTGGACGCCATCGCCACGGCTGATTGCCTGATGCAGGTGACCCTTGCGGTAGACCAGGGTTACCGCCACGCCGTCGACCTTCGGCTGGACCCAGACGTCCTCTCGACCGTGCAGCCAGGTCCCCACAGCCTCGGCATCCTTCAATTTTTCCAGGCCGGTATGGACGACGGGGTGCGGCAGTTTTCCGCCCGCTGAGCCCAGGGGATCGTCGGGCGCCGCGAGGTTGAAGCAACTGCGCCATTGGCCCAACTGTGCGCGGGACTGATCATACAGTTCGTCGGCCACCAGCGATTGGCCGAGGCGGTGATAGCTGTCGTCCCAGGTGTCGATTTGCTGTTGCAGCGCGGCGATCTCGGCCCGGGCGCGTTCAGCGGGCCAGTCGGGACAGAGCGCGGCGAGCGCAGGAATGGCAATGAAGACAAGACAGGCGAGTGCATACAAAAACGGTGGCATCGAAGCATCCTTGCTGGGTTGAGTACTGAAGGCTAGCCACCGTCCCGGAAGTTGCGAGGCCCGGAGCGTTACCGGATTTTGCGGAGCCTGGTGGCAAAATCGCGGCGGTACAGTGCGGGGCGATTTAGCCGCGCAACTGTGCCTTGTCCTCGGCAACGGCCGGCGCAGAATGGGCTTTCGATTCGCCGCTGCCTGGAATGCTCCCGATGGAACTGTCGACGCTCGCTGTTTTCATCCCGGCCTGCTTTGCGCTGAACATGGCGCCGGGGCCGAACAACCTGCTGTCCATCAGTAACGCCTCACGTTATGGCTTCGTCCGGGCGTGCAGTGGCGGCATTGGTCGATTGCTGGCATTTGCGATCATGATCGCCCTGGCAGCGGTGGGGCTTACCGCGGTGCTGCACACCTCGGAGTTGCTGTTCCTGGGGATCAAGCTCGTCGGTGCCGGTTACCTGTTCTATTTGGCGGTGCAATTGTGGCGGGCCCAGCCCGAGGCCGGCAGTGAAGCCGCGGTCGCGTCGATGAGCCGGGCCGGCCTGGCGCGCCAGGAGTTCCTGGTGGCGATCGGCAATCCGAAGGCGATCCTGTTGTTTACCGCGTTCCTGCCGCAATTCGTCGACCGTACAGGCACCGTCACTCAACAATTCGCCGTGCTGGGTGGTTTGTTCCTGGCACTGGAGTGCATCGCCATCGGCTTGTATTGCTACATGGGCATTTACGCGCGACGGCTGTTCGCCCGGCCTAGTGGCAAGCGCCTGTTCAATCGGATGTGTGCGGGGCTGCTCGCCAGTGCGGCTTCGTTTTTGCTGGTGGCACGGCGGGCTTGAATTCGATGACCAGCCCAGTGGCGAGGGAGCTTGCTCCCGCTGGGTTGCGTTGTAGGAGCTGTCGAGTGCAACGAGGCTGCGATCTTTCTCCGGACACTTGAGTCTCAAGCGAAAGATCAAAAGATCGCAGCCTTCGGCAGCTCCTACAGAGCCCAGCGGGAGCAAGCTCCCTCGCCACAAAAGCATGAAAACACAAAGGCATGAAAAAGCCCCTGGCGACCGAGTCGCCAGGGGCTTTTCTTTACCCTCCGGTATTACAGGCCGGCAGCGGCGCGCAGGGAGTCGGCGCGGTCGGTTTTTTCCCAGGTGAAGGTGGTGAAGGTATCGTCACCCACGGTCTTGGTCTGCGGCGTACGACCGAAGTGGCCATAGGCGGCGGTCTCCTGGTACATCGGGTGCAGCAGGTCGAGCATGGTGGTGATGGCGTATGGACGCAGGTCGAACACTTCACGGACCAGGTTGATGATCTTGTCATCGCCGATCTTGCCGGTGCCGAAGGTATTCAGCGAGATCGACGTAGGCTGGGCCACGCCAATGGCGTAGGACACCTGGATCTCGCAGCGCTCGGCCAGGCCGGCGGCGACGATGTTCTTGGCGACATAGCGGCCGGCGTAGGCCGCCGAACGGTCAACCTTCGATGGGTCCTTGCCGGAGAACGCGCCGCCGCCATGACGGGCCATGCCGCCGTAGCTGTCGACGATGATCTTGCGACCGGTCAGGCCGCAGTCGCCCACCGGGCCGCCGATGATGAACTGGCCGGTCGGGTTGATGTGGAACTGGGTGTCCTTGGACAGCAACTCGGCAGGCAGCACGTGCTTGACGATCAGTTCCATCACGCCTTCGCGCAGGTCTTTGTAGGACACATCAGGGTTGTGCTGGGTCGACAGGACGACGGCATCGATACCCACCACCTTGCCGCCTTCGTAACGGCAGGTCACCTGGGACTTGGCGTCCGGGCGCAGCCAAGGCAGCAGGCCGGATTTACGGGCCTCGGCCTGGCGTTGAACCAACTGGTGCGAGAAGGTGATCGGGGCCGGCATCAGCACGTCGGTCTCGTTGCTGGCGTAGCCGAACATCAGGCCCTGGTCGCCGGCACCCTGGTCTTCCGGCTTGGCCCGGTCAACGCCTTGGTTGATGTCGGGGGACTGCTTGCCGATGATGTTCATCACGCCGCAGGTCGCGCCGTCGAAGCCGACGTCGGAGCTGTTGTAGCCAATGCCCAGGATCACGTCGCGGACGATCTGTTCCAGGTCGACCCAGGCCGAAGTAGTGACTTCGCCGGCGATGATCGCCACGCCCGTTTTCACCAGAGTCTCGCACGCCACGCGGGCGAACTTGTCTTCAGCAATGATGGCGTCCAGCACCGCATCAGAAATCTGGTCGGCGATTTTGTCCGGATGCCCTTCAGACACGGACTCGGAGGTGAAAAGGGAGTATTCGCTCATCTCGATGTTTTCCTACAAGTTACCGTTGGTGAGTGTCGCCAGTCGGCCGCTGAAAGTGGCGAACCTGGATCTGGAAACCATTACGTAAGCCTACATAGAGGCTTTCCCCGGGCACGAGGCCCGCAGCGGTGGCCCAGCGGGCCAGGTCGTCCTGTTCGAAGCCGAGCCAGAGATCGCCACAGGCCTCCCTGGCCCAGCTCTGGTTGTGACTGCATAACTCCGTCACCAGCAGGCTGCCGCCCGGTTGCAGCAGGGCGGCCATGTGCCTGAGTGCATCGGCCGGCGCGGCGAAATGATGAAGCACCATGTTCAATACTACGCAGTCGGCCTGCAGGCTCATGCCATCCAGGGCGTCGGCCAGTTGCAGGCTGACGTTAGCCAGGGCCTCGCGTTCACACACCTGGCGCGCCAGCTCAAGCATGGCCGGGCTGTTGTCCAGCGCCGTCACCTGGCTGAAGCGTCGCGCCAGCTCCGGCAGAAAGGCGCCATCGCCGGGGCCGACTTCGATCGCCGTGGCCGTGGCTTCGAAGCCTAGTTTATCGAGCAGCGCCACGACGCTTTCGCGGTATTGCGGCAGTCCGGCGATCAGGTCTTGCTGGGCGCGGAATTTCTCGGCGACCCGGGCGAAAAAGTCCTGGCTGGCGGCGGCCCGTTGCCCGTGTACCTGGGCGATGCGAGCCTGCACGTCCGTCGGCAGGTTCAGCGCGTCCACTTCGTCCAGCAGCGCGGCGTGCAGCTTGCCGCCCAGCAGGTCGGTGTGGGGCAGGGCGCGGCGATAGAAAATGGCGTTGCCTTCCCGGCGGGTCGCCACCAGGTCAGCCTGGGCCAGGACCTTGAGGTGGTGGCTCATGCCGGACTGGCCGATGCCGAAGATCTGCGCCAGTTCCAGCACGCCGAACGAGTCGTTGGCCAGGGCGCGCAATACATTGAGCCGCAACGGATCGCCGCCGGCCTTGCAAAGGGCCGCCAGTTCATCGCAGTCGTCATGGCGAATGGACGGCGCAGGTAAGTTCATAGTGCGGCAGTCTGTTTCATAGTGGGGCAGTCTAGTGAGGGGTTTGGATCATCGCAAGTTCAATATCAAAAAGTTTTGATATTGCTGGATAAATGGCACTTCCCAACCTGTGCTTGACTCTACAAGCCATCAGCGGAAAGGTTTCACCTGGCTAATGCGACTTTATCCACCGGAAAAACGCCCAAGGATGACTATCTGTCATTGCCCCGAGGCGGGTGGGTGAGGGAAAATGCTCGCCTTTTTTCAGTTCCATTTTTATTCATTCTCGATTCAATACCCGCAGGAGAACAGCGATGCCCAGCCGTCGTGAGCGTGCCAATGCCATTCGTGCCCTCAGCATGGATGCCGTGCAGAAAGCCAACAGCGGCCATCCCGGTGCCCCCATGGGTATGGCGGATATCGCCGAGGTGCTTTGGCGCGACTACCTCAAGCACAGCCCGAGCAACCCAGCCTTCGCCGACCGTGACCGTTTCGTACTGTCCAACGGTCACGGCTCGATGTTGATCTACTCGCTGCTGCACCTGACCGGCTACGACCTGTCGATCGATGACCTGAAGAACTTCCGTCAACTGCACAGCCGCACCCCGGGCCACCCGGAATACGGCTACACCCCAGGCGTGGAAACCACCACCGGTCCATTGGGCCAGGGTTTGGCCAACGCCGTAGGTTTTGCACTGGCAGAAAAAGTCCTGGCGGCGCAATTCAACCGCCCCGGCCATAACGTCGTCGATCACCACACCTACGTATTCCTGGGTGATGGCTGCATGATGGAAGGCATTTCCCATGAAGTCGCCTCCCTGGCCGGCACCCTGGGCCTGGACAAGCTGATCGCCTTCTATGACGACAACGGCATCTCCATTGATGGCGAAGTCGAAGGCTGGTTCACCGACGACACTCCCAAGCGTTTCGAAGCCTACAACTGGCTGGTGATCCGCAACGTCGACGGCCACGATCCGGAAGAGATCAAGACCGCCATCGAGACCGCCCGCAAAAGCGCCCAGCCGACCCTGATCTGCTGCAAGACCACCATCGGTTTCGGCTCGCCGAACAAACAAGGCAAGGAAGACTGCCACGGCGCGCCACTGGGTGCCGAGGAAATCGCCCTGACCCGCGCCGCGTTGAAGTGGAACCATGGCCCGTTCGAAATCCCGGCCAACATTTATGCCGAGTGGGATGCCAAGGAAAAAGGTCGCGCGGTCGAAGCCGAATGGGATCAGCGTTTCGCCGCGTATTCCGCCGAATTCCCTGAGCTGGCCAATGAGCTGGTGCGTCGCCTCAGCGGCGAGCTGCCGGCCGACTTCGCCGAAAAAGCCTCGGCGTACATCGCTGAAGTCGCCGCCAAGGGCGAAACCATCGCCAGCCGCAAGGCCAGCCAGAACACCCTGAACGCCTTCGGCCCATTGTTGCCGGAACTGCTGGGCGGTTCGGCCGACCTGGCCGGTTCCAACCTGACCTTGTGGAAAGGCTGCAAAGGCGTCAGCGCTGAAGATGCCAGCGGCAACTACATGTACTACGGCGTTCGCGAGTTCGGCATGAGCGCGATCATGAACGGCGTGGCGTTGCACGGCGGCCTGGTGCCTTACGGCGCGACCTTCCTGATGTTCATGGAATACGCCCGCAACGCCGTGCGCATGTCGGCGCTGATGAAAAAACGCATCCTGTATGTGTTCACCCACGACTCCATCGGCCTGGGCGAAGACGGCCCGACTCACCAGCCGATCGAGCAACTGGCGAGCCTGCGTTGCACGCCGAACCTGGACACCTGGCGCCCATGCGATGCCGTGGAATCGGCGGTGGCCTGGAAACACGCCATCGAGCGCAACGACGGTCCATCGGCGCTGATCTTCTCCCGCCAGAACCTGCAGCACCAGAACCGCGATGCCGACCAGATCGGCGACATCGCTCGTGGCGGCTATGTGCTCAAGGACTGCATCGGCGAGCCTGAGCTGATCCTGATCGCCACCGGTTCCGAAGTCGGCCTGGCCGTCCAGGCCTACGACAAGCTGACCGAGCAGGGCCGCAACGTGCGCGTAGTGTCCATGCCTTGCACCAGCGTGTTCGATGCCCAGGATGCCGGCTACAAGCAAGCGGTGTTGCCGCTGCAGGTCAGTGCGCGGATCGCCATCGAGGCTGCTCACGCCGATTACTGGTACAAGTACGTGGGCCTGGAAGGTCGCGTGATCGGCATGACCACCTACGGCGAATCGGCGCCTGCGCCGGCGCTGTTCGAGGAATTCGGTTTCACCCTGGAAAACATCCTGGGTCAGGCTGAAGAGTTGCTGGAAGACTGATCCGAAAGTTGCGTCGCCTGGGCTGACGCCATCGCGAGCAAGCTCGCTCCCACATTTGGAATGCAATCCCATGTGGGAGCGAGCTTGCTCGCGATAGCGATGGCCCAGGCCATGCAGGATTGAAGGATTCACCCCGCTAATCGAGAACCCCATGCCCCAACCGCGTCCCTACAAAGTTGCACTCAACGGCTACGGCCGGATAGGTCGTTGCGTCTTGCGTGCGTTGTTCGAGCGAGGGGCCGAGGCCGGTTTCGAGATTGTGGCGATCAATGACCTGGCCGACATGGCCAGCATCGAATACCTGACACGCTTTGACTCCACCCACGGCCGGTTTCCCGGCGAAGTGCGGGTCGAGGGCGATTGTCTGCATATTAATGGCGACTGCGTGAAGGTCTTGCGCAGCGCCACCCCCGAAGGCATCGATTGGGCATCCCTGGATGTCGATCTGGTGCTCGAGTGCTCCGGCGCCTACCACACCCGCGAAGACGGCCAGCGTTTTCTCGCTGCCGGCGCGCCACGGGTGTTGTTCTCCCAGCCGATGGCCAGTGAAGCGGACGTGGACGCCACCATCGTCTACGGCGTGAACCAGGATTGCCTGACCGGCGAAGAGCTGCTGGTGTCCAACGCGTCCTGCACCACCAACTGCGGCGTGCCGCTGTTGCGCCTGCTGGACCAGGCCATTGGCCTGGAATACGTGTCGATCACCACCATTCACTCGGCGATGAACGACCAGCCGGTGATCGACGCTTACCACCATGAGGACTTGCGCCGCACCCGTTCGGCGTTCCAATCGGTGATTCCGGTGTCCACTGGTCTGGCGCGCGGCATCGAACGGCTGTTGCCGGAACTTGCGGGGCGAATTCAGGCCAAAGCCGTGCGGGTGCCGACGGTCAACGTGTCCTGCCTCGACATTACGATGCAGACCGTGAGCGATACCGACGCCACCGAGGTCAACCGGATCCTGCGCGAAGCCGCCACCAGCGGTCCGCTCAAAGGCCTTCTGGCCTACACCGAGTTGCCTCATGCCAGTTGTGATTTTAACCATGACCCACATTCGGCCATCGTCGATGCCAGCCAGACCCGTGTTTCCGGGCCTCGGCTTGTGAACATCCTGGCCTGGTTCGACAACGAATGGGGGTTTGCCAACCGAATGCTGGACGTTGCCGAGCATTACCTGCAAACCGCTTCTAAAAAACCTGCTCTCTAAACAGTTACCCAGGAATTGCGACCCATGACCGTGTTGAAGATGTCCGACCTCGATCTGCAAGGTAAGCGCGTACTGATCCGCGAAGACCTCAACGTCCCCGTCAAGGACGGTGTTGTCACCAGCGACGCGCGCATCCTGGCCTCGCTGCCGACCATCAAGCTGGCCCTGGAAAAAGGCGCGGCCGTGATGGTCTGCTCCCACCTGGGCCGTCCGACCGAAGGCGAGTTCTCGGCGGAAAACAGCCTCAAGCCTGTGGCCGATTACCTGAGCCGTGCCCTGGGCCGTGAAGTGCCATTGGTCGCTGACTACCTGGGCGGCGTGGACGTGAAAGCCGGCGATGTCGTGCTGTTTGAAAACGTGCGCTTCAACAAGGGCGAGAAAAAGAACGCCGACGAACTGGCCCAGCAATACGCCGCCCTGTGCGACGTGTTCGTGATGGACGCGTTCGGCACCGCCCACCGTGCCGAGGGCTCGACCCACGGCGTGGCGAAGTTCGCCAAAGTCGCCGCCGCAGGCCCGTTGCTGGCTGCCGAGCTGGACGCACTGGGCAAGGCCCTGGGCTCCCCGGCCCAGCCGATGGCCGCCATCGTTGCCGGCTCCAAGGTCTCCACCAAGCTGGACGTGCTCAACAGCCTGAGCCAGGTCTGCAACCAGTTGATCGTCGGTGGCGGCATCGCCAACACCTTCCTCGCCGCTGCGGGTTACCCGGTCGGTAAATCCCTGTACGAACCGGACCTGCTGAACACCGCTCGGGAAATCGCCGCCAAGGTCAGCGTACCGTTGCCAGTGGACGTGGTCGTGGCCAAGGAGTTCGCAGAAAGCGCCACTGCCACCGTCAAGCTGATCGATGACGTAGCCGAGGACGACATGATCCTCGACATCGGCCCGCAAACCGCAGCCAACTTCGCCGAACTGCTGAAATCTTCCAAGACCATCCTGTGGAACGGCCCGGTCGGCGTGTTCGAGTTCGACCAGTTCGGCAACGGCACCAAGGTGCTGGCCCAGGCCATTGCCGACAGCGCTGCGTTCTCCATCGCCGGTGGCGGCGACACCCTGGCGGCCATCGACAAATATGGCGTGGCCGAGCAGATCTCCTACATTTCTACTGGCGGTGGCGCATTCCTCGAGTTCGTCGAAGGCAAAGTGTTGCCAGCCGTGGAAGTCCTGGAAAGCCGGGCCAAGGCCTGAAGCTGCATTGACCAGGCAAAGGAGTGTTCTGATGGTCAAGACGATCCCGTTGCTGTTGGCGGCGACGATGCTGGTGGCCTGCTCAAGCGGCCCGCAGGCTCCGGCCTCGCAACCCGGCACGCCGGCGCCTGAAGACGGTTGTTATCAGGCCGACTGGCAGGCCGAGACCAACCCGGTGCTGAACAAGCGTTCCGGACCGGACGGCCTGGACAAATACGAGACGCAAACCCCGACCAAGGAACATGGTTGTCCTTGACGGGTCTGACTCTTAACTCATGGCTGGCGGCGTGTGCCGTCCGTCGAGGAACACGGATGAAAGGCTTGATCGCCGTCGTGGCGTTGGCATTGCTGGGCGGTTGTGCGCAGTTGGACTTTTTGCACACGTCCGAACCTGTTGAAGGTTGGACGACCTGGACCTGTGACAGCGAGGCCAAGGTGCTCTGGCGCTACACCGACACCGCCCACAAGGAAGTCGATGCACGCCTGGGCGGCGCCGATAAGGTTTATCGCCTCAAGCTTGAACCGGGTGCTGAAGGTTCACTGTACAGCGATGACATGCTGGCGTTTCACGTCAAGGGTGAGGAAGGCCTGGTTTATTGGGTCGCCACCAATGATTTGATTGGGCGCGGCTGCAAGGCCGAGTGACAAGATTGATCCACACGGATCCAGAGGCTGGAACAGAACCCATGTGGGAGCGAGCTTGCTCGCGATAGCGGTGTAGCAGGCGACAGTGATGTTGCATGTGCCGCCCTCATCGCGAGCAAGCTCGCTCCCACAGGGATTGCGTCAGTATCTGGGTTTAGCGATACCGAACACGCAGACCGGGACCGACCCCCGATCCGCAATGACTTGAATAGCCGCCGCCGCTCCGGCAGGCTGGCACGATTAACGACCCTCGACCGGGAGAGAGACACAATGGCACTTATCAGCATGCGTCAGATGCTGGACCACGCAGCCGAGTTCGGCTACGGCGTTCCAGCCTTTAACGTCAACAACCTTGAGCAGATGCGCGCCATCATGGAAGCCGCTGACAAGACTGACTCTCCGGTGATCGTCCAGGCTTCGGCCGGTGCCCGCAAATACGCTGGCGCGCCGTTCCTGCGTCACCTGATCCTGGCTGCGATCGAAGAATTCCCGCACATCCCGGTGTGCATGCACCAGGACCACGGCACCAGCCCGGACGTCTGCCAGCGTTCCATCCAGCTGGGCTTCAGCTCGGTGATGATGGACGGTTCCCTCGGCGAAGACGGCAAGACCCCGACCGACTACGAGTACAACGTACGCGTCACCCAGCAGACCGTCGCCATGGCCCACGCCTGCGGCGTGTCGGTGGAAGGCGAACTGGGTTGCCTGGGTTCGTTGGAAACCGGCATGGCCGGTGAAGAAGACGGCATCGGCGCCGAAGGCGTGCTGGACCACAGCCAGATGCTGACCGATCCGGAAGAAGCGGCGGACTTCGTCAAGAAGACCCAGGTCGACGCCCTGGCCATCGCCATCGGCACCAGCCACGGCGCCTACAAGTTCACCAAGCCGCCAACCGGCGACGTGCTGGCGATCGACCGCATCAAGGAAATCCACAAGCGCATCCCGAACACCCACCTGGTGATGCACGGTTCTTCCTCGGTTCCACAAGAGTGGCTGGCGATCATCAACCAGTACGGTGGCGACATCAAGGAAACCTACGGCGTGCCGGTTGAGGAAATCGTCGAAGGCATCAAGTACGGCGTACGCAAGGTCAACATCGATACCGATCTGCGTCTGGCTTCTACTGGTGCCATGCGTCGTTTGATGGCGACCAACCCGAGCGAGTTTGATCCGCGTAAGTTCTTCGGTGCGACCGTGACGGCGATGCGTGATGTGTGTATTGCGCGTTATGAGGCGTTTGGTACTGCGGGTAATGCTTCCAAGATCAAGCCGATCTCTCTGGAGGCTATGTATCAGCGGTATTTGAAAGGTGAGTTGAACGCTAAGGTTAATTGATGTTTTAGCGTTGTGAGAAAACCCGCAGTGATGCGGGTTTTTTTATGTTTGGGATTTGGGGGTATATCCGTTTTTTGGGTAACGGCTGCTTATGGTTCCGCCCTTACGGCGGCTCACTTTTGAGAAGCGCAAAAGTAAGCAAAACGCTTTTGCCCCACCACTCGGTGCCTCGCTAGGGCTCGGCATGCCCTCACTCCGGCATTGCTCCGTGGGCCCGCCGCGAAGGGCCATCCATGGCCCAGCGCGGCTATCCCGGCATCCATGCCGGGATGCCCACTGCGCAATGCCTGCGTTCGGCCATCGTGGTTAACGGGGCGCCCGAGATCAACGTCCACGCCGAGGCGGCCTTATAGCCGACCTGGCTCTTGGTGAGACCGCGTTTCCCCTGTGGGAACAGGTATGTGTGGGAGCAAAGCTTGCTCGCGAAGGCGGTGGTTCAGTCGATGAAGATGTTGAATGTACCGACCGCCTCGCGAGCAAGCTTTGCTCCCACAGGTCCTGCTCAAGCAGAGCTGATGGGTGTACGACCGCAAGAGCCAGGTCGGCTACCAGGCCGCCTCGCGATGGACGTTGATCTCGGCGCCCCGTTAACCACGCTGGCCGAACGCAGGCATTGCGTAGTGGGCACCTCGGCATGGATGCCGAGGTAGCCGCGCTGGGCCATGGATGGCCCTTCGCGGCGGGCCCACGGAGCAATGCCGGAGTGAGGGCACACCGAGCCTAAGCGAGGTGCCGAGTGGTGGGGCAGGAGCGCTTTGGTTACTTTCGACTGGGCCGGCTTCCGGGCTTTTCGAAAGTGACCCGCTGTAAGAGCGGAACCATAAGTGGCCGTTACAAAAAAACGGATATGCACACAGATCCTGATAGCGCTGTGTCAGCCAACATCCCTATCACTGACCCAGCGCTATCGCGAGCAAGCTCGCTCCCACAGGGGATCATCTCCCACTGGGAGGGCTTTATTGGTCTTCGAGGCCGCGTTGTTCGATGACGCCGAACACGTCGGTGACATCCTGGACCAGAATCCGGGCGACGTTGGTGAGGGTATTGAAATCGCTGGCGGCCGAATCGCGCAGGGTGGCGCAGGCCATGAGTGTCAGATAGTCGAGGGTGGCGTGTAGGCGTTCGCTGGCGCAGGCGTGAAGCTCTGTTAGCGGGACGGTTTTGTCAATGAACAGCACAGGTTGGGTGGTGGCGATTGGAGTGAGAGGGGTGAAGCGGCTAAGTGATTGAGTCGTCGTCATAAGGTTTGGGCTCTATTAATAAAAATCGATCGCCACCCTCTTGCTGCGAAACAAATGGGTGGCAGTTGCGCGCGGGTTCGCAGACCGAGATAGAGACCAAACCCGGCAGACCCGAAGGTCTCCCGCACGCAACCGCCATAAAATGAACGCAGGCGAGTTTGCCTGAATTTTCATTTGACGGTGCAAAGTCTCTGTTCTGTCAGTGGGCTGCGAAACCCCTGCCTACTGACCAAAGCCAGCAGACAAGCCGAACTATAGAGGAGATTTTCGAGACCAAAATCGACCTGTAGGACGCACCGCCCCCCTGTGGCGAGGGAGCTTGCTCCCGCTCGGGGGCGCAGCCGCCGTAAAGTCGGCACATGCGGTGGGTCTGACGAAAAGAGGGGCTGCTTCGCAGCCCAGCGGGAGCAAGCTCCCTCGCCACGGGGAGCAAAATCCTACGAGATTTTCGGAAGCACTTTTAAGTGTTGTGATCGATATCCAGCACGCTGAACTTCACTTTCCCGCCTTCACTGGTGTAGCCACTGTTGTCCTGCACGTACACCCCGGCCTTGAAGTACAACGGCTTGACCCGCCAAGTGGAGCTGATGGTGGTGTACCAGCTACGACCCGCCGCCGTAATGCCCAGGTCGCCGGTACGATCAAGGTGGATCCGGTAACTGAAGGACTGATTGAGTTTCACGCCGGTGGCGACGGTGATGACCCGGCCTTCGTCGTCATCGGGGCGCATGCGCACCTTGGCGACGATGTCCCCCGTGCTGGTGGCATCCTTGTATTGGTATTCCAGCTTCACCAAGGGCTTGCTGCTGTCCTTGGCATGGATCTGACCGATCACGATCTTGCCGCTACTGGGCACCTGGTTGACGACCAGGTTCGCCCGCAATTGGTTGTCGGCGTCGGGGTACAGCCAGTTGCGCAAGGTGCCGTCTTTATAGGTCTCTCGCAATTCGCTGCGCGGGTAGATCGCGTTTTCAGTCTTGGTGCCGGTCACCGGCGACCAGAAATACACCGTGCTGCCTTCGGAGTTGAAATATTTGTCCTGGAACCCATCCACCAGTCGAGGGGTTTCGATGGTTTTCGGCGGGCTGCCTTCGGGGATGCTCAGGTTCCAGGTTGCAAGATCGACCATGTTCGGATCCTTTCTGAGAAGAAGAAATGATTTACGCCACAGCCGGAGGCTCTAAGACGCGCTTTTGCTGAGGCCATAAGGGGGGCGCGGACGAGTTTTTGGCGCGGTCGTCCGGCGGAGGGTTGGCGTCAGCAGACCGTCAGAGTGGTGTTTTCCGGTTTTGTGCCCGAGATAAACAACCATTGGTCGGCTGCCTGGTTTTTTCTCGGAACCATTGCGCGATGGCAATTTGGCAGCTTTGCCAGGTACAGGGCAAAAAAAGCACCCTGAACCGGATGCCTTCTAAGGAGGGGCGCCGATAGCAGCGTTCCGTGCTGCTGTTGCGGCTGAGCAGATTTTCGATCAAAGCGTCGTGTGTTTGATTTCCAGCGCGCTGAACGTCACTTTGCCGCCTTCGGTGGTGTAGCCGGTGTTGTCCTGCACGTACACGCCCGCTTTGAAATACAGCGGTTTGACCTTCCAGGTAGGGTCGACAGTGGTTCTCCAGTTGTAGCCCGCCGCGCTGATGCCCAGTGCCCCCTTCGGGCTGAGGTGGATCATGTAGGTAAAGCTCTGGTTGAGCTTCACGCCGGTGGCGATGGTGATGACTTGACCGGTTTCGTCGTCGGGGCGCATGCGCACCTTGGCGACGATGTTGCCGGTGGAGCTATAGGTTTTGTACTGGTACTCCAGTTTCACCATCGGACTGGTGCTGTCTTTGGTGTGGATCTGACCGATCACGATCTTGCCGGAGCTGGGCACCTGGTTGACGCTGATGGCGGCACGCAGGGTGTTGTCCGCCGCTGGGTACAACCAGTTGCGCAGGGTGCCGTCGCTGTAGGTTTCCCGCAGTTCGCTGCGTGGGTAGATCGCGTTTGCAGTCTTGGTGCCGGTCACCGGCGCCCAGAAGAGCAGCGTGCCGGTGTCGGAGTGGAAATATTCATCCTTGAACCCTTGGGCCAGTCGAGGCGTTTCGATGGTGATGGCGGGGCTGCCTTCGGGAATGCTCAAGTTCCAGGTGTTGAGATCGATCATGGTCGGATCCTGCGTAACGGGCGTAAAAGTGCTGAGTACCAAAGCGGGAGGCTCTACTCCGAGCATTTGGAGTGTGTTGATCACGCAGGAAGGGTTTTTTTGAACAGCCATCCGGCGGATGTTTGACGTCAATTGTCCGTCGAACATGTCAGTTGCAGCATTTATGCCTGGATGAATAACCGTTAGTCGGTAGTTTCGGCTCGCACTGAACTATGGCGTATCGATAGTGTCTTGCTTGGCTGGCAGCGTTGCGTTGCTACCCTGGCACCACGCAAAGCGCCTAGATGTGATCGATATCCAGCAGGCTGAACGTCACGGTCCCGCCTTCGGTGGGATAACCGGTGTTGTCCTGCACATACACGCCCGCCTTGAAGTACAGCGGCTTGTCGCTCCAGGTGGAGCTGATGGGGGAGCTCCACTGGTAACCCGTGCTATTGATGGTCAGGACGCCGGCGGGGCTGAGATGGATCAGGTAAGAGAAGGATTGATTCAGCTTGATGCCCGTGGCGATGGTAATGACCTGGCCTGCTTCGTCGTCCGGGCGCATGCGCACCTTGGCGACAATGTTGCCGGTGGAGCTGTAGGTTTTATATTGGTATTCCAGCTTCACCAGGGGGCTGGTGCTGTCCTTGGCATGGATCTGACCAATCACCACCTTGCCGGTGCTGGGCACCTGGCTGACGGCCAGGGTGGCAGCCAGCTTGTTGTCCGCGGCCGGGTACAGCCAATTGCGCAAGGTGCCGTTGCTGTAGGTTTCACGAAGTTCACTGCGCGGATAAATAGCATTGGTGGTCGTGGCGCCGGTTACCGGTGCCCAGAAAAAAACCGTGCCGGAATCGGAATGGAAATACTGGTCCTGGAATCCTTGCACGAGTTGAGAGGTTTCGATGGTGGCCGGAGGGCTGCCTTCGGGGATGCTCAGGTTCCAGGTTGAGAGATCGATCATGATGGGATCCTATGTCACTCGATGAAAAAGCCGCACACCACGAACCAAGGCTCTAGGCCGGTCTTTTCGGGCGTATGGGTAAGTGACGGAAGAAACTGCCTGGCAACTTTTCGGCGGGTGGTTGACGTCAATTGTCCGTCGAGGGTGTCATTGCAGTTTCTGTGCCCGAGGAGGGTGACCGTTAGTCGGCTATTTCGGGCTTTGTCTGGATGATGGCGCGTTGACACCTACTGCTTTTGACAATCCCGGTCTAGAGTGGGGGGACAGTATTTGTCCGCTTTGCTACGTAAAAACGGACGTGGCGCCCGATAAGAGAAGCAGCATGGAATGCGCGCAACCACCGCTCGGCGAAGACAGCTCTGTCCTTTTGATTGTTGATGACTACCCTGAAAACCTGCTCAGCATGCGAGCCTTGTTGCAGCGTCAGGATTGGCGAGTCATGACCGCGTCCTCGGGGGTCGAGGCGCTTAACCTGCTGCTCGAACACGATATCGACCTGGTTCTGCTGGATGTGCAGATGCCTGACATGGACGGTTTCGAAGTGGCGCGCCTGATGCGCGGCAGCCAGCGCACGCGGCTCACGCCGATCATTTTCCTGACGGCCAACGAGCAATCCCAGGATGCGGTGATCAAGGGCTACGCCAGTGGCGCCGTGGATTACCTGTTCAAACCCTTCGATCCGCAAATCCTCAAGCCCAAGGTCCAGGCGTTGCTCGAGCACCAGCGCAATCGCCGGGCCTTGCAGCGCCTGAGCCAGGATCTCGAAGCGGCCAGGGCCTTTAATGCCTCGGTGCTGGACAACGCCGCCGAAGGCATCCTGGTGGTGGATGAGAATGGCTGTATCCGCTTCGCCAACCCTTCTACCTGCCGCTTGCTCAATGCCACCGCCGAGCAATTGCAGGGCATGCCATTCCTGGACTTCCTGCAGAAACCGCACATTCCCGAGTGGCTCGATTCCGATATCCACAACGCCTATCGTCGGGGTGAAACCTGGCGATTGCATGACGCGGTCCTGCGCACGGCGCCCGGCCAGCAGGTGTCGGTGGCCTTGTCCTGTGCGCCGTTGCCGTCGGAGCAGAAGGCGATGGTGGTGACGCTCCAGGACATGTCCGTGGTTCGCCACTTGCACCAACAACTCGAATACCAGGCCGTCACGGACCCGCTGACCGGTTTGCTCAACCGTCGGGGGTTCTACCAGACCGCCGAAAACCTGTTGATGCGCAGCGAGCGCCTGGAAAGCAACTGGGTGTTGCTGTACCTGGACCTCGATGGTTTCAAGCGGGTCAATGACTCGCTGGGGCACGATGCCGGGGACCGGGTATTGCGCTGGGTGTCGGAACAGTTGAAGGCCTGCCTGCGCCCATTCGATATCCTGGCGCGCTTGGGCGGGGACGAGTTCACGGCGCTGCTGGACCTGGAGTTCCCCGAGCAGGCGGCCAAGATCGCCGAGAAACTTATCGAGCGCGTCGCCATCTGCCAGCAGATCGAAGGCATGGACGTGGCCCTTGGGGCCAGCATCGGCATCGCGACGTACCCCGATTGCGGCGCCAATCTCGATGGATTGCTGCGGGCGTCCGACATCGCCATGTACGAAGCCAAGCGTGCCGGCCGCCAGCAATACCGTTTTTACGATCATGAAATGAACGGTCGAGCCCGTTCACGGCTGATGCTGGAAGAGAGCGTGCGCTCGGCCATCGAGAACCGCGATTTCAATATGGTCTACCAGCCGCAGGTAAGCATCATCGACGGGCGGATCCGCGGGTTCGAAGCGCTGTTGCGCTGGCAGCACCCCAGCGTCGGTGATGTTCCGCCGGGCCTGTTCCTGCCCTTGCTGGAAGAGGCGCGGTTGATCAGTCGCCTGGGCAGCTGGATTTATCATCGCAGCGCCGCCCAGCGCAAAGTCTGGGAGCGCTTGTTCGCTGACGACCTGGTGTTGGGGGTAAGCCTGAGCAGTACCCAGTTCGGCATGCCCAACCTGGTGACCGAGTTGCGCCAGGTCCTGGAGCGTCATGCCTTGAAGCCCCGGCAACTGGAGGTCGAGGTGACTGAGGATGCGCTGATGCGCAACCCCGATGAAACCCAAAAGCAATTGCGACTGCTGCGTCACCTCGGGGTGCGGGTTGCATTGGATGACTTTGGTTCGGGGCCCTGTTCACTGGCGCATCTGCGCGACCTTGAGCTCGATACCCTCAAGCTCGATCGGCATTTGATCGCCCGCATACCAGGATCGCCCCGGGATGCCGCGTTGGCCGCCTCGGTGATCGACCTGTGTACGCAACTGGGCTTGCGGGTGATTGCCGAAGGGGTGGAAACCCGCGAGCAATATGAGTGGCTGCAGGCCCATGGCTGTGAGTACGTGCAGGGGTTCCTCGTGGCGCGGCCCTTGATGGCCGAAGACACCAATGCCTTCGCCACGCCGTTCGACTGGAGCGCGGTGCAGGCTTGAATTCGCTACACTGGCGGCCTCTTGTGACTGTGTTGCCCTTGATGACCGCGCTCAAATACCTCCAGGCCTATCCCGCCGCCCTGCAAGCCCAAGTGCAGCAATTGATTGCCCAGGACCGACTGGGCGATTACCTGCAGCAGCGCTACCCGGGCCGACATCCGATCCAGAGCGACAAAGCCCTGTACGGTTATGCGCTGGACCTCAAGCAGCAATACCTGCGTAACGCGCCAGCCATCGACAAGGTGTTGTTCGACAGTCGCCTGGACCTGACCCACCGCGCCCTCGGCCTGCATACCGCGGTGTCGCGGGTGCAGGGTGGCAAGCTCAAGGCCAAGAAAGAAATCCGCATCGCTGCGTTGTTCAAGGACGCGGCGCCCGAGTTCCTGAACATGATCGTGGTGCACGAGCTGGCGCACTTCAAGGAGTCGGACCACAACAAGGCCTTCTACCAACTCTGCGAGCACATGCTGCCGGGGTATCACCAGTTGGAATTCGACCTGCGGGTGTACCTGACCTGGCGGGATCTGCAACCCCACAAGGAATGACCGAATGGATGTCAGCAAGACCAAGACCAGCTTCTACCGTCGCTTGTACGTGGCTTACCTGATCGACAGCGGTATCGCCAGCAACGTCCCGGCCCTCACCGAAACCACCGGCATGCCCCGGCGCACCGCCCAGGACACCATTGCCGCGCTGGCTGACCTGGATATCGTTTGTGAGTTCGAGCAAGAGGACGGCGCACGCAACCATGCCGGGCGTTATCGGATTCGCGATTGGGGGGCGATCGATCGGGGGTGGATCGAGGGGAATTTGCCGCAGATCAAGGCGGTGCTTGAGTATCCCTGAGTATTGGCTTTGCCTGGGCTGGCCCCATCGCGAGCAAGCTCGCTCCCACATTTGATCGTTGTTCGCTGAAGATCCCTGTGGGAGCGAGCTTGCTCGCGATGGCGTCCTCAGGGCCGATGCATGCCAATGTGCGGAATCCCATCTTCCAGATATTCCACACCCACCACTTCAAACCCGTACCGCCCGTAATACCCCTGCAAATGC
This sequence comes from Pseudomonas sp. P9_35, assembly GCF_034008205.1. Classification (NCBI taxonomy): domain Bacteria; kingdom Pseudomonadati; phylum Pseudomonadota; class Gammaproteobacteria; order Pseudomonadales; family Pseudomonadaceae; genus Pseudomonas; species Pseudomonas sp. P9_35. The sequence goes on along the minus strand of NZ_CP125373.1, from coordinate 6,134,610 downwards.
GCCTGGGCCGACAATGAGATCGACGTACCGGGCCAATATTTCTCGGCCTGCTTGAGCGCCTGTTCCATCAACGTGTGACCCAGCCCCTGGCCGCGTGCGTGGGGCGCGATGATCACGCGCCCGATCACCACGTCACTGTTTTGCGAGTGCGGGTCGAGCAGGCGCAGGTAGGCCACCAGGTGGTTGTCCTGCCAGGCCATCAAATGGCACGTGTCGCCTTCAAGGTCCAGGCCGTCAACATCCGGGTAGGCGCAGTTCTGCTCGACAACGAACACTTCGGCACGCAATTTGAGGATGGCATACAGCTGTTCCTTGCTCAGGTCACTGTGATGTTTACAGACCCACTCGATGTCCATTTTTTGAATTTCCTGAAGAACCTGATGCCGATATTAAGCGTGCTTGGCCCGGAAGTCTTTTTCTCGGTCGGCTGGAAAATCTGCGATAAAGGCCAAAACGCCATCATTCCTCTGTCGCGGCGTTGTCGTCTTTGTGTAATCTTCGTGACAGCGCTGCGCAGCGGTTCCAATGAGCTAATGTTAGAACCGGGTGTCTGAGGATGCCTGTTGAGTGTCGGCTAAAAACAAACCGGGCTTTGAACCCGTCAAGGACGTTTGGCATGCCGCGATTGCATCGAGCTCTTGCATTGATCGGGTTGCTGTTACTGAGCTATGAGGCCTGTGCGCAAAAGCTGCGTCTGGTCGCCGATGGCTGGCCGCCCTTTACCGATTCCACCTTGATCAATGGTGGCCTGGCGACCGATATCGTCAGCACGGCCCTGGCGCGGGCCGGCTATGCCACGGACTTCGAACAGGTGCCCTGGGCCCGGGCGATGCTGGGCATCGGCGAGGGCCGCTATGACGTGCTGGTCAACACCTGGTACAGCGAGGAGCGCACTCACATCGGCCAGTTCTCGGCCGAGTATCTGCTCAACCGTGTGCGTTTCATCAAGCGCAAGGACGAAGAGATCCAGTTTGACAACCTGCAACAGCTGCGTGCCTATCCCATCGCCGTGGTTCGCGGCTACGCCTACTCCAAGGACTTCGACGAAGACCTGCAAATGCAGAAAGTCCCTGTGCATAACTTTGCGATGGCGGTGCGCATGCTGGCTGCCGATCGTGTGAAGTTGACCCTGGAAGACGAGTACGTCGCCCGCTATTACCTGGCCCGCGAATCCGCCAAGGTGCGTAACGCCGTGGAGTTTTTGCCCAAGGCATTGAGTGAAAACAGCTTGCACATCCTGGTCAGCTTGAAGAACCCGGAGCATGAGCAGATCGTGGCGGGGTTTGACCGGGAGATCGCGGCGATGAAGGCGGATGGGAGTTATGCGCGGTTATTGAAGGCCCACGGGATGTAGGGGGCCTGGGCCGGCCTCATCGCGAGCAAGCTCGCTCCCACATTGGACCTGCTGTAACCACAAAGTCTGTGTACACAAGAAACCCCCTGTGGGAGCGAGCTTGCTCGCGATGGCGATGGTGTAAACACCACAACCCTCAAGCCTCGCCAGTGTCCTTGATCAGATGTGCTGCCAAGGTCCGCAACGGACCGAGCTGACGGCAGATCAACCCCAGCTGTGTCTGCACCAACCGCTGTCCTTCGTCAATTTCATCGGGCATCTGCTCAAGCTCGTTGGCCAGGGCTTCCTCCTCGTCGCTTTGGAGCACAATCGGCGTTTTACTCGCCAGGCCCTGGGCGATCTCGTCGATGCTCGCCGCCAGCTTCACTCCCGCGCCATCGATCAGTTGCTCGCGTACCTGCGCCGGCAGTTCGGTGCCGCGGTGGGCGCCCAGGCCCGACAGGTAGCTGAGCAGGGTGTGGGACAACACCAGGAAGCGGAACCCCACATCGGCTTCCTTACGGAAATGCCCCGGCTCCATCAGCATGTTGGCCAGGGTGGTGGACAACGCGGCATCGGCGTTGTGGGCGTTGCGTCGGGCCAGGCGATAGGCCAGGTCGTCGCTTTTGCCGGCGGCGTACTGCTGCATGATCTGGCGCAGGTAGATGCTGTTGCAGGTCAGCGTATTGGCCAGCACTTTATTCAGCCGACGGCCCTGCCAGTCGGGCAGGAACAGGAAGACCGCCAGCCCGGCAATCAGGCTGCCGAGCAAGGTATCGAACAGCCGCGGCAACAGCAGCCCGTAGCCGTCGCCCACCTGGTTGAAGCAGAACAGCACCATGATGGTGATCGCCGCTGTCGCCAGGGTGTAGCGGGTCGTGCGGTTGGTAAAGAACACTACCCCGGCGGCAATGGCGAAGCTCGATTGCACCAGCGGATTGGGAAACAGATCGAACAGCGCCCAGGCCACCGTCAGGCCGATGGCGGTGCCGATGATCCGCTGGCCGAGCTTGCGCCGGGTGGCGCCGTAGTTGGGCTGGCACACGAACAGTGTGGTGAGGATGATCCAATAGCCCTGGGACGGGTGGATCAGGTGCACCATGGCGTAGCCCACGGCCAGGGCCAAGGGCAAGCGCAGGGCATGCCGGAACAGCAGCGAAGTGGGCGTGAGCTGGGTGCGCAAGCGCAGCCAGACATCCTTGAGGTTGCGCGGCGAGCGGTCGAGCAGGCTGCTGTCGGTGGCGTCGGCCAGGGTGTCGGGGTTGCTCGCGTCGCTGAGCAGGCGGTCCATGGTGGCAAGGTTCACCGACAGTGCCCGCAACGAACGCAGCAAGCCACGCCAGGCCGGGTTGCTCTGGATGCGCAGGTGTTCGAGGGACGCGTGCAGGTCGTCGAGGGCCTCGGCAAAGGTGTGGTCGTAGACGAACGGCTGGCGCAGTTGGATCGACTCGGCCAGTGCCTGGCAGGCCTTGCCTTGCTGGCGCAGCAGGCGCTGGCAGCGGAACAGCACATCGCTGTGAAAGAAGGCCTCGGCCAGGGCATTGTAGGGATAGTGAGATGAGCTGGCGCGTTCGTGGATGTCCTGGGCCAGGAAGTACAGTTTCAGGTAGCGGCTGACTTTCGAGCCGGGGCGGCCATTGCCCACGCGGTGCAGGATGATTTCCTTGGCGCTGTTGAGCGCAGCGACCACCCGGCCATTTTGCTGGGCCAGTTCCAGGCGGCGGGCTTCGACGTCCAGTTGGCGGATCGGCTCCAGGAGCGACGATTTGAGTTTCAGGTAGCGCCCCAGCTCGCGAAACAGCCGCGCCAGGCTTTGTTGCACCGGTTGGTTGGAAAACAACGCCTGCCACAACACCGACAGCAAGCCGTACCACGCGGCACCGGCGACCAGCAGCAGGGGTTCATGCCAGAAATCGTTGACGGCGCCGCCGCGCTGGTCCACGCCGATCATGGTGTAGACCGACAGAATCAGCGTGGCCGAGGCGATGGCGCCATAGCGCTCACCCAGGGCGCCAAGCATGGTCAGGCCAAAGGCCGCCAGGGCCAGGGCGATGATGAACAGGACGGGGTAGGGGAACAATAATTCCACCGACAGCGCCGCGACGGTGAAACACACCAGGGTCACGGCCAACGCGTTGAGGCGGCCCTGCCAACTGTCGTCCGTCTCGGCCAGGGCGCTGGCGATGATGCCCAGGAACAAGGGAATCAGCAGCACCATTTCGTCCAGGTACCAGCACAGCCCCATGCTGCCGGTGAGGGCGATGAAGACCCGCACGCTATAACTGAACTTATCCAACGCCCAAAGGCGACGCAAAGACTGGCTAAACGAGTTCGCTGACATGAAGTGCACAGGCCTGACGGGCAATGACGCTAAATTGAGGCAGTAATGACGCCGACGCAATGGCGGCGATCACATCTGACAGCAAAAAGTGTTCCGGCGTATACCGCTGAACCCCTGTGGGAGCGAGCTTGCTCGCGATGGCTGTAGGAGCTGTCGAGCGGAGCGAGGCTGCGATCTTTCCCCTGACGCTTGAATCCCAAGCGAAAGGTCAAAAGATCGCAGCCTTCGGCAGCTCCTACAGAGCGAGCGGGAGCAAGCTCCCTCGCCACAAAAGCAGGTACAACATGGGGCGGGGTCAGACGTACTGCGCCGCCGCATACCCCGACGCCCACGCCCACTGGAAGTTGAACCCGCCCAGGTGCCCGGTGACGTCGAGCACTTCGCCGATGAAATACAGGCCAGGGCTTTTCAGCGATTCCATGGTCTTGGACGAGACTTCCCGGGTATCGACGCCGCCCAGGGTGACTTCGGCGGTGCGGTAGCCTTCGGTGCCGGCGGGGACGACGTTCCAGCTCGCCAGTTTCTCGGCGATATCTGCCAGCTCCGCATGGGTGTACTGCTTCATGGGTTTGGAGACGAACCAGGTGTCGGCCAGCAGGTTGGCCATTTTCTTGGTGAACAACTCGCCCAGCAACGTCTTGAGCTCGCTATTGGGGCGTTCGGCCTGTTGCTGTTGCAGCCATTGCGGCACGTCGTGGTCGGGCAACAGGTTGATCTGCACCGTGTCCCCCGATTCCCAGAACGAGGAAATCTGCAGGATCGCCGGACCGCTCAGGCCGCGGTGGGTGAACAGGATGTTCTCGCGAAAGCTCTGCTCGTTGCAGCTCACCAGGCAATCGACCGAGGTGCCCGAGAGTTCGGTGCAGAGGGTCTTGAGCTGGTCGGTGATGGTGAACGGCACCAGGCCGGCGCGGGTCGGCAGCAGTTCATGGCCAAACTGTTTTGCCACCTGATAACCGAAGCCGGTCGCCCCCAGGGTCGGGATCGACAGCCCGCCCGTGGCGATCACCAGGGACTGGCAGGCGATGGCGCCGAGGGTGGTTTGCAGCAGGTAGCCGCCGTCGGCTTTTTCGATCTGCGTAATCGAGGTGTCCAGGTGCAGGCTGACGCCGGCCTGGTCGCATTCATCCAAGAGCAGGCCGAGGATGTCGCTGGATTTGTTATCGCAGAACAACTGGCCGAGCTTTTTCTCGTGATAGGGCACGCCGTGCTTGGCCACCAGGGCAATGAAGTCCCATTGGGTGTAGCGGGCCAGGGCCGATTTGCAGAAGTGCGGGTTCTGCGAGAGGAAATTGCCTGGCTCGGTGTACATGTTGGTGAAATTGCAGCGCCCACCGCCCGACATGAGGATTTTCTTGCCGGCCTTGTTGGCGTGGTCCAGCAACATCACCTGCCGCCCGCGCGCGGCCGCGGTCAGCGCGCACATCAACCCCGCGGCGCCAGCGCCAATGATCACGACTTCGGTAGAGCGCAAAACGGTGTCCTCTCAGCTTTCCCACATAACTGAATGTGGGAGCGAGCTGTGTGGGAGCAAAGCTTGCTCGCGATCCAGGCGCTGCGGTCCTCAAGAGACCGCGGCGTTTTCATCGCGGGCAAGCCTTGCTCCCACACAGCTCGCTCCCACAGTTTGATCTCTGTTCGTCAGGCGATCGGTTACAGGATCCGCACCCGCAACGAGCGGCCCTTGATCTTGCCATCGTTCAGGCGTTGCAGGGCCTGTTTGGCGATGCCGCGTTCCACGGCCACGTAGGCCTGGAAATCGAAGATCGCGATTTTGCCGACCTGGGCGCCAGGGATGCCGGCCTCGCCGGTCAGGGCGCCGAGGATGTCACCGGGGCGGACCTTGTCCTTGCGCCCGGCACCGATGCACAGGGTGCTCATGGCCGGCAACAGCGGGCCGCCGCCTTGGGACTTGAGGTTGTCCAGTTGGTCCCAGCTCAGCGGCGACTTCTGCAGTTGCTCGATGGCTTGGGCGCGGTGGGCTTCGGATGGCGCCACCAGGCTGATGGCGATGCCTTTCTCACCGGCGCGGCCAGTGCGGCCGACGCGGTGGATGTGGATTTCCGAGTCCCGGGCCAGTTCGACGTTGATCACCATGTCCAGAGCATCGATGTCCAGGCCGCGGGCCGCCACGTCAGTGGCGACCAGCACCGAGGTGCTGCGGTTGGCGAACATGGCCAGTACCTGGTCGCGGTCGCGCTGTTCCAGGTCGCCGTGCAGGCCGACGGCCGAGATGCCCTTGGACGTCAGGTGATCGACGGTTTCCTGGACCTGCTGCTTGGTGAAGCAGAACGCCACGCAGGAGGCTGGGCGGAAATGCGCGAGGACCTTGACCACTGCGTCCATGCGCTCCTCGGGGGAGATCTCGTAGAAGCGCTGCTCGATCTGCGCGTCGGAGTGGAACGCCTCGGCCTTCACTTGCTGCGGGTTACGCATGAACTTGGACGACAGTTGCTTGATGCCCACCGGGTAGGTGGCGGAGAACAGCAGCGTCTGGCGGCGTTCCGGGGTCTGCTGGATGATGTCTTCGATGGCGTCGTAGAAACCCATGTCGAGCATGCGGTCGGCTTCGTCGAGGATCAGCGTGTTGAGGCCGTCCAGGACCAGCGAGCCCTTGCGCAGGTGCTGCTGGATGCGTCCAGGGGTGCCGACGATGATGTGGGCGCCGTGTTCCAGGGAGGCGATCTGCGGGCCGAAGGACACGCCGCCGCACAGGGTCAGGACCTTGATGTTGTCTTCGGCGCGGGCCAGGCGACGGATTTCCTTGGCGACCTGGTCGGCCAGCTCACGGGTCGGGCACATCACCAGCGCCTGGCAACCGAAGAAGCGTGGGTTGATCGGGTTCAGCAGGCCGATGCCGAAGGCGGCGGTCTTGCCGCTGCCGGTCTTGGCCTGGGCGATCAGGTCCATGCCCTTGAGGATCACCGGCAAGCTTTGCGCCTGGATCGGCGTCATCTGGGCATAACCGAGTGATTCGAGGTTAGCCAGCATGGCGGCGGACAGCGGCAAAGTATTAAAAGCGGTGGCAATGGTGGTCACGGGACTGGCCTGCAAAACAAAATGTCGCGCAGTGTAGCAGCCTCGTGCCACTTTCTTCGAAAGTTCTGGACGAGCTGTGGCGCAGTTCTGAAGTGGGCGAATTCCCTGTGGCGAGGGAGCTTGCTCCCGCTGGGGCGCGAAGCGACCCCAAACCGGCCAACACGGTGTACCTGAAAGTTCGCATCGCCTGGATTGCGACTGCTGCGCAGCCGAGCGGGAGCAAGCTCCCTCGCCACAAAAGCCCTGAGGCCTTAAAACCGCCCGAGTCCTATCTAGTGCTCGATATGCTCATCCGGCCGCTTGACCCGCCGCCCATCCTGCTTCGACAACTGGGAAAAAATCGTCGCCGCCAGCATCGCCATGATCCCCACCGTCACGAACGTCAGCTGGAACGCTCCCAGTACAGTCTCCACCCCATCGTTGCCCACCTGGGCGGTAAAGCCGCCGAGCAGGGCGCCGGCGCAGGCCACGCCGAGGCTCAGGGACAGCTGCGCCACCACCGAAAGCAGGCTGTTGCCGCTGCTGGCGCTGGCGTCGTCCAGGTCGATCAGGGTCACGGTGTTCATCGCGGTGAATTGCAGCGAGTTGATCGCGCCCAGCACCGCCAGTTGCGCCAGCAGCAGCCAGTACGGCGTCTGTTCGCTGACCAGGCCCATGCTTGCCAGCATCAGGCCCAGGGCCAGGGTGTTGCCGGTCAGGACGATGCGATAGCCCAGGCGTTCGATCAGCGGCCGGGCCACGGACTTGGCGACCATGGCCGCCGCCGCCAGTGGCAGCATGCTCATCCCGGCCTGGGACGGTGAATAGCCCAGGGCGACTTGCAGCAGCAACGGCACCAGGAACGGCAGGGCGCCGCTGCCCAGGCGCGCGAACAGGTTGCCGAGAATGCCCACGGCGAAGGTGCGGGTCTTGAACAGTGACGGCGGGAACAGCGCGTTTTCGACGTGCCCGGCCCGCAGCCAATAGGCCGCCAGGCAGGCCATGCCGCCGAACAGCAACAACATCACGCGCAGGTGCGGCAGGTGCAGTTCACCCAGGCCTTCCATGGCGATGGTGATCAGCACCATCGCCGCGCCGAACAGCAGGAACCCCACCCCGTCGAACCGCGTGCGCTCGCTGCCCCGCAGGTCGGGGATGAACTTCCACACGGCATAACAGCCGATCACGCCCACCGGCAGGTTGATGATGAAGATCCAGTGCCAGGTCAGGTACTCGACCATCCAGCCACCCATGGTCGGCCCGATCAGCGGGCCGAGCAGGCCGGGGATGGTGATGAAGCCCATGATCCGCACCAGTTCCGAGCGCGGATACGCCCGCAGCACCACCAGCCTGCCCACCGGCAGCATCAGCGCACCGCCCAGGCCCTGGATGACCCGGGCGCCAATCAGCATGCTCAACGAACTGGACAAGGCACACAGCAACGAGCCGAAGCTGAACAGCAGGATCGCCCCGAAGAAAATCTTCTTGGTGCCGAAGCGGTCGGCGATCCAGCCCGAGGCCGGGATCAGCAACGCCACGGTGAGCATGTAGGCAATGATCACGCCCTGCATGCGCAGCGGGTTTTCCGCCAGATCACCGGCCATGGCGGGCAGGGCGGTGTTGAGGATGGTCCCGTCCAGGGACTGCATGAAGAAGGCAATCGCCACCACCCACGGAAGCCAGCGGGCGGTGACGGCGTCGAGCGGTGCGCGGTTGGGCATGGGACCTCTTGTATGAAAAGTGAACAATTACTTGTGGCGAGGGAGCTTGCTCCCGCTCGGCTGCGTTGTAGGAGCTGCCGAAGGCTGCGATCTTTTGATCTTTCGCTCCAGACTCAATCGACAGCGAAAAGATCGCAGCCTCGCTCCGCTCGTCAGCTCCTACAGACCCAGCGGGAGCAAGCTCCCTCGCCACAGGGGATGAAGCCACCTTCCTGGTGTTACAGCGTCAAGGTCAACCGCTTGACCAGCGCCCCTGGCAACAACATCGAGGCCGTGGCCCGCTGGCTGTAGGTGCTGGCCGAGAGCAGCAGTTCCCGCTCTCGGGTCAGGCCTTCGAGTTGCGAGCCGAGCAGGCTGTAGACGCTGTCGTCGAAGCGCATGGTACTGACCGGCGCCACGATCTGGCCGTTCTCGACCCAGAACGTGGCGAAGCGGGTCATGCCGGTCAGGCGGGCGGCCGGTTGGTCCGAGTAGTTCAGGTACCAGAGGTTGCTGATGTACAGCCCGGTGCCAAGTTCTTCGAGGATGTATTTGTGCTCCAGTTGCCCGCCCTGCATGTCCAGCGCCGTGGGGTATTCGTAGCTGCTGGCGCCGTTGGCGGCGAGGCCGTATTCGGCGGCGCTGCGGGAGTTGACCAACTGCGCATTGGCCGTGCCCTTGGCGATCAGCCCCAGGTCATCGCGGGGATAACCTTCGTCGGAAAACGCCGGGCTCAAGGAGCCGCTGACCTGTTCGCTCAGCCACACGTTGGGGCTCAGGCTTGCTTCGTTGGCGTAGAACTTCTGCAACGGGCTCTGCTTGCTGGCAATCGCCCGGGCCGAGAACCCGCCCCAACTGAGCATGCCCATGATCTCTTCCAGGGCGGCCGGTGCCAGGTAGGCACGGTATTCGCCAGGCGGCAACGTGCGCAACGGCAGGCCGAGAAACGCCAGTTGCTCGCGGGCCTGCTCGAAGCGCCGGGCAAACCCTTCGCTGCTCCACGCATGCCCGGCATAGCTGGCTTTCACTGCCTGGCCGTTTTCATGGAACAGGCTGAAATCGAAGTTGAAGCTGTTGGCCTGATGCCAGCCGAACGCTCCTGACGAACTGGCGAAACCCCGGCTGATGGGCCCGGCCGCATAGAACCCCACCAGGTCCAGGCCCTCGGCGGCGCGGGTGATTTCAGCCACGGCCTGCTCGGTGTCCGGCAGCGGATGGTCCTGCACGTTATGGCTTTGCCAATGGTCGGGATTGAGCAGCAGGTACGGATCGCAGGGCAGCAGCGGCAAGGTTTCGCGCAGCTGTTGCAGGCCTTCGGACAGGCGTTGCAGGTCGGTCTCGGTATCGCCGGACAAGGTGATCTGCAAGTCGGCGTGGCGTCCGTCGTCGATCAATTTGAAACTGACATTGGCCTGCTGCACCTGCCCGGCCTGGCGCACCTTGGCGTGGTTGAAACGCACGAAGGCCGAGGACTCGGCGGCATAACCCAAGGTGAACTGTTCCTGCTCATGCAGCGCATCGCGCAGCCAGTCGACCAACACCTTGAATGCCTCGGCCTGATTATTGACGGTGCTCATATCAGGCATCCCCCCCAAACACATCAACGTTGCTGAACACACAGGCCGGCGACGCATGGCCGACGCGGATGACCTGGTTCGGTTCGCCCTTGCCGCAGTTCGGCGTGCCCAGGACCCGGGAGGTACTGGCATCGCCCACGGCGCGCAGGCTCTTCCAGAATTGCGCGGAAATACCCCGGTAGTTGGGGTTCTTCACCACGCCCTTGAGCTCGCCGTTCTCGATCAACTGGCCCCACTCGCAGCCGAACTGGAATTTGTTGCGGGCGTCGTCGATGGACCAGGAGCGGTTGGTGCGCATCAGCACGCCGTGCTCGGTGCCTTGGATCAGTTGTTCCAGGGACTGGTCGCCAGGTTCGATGTTCAGGTTCGCCATGCGGTCGATGGGCGGGCGATTCCAGCCGCAGGCGCGGCTGTTGGCGACACCGTCCAGGCCAGCACGGAACTGTGACAGTGCGCCGCCCAGTGGACGCAGCAACAGGCCTTCACGAATCAGGAACTGTTTGCTGGCGGCGCTGCCATCGTCGTCATGGCTGTAGCTCGCCAGTTCTTCGGGAATGTCCGGATCGAAGGTCACGTTCAACAGGCTGGAGCCGTATTGCAGGTGGCCGAAATCGCTGGCCTTGACGAAGCTGGTGCCGGCGTAATTGCGCTCGTCCCCGAGGATGCGGTCCAGTTCCAGCGGGTGACCGATGGATTCGTGGATCTGCAACATCATCTGGTCAGGCATCAGCAGCAGGTCACGGGGGCCTTGCGGGGTGTTCGGTGCCAGCAGCAATTGCAGGGCCTGGTCAGCGATTTTCCGCCCGGCACCGATCAAGCCGCTGCGGCTGATTACATCGAAGCTGCCTTGCTGGCCGAAATTTTCCCGGCCCAGGGTGCGGGTCTGGCTGTCGTTGCCGTCGAAGGCGGTGACTTCCAGGGCCGGGTAGATGAAGCGTTGGGCCTGGCGCAGTTCAGCGCCGGCACTGTTGAGGTAGATCTGCTCGACCTGGGTCAGGCCGATGCTGGCTTGCCAGTTCACCAGGCGCTCGTCCTGAGGCACTGCGGCTGACTCGTCGCCGAGCAATTGGTAGCAATCGCTCAGTGGCGGGAAGGCCTGGTCGAAATTCGGCGAGAAGTAATCGGCGCGGTCGCTGGACACCGCTTGCTCGCGCAGGTCCAACAGGGCGTGGGGCTTGAGCCCACGAGCATGTTGCTCGGCGCGTTCCAGTGCCGCTTGCAGGCCGGCCTGGGACAGGTCGTTGGTAGCGGCATACGCCTCGACCCCGTTGACCCGCACGGTGAGCATCGCCCCTTCATCACGGCCCAGGCTGGGCGGTTCGGCGACATTCTTGCGCACCGACAGGTGCTGGCCGGACTCGCGCACGTAACGCAGGGAAAAGAATTCAGCGCCCGTGCGCAAGGCAGCAAAACGCTGCTTGAGCTGGGGGTGGAAGTCGAACATGGAACCTCCTTGTCTGGAGTGGCGGTGCGGCGAGGTGCGGCGTGTTGACGCGGCGGCTCTAGAGTAGGCCTGGGGCGGGGGAGGGATCAAGGCAGATAGGAATTTGGGGGCGTCAGGGTGGACGCGATCGCGAGCAAGCTCGCTCCCACAGTGGATCTTTGGTGGGCACAAAATCTGTGTTCACCACCAAACCCAGTGGGAGCTCTCACTGTGGGTCTTTGGTGGTCACAAAATGTGTGTCCGCCGCCAATCCCTGTGGGAGCGAGCTTGCTCGCGATGGCGGTGTGGCAGTCAGCGAAGATGTTGAATGGTCTGACCCCTTCGCGAGCAGGCTCGCTCCCACAAGGGATCTTAGTGGTCACAAAATGTGTGTCCGCTGCAGATCCAAATGTGGGAGCGAGCCTGCTCGCGAAGGTCGCGCCGCGGTCCTGAGTCTTACTGGGCGCTAGGCCCCACTTCACGCATTGGCTTGCCGCGCACCGGCGCATCGCCGGCCACGAAGTACGGCGCGGTGCTGCGTGGCAGGGGCTTGCGGCCGCGGATCTTGTCGGCGATTTTCTCGGCGATCATGATCGTCGGCGCGTTCAGGTTGCCGGTGGTGATGATCGGCATGATCGAGGCATCCACCACGCGCAACCCTTGCATGCCATGCACGCGGCCTTCGCCATCCACCACGGCCATGTCGTCGGTGCCCATCTTGCACGAGCAGGAGGGGTGGAACGCGGTTTCGGCATGCTCGCGGATGAACTGGTCCAACTGCTCGTCCGTCTGCACCTCGATGCCCGGGCTGATCTCACGGCCACGGAACGGATCGAGCGCTGGCTGCTGCATGATCTCGCGGGTCAGGCGGATGCCATCGCGAAATTCCTGCCAGTCCTGCTCGGTCGCCATGTAGTTGAACAGGATGCTCGGGTACTGGCGTGGGTCCTTGGACTTGGCCTGGATCCGGCCGCGGCTTGGCGAGCGCATGGAACCCATGTGCGCCTGGAAACCGTGTTCCTTCACGCCATTGCTGCCGTTGTAGTTAATCGCCACCGGCAGGAAGTGATACTGGATGTTCGGCCAATCGAATTCCGGACGGGTGCGGATGAAACCGCCGGCCTCGAACTGGTTGCTGGCGCCGATCCCGGTGCCGTTGAACAGCCACTCGGCACCGATGGCCGGCTGGTTGTACCAGAGCAGTGACGGGTACAGCGAAACCGGTTGGGTGCAGGCGTATTGCAGGTACAGCTCGAGGTGATCCTGCAGGTTTTCGCCGACGCCCGGCAGATCGTGAACCACCGGGATGTCGAGGCTTTCCAGCAATTTGGCGGGGCCGACACCGGAACGCTGGAGGATCTGCGGCGAGGCGATGGCGCCGGAGCACAGCAGCACTTCCTTGCGCGCCCGGGCTTCGACGCGCTCTTCGGCGGCGCCCACCAGGTAACGCACGCCGACCGCGCGTTTGCCTTCGAAGATGATCTTGTCGGTCAGGGCGTGGGTGACGATGGTCAGGGTCGAGCGCTTCTTGGCGATGTCCAGGTAACCGCGCGCGGTGCTGGCCCGACGGCCGTTGGGCGTGACGGTGCGGTCCATCGGGCCGAAACCTTCCTGCTGGTAGCCGTTGAGGTCTTCTGTACGCGGATAACCGGCCTGTACGCCGGCTTCGACCATGGCGTGGAACAGCGGGTTGTTGCCGGCCTTGGGCGTGGTCACGCTGACCGGGCCGTCGCCGCCGTGGTAGTCGTTCGGGCCGATGTCACGGGTTTCGGCTTTACGGAAATACGGCAGGCAATCGAGGTAGGCCCAGTCTTCCAGGCCCGGCAGCTTGGCCCAGTTGTCATAGTCCAGGGCGTTGCCGCGGATGTAGCACATGCCGTTGATCAGCGAAGAACCACCCAGGCCCTTGCCGCGACCGCATTCCATGCGGCGGCCATCCATGTGTGGCTCCGGGTCGGTCTCGTAGGCCCAGTTGTAGCGCCGGCCTTGCAGCGGGAATGCCAGGGCGGCGGGCATTTGTGTGCGGAAGTCCAGGCGATAGTCCGGGCCGCCGGCTTCGAGCAGCAGGACGGTGACGCCTTCGTCTTCGGTCAGGCGGGTGGCCAGGGTATTACCGGCCGAACCGGCGCCGATGATGATGTAATCGAATTCTTGGGACATGAAATGCACCCTCTTCTGGAATTGGGTTCAGGTCGCGGTCGTCGGGTGCCACATTCCCTGTGGCGAGGGAGCTTGCTCCCGCTCGACTGCGCAGCAGTCGCAAACAGGGCGACCGTGTTCTGTCTGAATGGTCTGGGACTTGAAGTTGGGGCCGCTTCGCAGCCCAGCGGGAGCAAGCTCCCTCGCCACAAAAGCCCCAACCTCAGGTTCGGTGCCAGATCAGAACACCGACGTGTAATCGCCCAACTCGACCTGTACCGATTTGATGCGTGTGAAGTTGTTCAGCGAGCTGATGCCGTTCTCCCGGCCCACGCCCGATTGCTTGTAGCCACCGACCGGCATTTCAGCCGCCGACTCACCCCAGGCGTTGATCCAGCAGATACCGGCTTCGAGCTGGTGGATCACGCGGTGGGCGCGGTTCAGGTCGCGGGTGACGACGCCAGCGGCCAGGCCGAAGTCGGTGTCGTTGGCGCGGCGGATCACTTCTTCTTCGGTGTCATAGGTGAGGATGCTCATCACCGGGCCGAAGATTTCTTCACGCACGATGGTCATCTCGTCGGTGCAGTCGGTGAACACGGTCGGGGCGACGAACGCGCCCTTGGCCAATTCGCCGTCGGTCAGGCGACTGCCGCCGCACAGCAGGCGCGCGCCTTCGGCTTTGCCTTTCTCGATGTAGCCCAGCACGCTTTCCATGTGGGCGAAGCTCACCAGCGGGCCGAAGTTGGTGTTTTCGTCCTGAGGATTACCGATACGGATGCGCGCCACACGCTCGGCGATCTTGGCTTCGAAGGCGGCCTTGAGGTGGCTTGGCACGAACACGCGGGTGCCGTTGGTGCAGACCTGGCCGGAGCTATAGAAGTTGGCCATCATCGCGGTGTCGGCGGCGCGATCCAGGTCGGCGTCGTCGAAGATGATCAGCGGCGACTTGCCGCCCAGTTCCATGGTCACGTCCTTGAGCGAAGAGCTCGAGGCGCTGGCCATGACTTTCTTGCCGGTGTCGGTGCCGCCGGTAAAGGAGATTTTCTCGATGCGTGGGTGCTCGGTCAGCCAGGTGCCGACTTCACGACCGCTGCCGGTCAGGACGTTGAACACACCCGCTGGAACGCCGGCCTCGGTGTAGATCTCGGCCAGTTTCAGGGTGGTCAGCGAGGTGACTTCGCTCGGCTTGAAGATCATCGCGTTACCGGCCGCCAGGGCCGGGGCGGATTTCCACAGGGCGATCTGGATCGGGTAGTTCCAGGCGCCGATGCCGGCCACTACGCCCAGGGGCTCGCGACGGGTGTAGACGAATGAAGTGGTGCGCAGCGGAACCTGCTCGCCTTCGATGGCAGGTACCAGGCCGGCGTAGTATTCCAGCACGTCGGCGCCGGTGACGATGTCGACGTAGCGGGTTTCGGAGTAGGCCTTGCCGGTGTCCAGGGTTTCCAGGGCAGCCAACTCATCGTTGCGCTCGCGCAGGATGTCCACGGCGCGACGCAGGATGCGCGAACGCTGCATGGCGGTCATGGCAGCCCAGACCTTCTGGCCCTTTTCGGCACTGACCACGGCGCGCTCGACGTCCTCGAACGTCGCACGCTGCACTTGGGCAAGGACTTCACCGTTGGCAGGGTTGATGGCTTCGAAAGTGGCGTCGCCGCTGGCATCGCTGTACGCGCCATCGATGTAGAGTTTTTGCAGTTCGAAACGGGCCATAAAGTCCTCGCAAGTGCATAAGTGGTTGGCTGACCACCGGAGCGTGTCGTTTATAGCTGACTACGCGGTTCGGCGGCGGTTCAGGAGTCGAGCGGTTCTGTGTGCTCTGGTGCCCCTGCCTTGGCCAGTTGGAAATCCATGTATTCGTACGCGATCTGGTGCGCCTGGGCGGTATCGAACGCGTCTCCCGACAGCGCTCCGCGCAGCCACAAACCGTCAATCAACGCGGCCAGGCCCCTTGCTGCGCTGCGCGCCTGATCAACGGGCAACACGCGGCGGAACTGGCTACACAGGTTGGAATACAGACGGTGATCGTTGATCCGCTGCAACCTGTGCAAAGACGGGTGGTGCATGCTGGTGGCCCAGAAGGCCAGCCAGGTTTTCATTGCCGGGCCATTGACCTGGCTGGCGTCGAAGTTGCCTTCGATGATCACCTTGAGGTGAGCCCGGGGGCTTGTGTCCTCCAGTGCCTGGCGGCGCGCGGTGACGTTCTCGCTCAGGACAGTCATCAGGTACTGGGCCGTGGCCGCGATCAGGCCATTCTTGTCCTGAAAGTAGTGACTGATGATGCCGTTGGAGACACCGGCCAAACGGGCGATCAGCGCAATGCTGGCGTCCCCCATGCCGACTTGATCGACCGCTTGCAACGTGGCTTCGATCAGTTGTTGGCGGCGGATGGGTTGCATACCGACCTTGGGCATCTAGCACATCTCCTTAGGCCATCCGGCGCACGAATGTCGTCTGCCGGAACGAAAGCCAGTCTATTTTGTTTTGATTGAACGTTCAATCAACAAAAAATAAGTTCTATGACAAGTCGTCGCTGTTTGTCGGGGCGAGGACTTTTGGGGATGTCTTTATAACACTCGTCGATTGGCTGCCCACCCGTCGATTGGTTGAAATGAGGCGATGCAGCGAGCTCCCTCGCCACAGAGGCCACAGAGGCCACAGAGGCCACAGAGGCCACAGAGGCCACAGAGGCCACAGAGGCCTGCATTGCGCTTGAGATTGGCCCAAACAAAAACGCCGCGTTCATCTCGCGGCGTTTTTGCTGACGTGGGCTTAGCCCAGGTTCTTGCCCAGCAGTGCGTGGTACAGCTCGCTGTCGCCCAGGATCCCGACGACTTGCTGGTTATCGTGGAGCACCAGTTTGTTGCCGGTCTGGTAGCGAATCTGCAATGCGTCGCGCATGCCGATGTTGGAGTCCACCAGGGTCGGACGCCGGCCCAGCTCTTCGACGGCTTGGCCCGGCACCCAGTTTTGCAGGTCCAGCGCCGCGCCGTTCTGCCGGGCGCCCTTGATGGTGTTGCCTTCGGCCAGGTCGAGCCAGGAGTCGCCGCCCGGGTCCAGGCACACCGAACCGTTGATGCGCTTGCAGTTGTCCAGGGTGCGCATCAGGCTGCGACCGCACAGGACGTTGAGCGGGTTGGTGTGGGCGACGAAAGTGCGCACGTAGTCGTCCGCCGGGTTCAGCACGATTTCTTCCGGCTTGCTGTACTGGATGATCCGGCCGTCTTTCATGATCGCGATACGGCTGCCCAGCTTCAGGGCTTCGTCGAGGTCGTGGCTGACGAACACGATGGTCTTGCTCAGCTTGCGTTGCAGCTCCAGCAGTTCGTCCTGCAGGCCCTGGCGGATCAGCGGGTCGAGGGCCGAGAAGGGTTCGTCCATCAGCAGGATGTCGGCGTCCATCGCCAGGGCGCGAGCCAGGCCGACCCGTTGCTGCATGCCGCCGGACAATTCGTCGGGCTTCTTGTTGCGCCATTGGGTCAGGCCCACCAGCTCCAGCTTCTCATCCACCAGCTTGCGGCGTTCTTTCTCAGGACGGCCCTGCATTTCCAGGCCGAAGCTGATGTTCTCGCGCACCGTCAGCCAAGGCATCAGGGCGAACTTCTGGAACACCATGGCGATGCGCTGGGTGCGCATCATCTTCAGTTCGGCGGGGGTGCAGGAGGCGATGTCGATCTGCCGGCCTTCGTGTTCGACGAACAGCTTGCCGCGGCTGACGGTGTTCAAGCCATTGATGCAGCGCAACAGGCTGGATTTGCCGGAGCCGGACAGGCCCATCAAGACACAGATTTCGCCTTTCTCGATGTCCAGGCTGGCTTTTTCCACGCCGACGATTTGCCCGGTTTTCTTCAGGATTTCGTTGCGGGTCATGCCTTGGTCGAGCAGCTTGAGGGCTTCGCGTGGATCCTTGGAGAAGATCACGTCGACCTGGTCGAAGCGGATTATGCTCATGCGTCACCCCCTACTTTGGCGTCGGGTTGTTTGCAGATTCGGTCGAGCATGATTGCCAGCAGGACGATCGCCAGGCCGGCTTCGAAGCCCAGGGCGATATCGGCGGTGTTCAGTGCGTTGACCACGGGTTTGCCCAGGCCATCGGCGCCCACCAGTGCGGCGATCACCACCATCGACAACGACAGCATGATGCACTGGGTGATACCGGCGGCGATGCTCGGCATCGCATGGGGCAGTTCAATGCGCGACAGGAGCTGGCGACGGGAGCAGCCGAAGGCTTTGCCGGCGTCCATCAGTTCGTCCGGTACGTCGCGGATGCCCAGGTAGGTCAGGCGGATGGGCGCGGCAATCGCGAACACCACCGTGGAGATCAGGCCTGGGACCACACCCAGCCCGAATAGGGTCAGGGTAGGAATGAGGTAGACGAAGGTCGGTACGGTCTGCATCAGATCGAGTACCGGACGCATCAGGGTGTAGAACATCGGCTTGTGCGCGGCAACAATGCCCAGCGGCACGCCGATCAGTACGCAAACCAGGGTCGCGAACAGCACCTGGGCGAGGGTTTCCATGGTCTCTTGCCAGTAACCCAGGTTGAGGATCAGCAGGAAGGACGCAATGACGAATACGGTCAGGCCCCATTTGCGCTGGATGAAGTGCGCCAATAGCGCAATGAGGCCGATCAAGGCCAGGGGATTGAACCAGGTCAGCGCAAACGTCACGCCGTGAATCATCGTTTCCAGGAACAGTGCGATTGCGTCGAAGGTGCTGGCGCCGTGTTGCGTCAACCATTCGACGAAGCCGGCAATGTACTGGCCTAAGGGTATTTTCTGATCAATGAGCATGGTAGTGAACGTCCGCATGCAAGGGAATAAACAGCCCGGGCGAGCGAACCCGCCCGGCATAACATAAGCAGTTACTGCGCAAGCTTGGCTTTCACGGCGTCCAGGCCAGGTTTACCGTCAATGGTGGTCACGCCAGCCAACCAGGTATCGAGTACCTGTGGGTTTTTCTTCAGCCAGGCCTTGGCGGCAGCCTCTGGCTTCATCTTGTCGTCGAGCACGTTGCCCATCAGCGTGCTTTCCATGTCGACGGTGAACTCCAGGTTTTTCAACAGCTGGCCAACGTTGCTGCATTCCTGGCTGTAGCCCTTGCGGGTGTTGGTCGCCACGGTTGCGGCACCGAAGTCGGGGCCGAAGAAGTCGTCGCCGCCGGTCAGGTACTGGATCTTGAAGCGGGTGTTCATCGGGTGTGGCGCCCAGCCGAGGAACACCACGTCGGTGCCACGCTTGGAGGCGCGGTCGACCTGCGAGAGCATGCCGGCTTCACTCGACTCTACGACTTTGAAGCCTGCGTCCTTCAGGCCGAAGGCGTTCTTTTCGATCATGCTCTGGATCAGGCGGTTGCCGTCGTTGCCGGGTTCGATCCCGTAGATCTTGCCGTCCAGCTCTTTCTTGAATTTGGGGATGTCGGCGAAGTCGTGCAGGCCTTTGTCATACAACGCCTGAGGCACGGCGAGGGTGTACTTGGCGCCCTTGAGGTTGGTGCGCAGGGTTTCCACGGTGCCGGCTTCGCGGTAGGCCTTGATGTCGTTTTCCATGGTCGGCATCCAGTTGCCGAGGAACACGTCCATGTTCTTGCCGTCGGCCAGGGACTTGTAGGTCACCGGCACGGAAATCATGGTGGTCTTGGTCTTGTAGCCGAGGGCGTCGAGCACCACGCTGGTGGTGGCGGTGGTCACGGTGATGTCGGTCCAGCCGACATCGGAGAAGTTGACGGTGCTGCACTGTTGGGGTTCAGCAGCGTTGGCCAGCATCGGAAGACTCAGCATGGCGGCCAACAACAACGATGTGGAACCTTTCATGGGTGGACTCCTGGTGTTTTATCGGCGGTGTCCGGTCAGGACAACCGCGCTTATTGGATGTTGCGGTTGGTGGCGCGTGGGCACTCTCTGACACGCGGCCTTGCAAACGAGCCGTAACCGATCATGTACCAGTGCAAATCTGACGCCTACAGGGTGGGTCGTATCCAGTACAGGGAGGGTCGCATCCAGTGTCGGTGACGTCGTTTACAGATTTTTTCCGCCCCTGACGGGCCTCTGATACGCAGAAAAACGGCGCAAAACAGGGGCCAGGACGGGGCGGCGTTGCTGGGCATGATTGCGTCGGTGTCAGACGTCGGACTCCAAGGCAAAAACCGGATGATGCGGCCATCCCGGCGTTGAGCGTAGCAGCTCCGTCACCGGACGCTCCTGCGCCCGGATGTGCCTGTTCTGGAGGTTTTCGGCAATGGCAATCAGCGTGTTCGACCTGTTCAAAATCGGTATCGGCCCGTCCAGCTCACACACCGTGGGCCCGATGCGGGCCGCCGCATTGTTCGTGCAAGGTTTGCGTGAGCGAGGACTTTTGGAACAAGTCGCGCGGGTGGAAGTTCAGCTCTACGGTTCGCTTTCAGCCACTGGCATCGGCCATGGCAGCGATAACGCGGTGATCATGGGCTTGATGGGCGAGTGGCCGGACGCGATCGATCCGTCGCAGATTGGTGTGCGCATCGAGCGACTGCGCGAAACCCAGACCCTGCTGCTCGACGGTCGCCTGTCGGTACCGTTCATCTGGTCCCGGGACATGCGCCTGATCGACGAAAACCTGCCATTCCACCCCAACGCCATGACGCTGGTGGCCGAGACCGCGAACGGCGAGCTGCACCGTGACACCTATTACTCGGTCGGCGGTGGTTTCGTCGTCGACCAGGCCCAGGCCGCCAGCGGTGTGGTGGACCTGGATCGCACCGAACTGCCTTACGATTTTTCCAGCGCCGAAGAGTTGCTCCAGTTGTGCCGCAGCCACAACCTGCGGGTGGCCGAGTTGATGATGGCCAACGAAAAGGTCTGGCGTTCGGAAGACGAGATCCGCAGCGGCCTGATGAAACTCTGGCGGGCCATGCAGGATTGCGTCGAGCAGGGCCTCAAGCACGAAGGCATCCTGCCGGGCGGTTTGAATGTGCGTCGGCGGGCGGCCAAGTTGCACCGCAGCCTGCAAGAACTGAACAAACCCAATGTCATCGGCTCGACCCTCAGCGCCATGGAGTGGGTCAACCTGTTCGCCCTGGCGGTCAACGAAGAGAACGCCGCCGGCGGGCGCATGGTCACGGCGCCGACCAATGGCGCGGCGGGGATCATTCCGGCGGTACTGCATTACTTCATGAAATTCAGCGAAGCGGTCACCGACGCCAACGTCGTGGATTATTTCCTCGGTGCGGCGGCCGTCGGGATCCTGTGCAAGAAGAACGCATCGATTTCTGGCGCCGAAGTCGGTTGCCAGGGCGAAGTGGGATCGGCCTGCGCCATGGCGGCGGCAGGCCTGGCGGAGATCCTCGGGGCCACGCCGGAGCAACTGTGCAACGCGGCGGAAATCGGCCTGGAACACAACCTCGGCCTGACGTGCGACCCAGTGGGCGGCCTGGTGCAGGTGCCGTGCATCGAGCGCAATGCGATCGCCGCAGTCAAGGCCATCAATGCTGCCCAAATGGCCCTGCGCGGGGACGGCCAGCATTTCATCTCCCTGGACCGGGTGATCCGCACCATGCGTGATACCGGTGCCGACATGCATGACAAATACAAAGAGACCTCGCGCGGCGGCTTGGCGGTCAGTGCGGTGGAGTGCTGAGTCGCATTTGCGCACCCCTTTGGTAGCAAGGGGATTTCTCTGTGGGAGTAAGGCTTGCCCGCGATGGCGGCATTAGATTCAACATGGATGTCGACTGGCATACAGCCATCGCGAGCAAGCTTTGCTCCCACAGATGATTCCCTTTACCCACAAGAGCGAAAACCGCTCACAAAATGAACACCAATCTGCAAACGCGCCACCTTTTAGCGCGTCGCAAACAGACAAGAGCCCCGTTGTCGAGCCAACCACTGAATCGCGCTCGACCGTCCGTCATCCGCACCTGTGGTGATACTCGTTGCGCAAGCGGCGCAGCCCAGTTCCCACAAGTGCTACCGAACTGCTCACGGCCCGCTGTGACAGGTGCCTGCCGCCATTGATGGCGCTTATAACCCGTACTCGATGCACGCCTTATATAGACAGGTCGTGATGTCGTTTTCAGGATTTATTGAACGCGTATTCAATTTTAGGCATGGCAATTGCTCTATTGCTGTAAAGCCCAGCTCCTTTGTGAGAACGAGGGCAATAACCAATAAAAAGAGCCTCCGCCTGAGGCCATCACCCGCTTTGTGTGAGGAGATACCGCGATGACGACGTCCAACTCCGGGGCCCAACCCCAGAACCGTGCGCCTCAATCCATCGGCTTTTTGCTGCTGGACAATTTCACGCTGATTTCCCTGGCGTCCGCGGTGGAACCGCTACGCATGGCCAACCAACTGTCCGGTCGCGAGCTGTATCGCTGGACCACCCTTACGGTCGATGGCGGCCAGGTCTGGGCCAGCGACGGCTTGCAGATCACCCCCGACGCCTCCATGCACAAGGCGCCGGCCCTGGATACTGTCATCGTCTGTGGCGGCATCGGCATCCAGCGTACCGTGACCCGCGAACACGTGTCGTGGCTGCAGAGCCAGGCCCGCCAATCCCGTCGCCTCGGCGCGGTTTGTACCGGCAGTTGGGCCCTGGCCTGCGCCGGCCTGCTGGACGGCTTCGATTGCAGCGTGCACTGGGAATGCCTGGCGGCAATGCAGGAAGCTTTCCCGCGGGTATCGATGAGTACCCGCTTGTTCACCCTCGACCGTAACCGCTTCACCAGCTCCGGCGGCACCGCGCCGCTGGACATGATGCTGCACCTGATCAGCCGCGATCACGGTCGTGAACTGTCGGCAGCGATCTCGGAAATGTTTGTCTACGAGCGTATCCGCAACGAACAGGATCACCAGCGTGTGCCGCTCAAGCACATGCTCGGCACCAACCAGCCGAAGTTGCAGGAAATCGTCGCGCTGATGGAGGCCAACCTCGAAGAACCGATCGACCTGGACGAACTGGCGGTGTACGTCGCCGTGTCCCGGCGTCAGCTGGAGCGGTTGTTCCAGAAGTACCTGCACTGCTCGCCGTCGCGCTATTACCTCAAGCTGCGGTTGATCCGTGCACGGCAACTGCTCAAGCAGACGCCGATGTCGATCATCGAAGTGGCCTCGGTGTGCGGCTTCGTCTCCACCCCGCACTTCTCCAAGTGCTACCGCGAATACTTCGGCATTCCGCCGCGTGACGAACGCGTCGGCTCCAACACCACACAACAGGTGGCGATGATGCCGCTGCCGCAGGCGCTGGTGCTGTCGCCATTGTCCGGCCCGCTGTCGGCGCTGAGCCAGGCGCGTAATGAGTCGACGTTTGCCAGTGTGAGACTCTGAGACCGTAGCGCCTTCATCGCGAGCAAGCTCGCTCCCACAGTTGGATGGAGAGACAGGCCGGCTGTCAGGCCGCCTCGCGAGCAAGCTTTGCTCCCACAGGTCCTGCTCAAACAGATCTGATGGGTGTACGACGGGGAGAGCTAGGTCGGCTACTAGGCCGCCTCGCGGTGGACGTTGATCTCGGCGCCCCGTTAACCACGCTGGCCGAACGCAGGCATTGTGGAGTGGGCAACCCGGCATGGATGCCGGGTTAGCCGCGCTGGGCCATGGATGGCCCTTCGCGGCGGGCCCACGGAGCAATGCCTGCGTTCGGGCATGCCGAGCCTAGGCGAGGCACCGAGTGGTGGGGCAGAAGCGCTTTGGTTACTTTCGCGCTTTTCGAAAGTGACCCGCTGTAAGAGCGGAACCATAAGCCGCCGTTACCGCAGCAACGGATATGTACTCAGTCAGGCCGCCATCGCGAGCAAGCTCGCTCCCACAGGTTTCGTGAACGACACAAATCCTGTGGGAACCATTGGTTCTGTCAGGCGCTATGGTTCTGCTGGTATTGCATCAACGCCGGCAACAGCTGCTTATCAATCGCCTGGCGCACGGCCGGCAGGATAGTGGCGCTGCTGGTGTACATCTCCTTGACCATCCGCCGCAAATCATTGGCACGGACGGTGTCCAGCCCCCGCACGGCGCACTCGCACGCCTGCTCGGCGGTGGAGCCACTGGGTATTTGCAGGCCCAGGGCCTTGAGATGGCCCAGCAGGTCTTCCTGGTCGATCAAATCGGCGTACATCATGACGCTTTTCCTTGTTCAGGGATTGGGGTCGTGTCTCGATTCTGGTAGCCACCCGAAGCGGCGGCAAGGGCAAATGGTCGCAATGTCATGAATGACTATGGAGGCGTCGTTTTCGGCTAACTTGCACGGGGCTGGACTGGGCACACTGACCTCAAGCTGAATCACGATGGTTTGGTCACCCTCGCGCGACAGCTCCTCCAGTAACGCAACCTGCCCCGATCCTGTCACGGCTTGATCGGGGATTTTTTTGCCTGTGAATCAGGGAAAGCTTGGGTGTCTGGTGGATTGTCATCGCGAGCAAGCTCGCTCCCACAGGGGTTCTGTGTCGTTCACAAAATCTAATGTGGGAGCGAGCTTGCTCGTGATGAACGATGACGCGGTCTAGCGCTGCAACACCAGAATCCGCGACAACAACTCATCCCGATCCACATAGCACCCCTGGAAATGCCGGGCCCCGGAGGCCGGGTCGAAGGCATTGCGGGCGTGGAGGGTGCGGCGGTTGTCGAAGCACCAGAGCTGGCCGGGTTCGAGACGCTGTACCAGGCGAAATTGTGGCTCGCGGGTCAGGGCAATGAAGCGGCGGTAGGCGCGGTAAAGCCTGGGCATCTGCTCGACCGAGGTGTCGAACGGCCCACGCAGGAAGTTCGCCATGCGGATTTCCGAAACCTGGTCGAGGGCGTCCAGCGCGATGATGGGCGCCAGGCAGCGGTAGTCGCTGCGACGGTCCTTGTTGCGAAACTCCACCGGGATCCGGCACAGCGCGTCGAAGGCCTCGGGGTCTTCCTGGCGCAGCGCTTGGGCAATGGCAAACCCGTCGACAAAAATGCTCTCGCCGCCGTCGGCGTCATTCACCAGGCAATGCAGGAATTGCAGCCCCGGCTGCAATTCCCGGGTCGGCAAATCACTGTGCAACGGCAGGTTGAAAGCGGTGTAGGCGTTACTGTCGGCATCGGCTTTGGACTGCACGTTGAACAGCACGCCGAAGTTGCTCTCGCGAATGAAGGAAATGCGCTGGGCAACCCGTTCCAGCGAACCGGGTTCGGTGGGTACGCCGCGCACCTGGGTCAGGCCGATGTCGCGCACCGCCAGCAACCATTGCAACAACGCATCGGCATCGGCCATCAGCGCCGGGTAGTCGAACACTGGCAATTGCAGGTCGCGTCGCCACAGTTGGCGCCGGGGCTTGTTCGCCAGGCGCTCGGCTCGAGACTGATCATCGTAGGCGTGGGCGCGCAACCAGCCTGGGTCGAAACGGCTCCGGTGACCGTCCTGCCAGTCCACGCACAGGCAACCTTCGTCGTCGAGGTAGGTTGCGCCGGGGGCAATGTCTTCAGGGACGTCGACGATTTCCAGCACCTGCTCGCGGGTGACGCTGTAGACGCATTGAGGGCAAGGGCAGTTGTCCCGCAACCACGGGTGATGAAAGGGGCTGGCCCGGCCATCGGCCCACGTCACTTGGATCCGGTCGACCAACGGTGTGGCGGCGGTCAATGGGGAGATCAGGGGGTAACGGCGGAAGTCGGCAAAGGCGGCGGTGTTCATGGCGATCTCCTGTTCGCGGCTTATCGGGGCAGAGGCAGGGCGATGATCCGGCCGATGTACAGCGGCGGCGGCAGGTCGGATTGTTCGTCGAGCAGGGCGCTGAGCCGGCCCAGGGCCTGTTCGGTGAACGGCACCGAGCGCGGGCCGGCCAGGTCGACGTGCAGTAGCATCTGTTCATTGCCGGCCAGCTCTTTATCACCGCCTACCAGGTGCAGGCTGTGATAGAGGTGCAGGCGTTTGGCGTCGTGGCCGATGATGTGCGTGTGCACCTCGACCTGGGCGTCGAGCTTCACTTCGTGCAGGTAGTTCAGGTGCAGTTCGAGGGTGAACAACGAGTGGCCGCTGGCTTCGCGGTTCTGGCTGTCCAGGCCGAGCCGGTCCATCAGCGCGTCGGTGGCGTAGCTGAAGATCAGCAGGTAGAAGGCATCGCGCAGGTGGCCGTTGTAATCGACCCATTCGGGGAGGATGCGGGTTTGGTAGGTGGTTAGGGTGGGCATACTGGACTCCACAGGTCGTAGCTGACGTACACAATTGTGGCGAGGGAGCTTGCTCCCGCTGGACTGCGAAGCAGTCCCAAAACCGGTGGTATGCGGTGTATCAGTCAAATGGCATTCACTGGTTTTACGACCGCTTCGCGGCCGAGCGGGAGCAAGCTCCCTCGCCACAGGGGCGGTGTTTACTCGTTAAAGGCCATGCCGTGCTTGGCCTTGGTGGTCTTCACCGCCTCCAGCACCGCCAGCAGGCAATCATCACGATAGCGTTCCAGGGCCGAAATGCTGTGGCTGCCCAATTGCGCGCTCGTGCCGTCCACCACATCGTCGATCAGCTTTTCGGTCAGCTCTGGCGCTGGCAGGTAGGTCCACGGCAGTTGCAGCGCCGGGCCGAACTGGGCCATGAAGTGCCGCATCCCGGCATCGCCGCCGGCCAGGGTGTAGGTCAGGAACGTGCCCATGAACGACCAGCGCAAGCCGGCGCCAAAGCGGATCGCATCGTCGATTTCCCCGGTGGTCGCCACCCCGTCGTTGACCAGGTGCAGGGCTTCGCGCCACAGCGCTTCGAGCAGGCGGTCGGCAATGAAGCCGGGCACTTCCTTGCGTACGTGCAGCGGCCGCATGCCGAGGGATTCGTACACCTGCATCGCTGCCTGCACGGCTTCGGGCGCGGTGTCTTTGCCGCCGACCACTTCCACCAGCGGCAACAGGTAGACCGGGTTGAACGGGTGCCCGACCACGCAGCGCTCCGGATGGGTGGCGCCTTCGTAGAATTCGCTCGGCAGCAGCCCCGAGGTACTGGAACCGATCAACGCGTTCGGCTTGGCAGCGGCGCTGATCTGGCCGTGCAATTCGAGTTTCAGTTCCAGGCGCTCGGGGGCGCTTTCCTGGATGAAGTCGGCGTCGCGCACACACTCCTCGATGGTCGCGACAAAGCGCAGCCGATCCTGCGAAGCGCCGGGTGCCAGGCCTTGTTTCTCCAGGGCACCCCAGGCGTTGGCGACACGTTTGCGCAACGCTGCCTCGGCACCCGGCGCCGGGTCCCAGGCGACGACGTCCAGGCCATGGGCCAGGGCCCGGCTGACCCAGCCGCTGCCGATCACACCGCTGCCCAGGGCGGCGAAGGTCTTGATGTCGGTGATAAAACTCATGGTGATTTCCTGAAAAAATAGTTCGGTGATCTCCTGTGGGAGCAAGGCTTGCCCGCGATGGCGGCAGTAGATTCAACGGGGATGTCGACTGACATACCGTTATCGCGGGCAAGCCTTGCTCCCACAGGTTGTGCCCCCCAATAGGGGAAGGTGGATGTCGGTTTAGCCGCGCTGGACCAGGCCCATTTTCTTGCGACCTTCAGCCGGGGTGAGCACCCGCGCACCGAGGCGGCTGAGGATTTCGCCAGCCCGCTCCACCAACTGACCGTTGGTAGCGAGTACGCCTTTGTCCAGCCAGAGGTTGTCTTCCAGCCCGACCCGCACGTTGCCCCCCAACAGCACCGCCTGGGCGGCCATCGGCATTTGCATGCGGCCGATGCCGAAGCCGGCCCACACCGCATCCGCCGGCAGGTTGTCGACCATGGCTTTCATGGTGGTGGTGTCGGCCGGTGCGCCCCACGGGATGCCCAGGCAGAGTTGGAACAGCGGGTTGTCCAGCAGGCCTTCCTTGATCAGTTGCTTGGCGAACCACAGGTGACCGGTGTCGAAGATCTCCAGCTCGGCCTTGACCCCCAGCTCAGTGATGCGCTTGGCGCCGGCCCGCAGTTGCGCCGGGGTGGAGACGTAAATGGTGTCGCCGTCGCCGAAGTTCAGGGTGCCGCAATCCAGCGTGCAGATTTCCGGCAACAGCTCTTCGACGTGGGCCAGGCGGGTCAGCGGACCGACCAGGTCGGTGTTGGGACCGAACTCCATCGGCCGTTCGCCCGCACCGATCTCCAGGTCGCCGCCCATGCCGGCGGTGAGGTTGACGATGATGTCCACGTCCGCCTCACGGATGCGCTCCATCACTTCGCGGTACAGCGCCACGTCGCGGCTGAACTTGCCGGTCTGCGGGTCGCGGACGTGGCAATGGACCACCGTGGCCCCGGCCTTCGCCGCCTCGATGGCAGCGGCGGCGATCTGTTTCGGGGTGACCGGTACGTGAGGGCTCTTGGCGGTCGTGTCGCCAGCACCGGTGAGTGCGCAGGTGATGATGACGTCGTGGTTCATGGTGCGGATTCCTTCAGGCGTGGTAAGTCACTGCGCAGTTAGTGGCCTGTGTGGCTAATTCGAGCACTCAACTTCGGCGCCAGAACTTGCCAGACTGCGTTGCCATTCCTCGCCGTAGCGGGCTACGACTCGTCATGGCGCCTTGCCTGGCAAGTCCTGACACTCGAATTTGAGTGCTCGAATTAACCGTACAGGCCACAAGTGCTGCGCAGATGGATAACGGTTGTTCAGTTACTGGTCAGTTTCAGGTTGTCGGCGGCGGGCTTGCCGTCGAAGGTGGTGACGCCTTCGAGCCAGCGCTGCTTGTCTTGCGGATGATCCTTGAGCCATTGCCGGGCCGATTCGAGCGGGTCCTTGTGATCGAGCAACGGCTGCATCATCCGGCTCTCATCCTCGGCGCTGAACGTCAGGTTGCTCAGCAAGCGACCGACGTTCGGGCATTGTTGGGCGTAGTCCGGCGCGGTGACGGTCCACACGGTGGCCATGCCTTCGTTCGGGCCGAGGGCGTCGTCGCTGCCGGTGAGGTAGGTCATTTGCACGTTGACGTTCATCGGGTGCGGCGCCCAGCCGAAGAACACCACGGCTTCCTTGCGCCGCACGGCGCGGTCCACGGCGGCGAGCATGCCGGCTTCGCTGGACTCCACCAGTTGGAATTTGCCCAGGCCGAACTGGTTCTTGGCGATCATCGCCTTGATCTGGGTATTGGCGCCGGAGCCGGGCTCGATGCCGTAGATCTTGCCGCCCAGCTCTTTTTCGAATTTGGCGATGTCGGCGAAGGTCTTCAGGCCCTTGTCGGCCAGGTAGGTTGGCACGGCCAGGGTGGCGCGGGCGTCCTTGAGGCTCGGCTGTTCCAGCACCTTGACCTGTTTGGCCTCGACGAACGGGGTGATGGTCTGGGTCATCAACGGGTTCCAATAGCCCAGGAACAGATCCAGGCGCTGGTCGCGGATGCCGGCGAAGATGATTTGCTGGGAGGCGCTGGTTTGCTTGGTCTTGTAGCCGAGGCCGTCGAGCATCACTTGGGTCAGGGCGCTGGTGGCGATGACGTCGGTCCAGTTGACCACGCCCAGGCGCACGTTCTGGCACGCGGCGGGCTCGGCAGCCATGGCGGCGCCATTGAGCAAAGTGGTGCCGCAAAGTGCAAGTACACAGGAGCTGATCAGTCGTTTCATGTCGGGTTCCTCGGCAGCTTATTGTTATGGGGTCCGGCATCTGCGTACCGGTGATGCCAAGTTACGCAGCCCGGCGCCTGGCAAAACGCACAGCGGCGACGTGCTCTTGCACTGCAGCGACTCTTGAATGGGCGTTGCAACTGGCGTATCAAGGTCCGCACGCAACCCGCCAACCGAGTGCGCTCCATGTCCCAGGATTTCTACTTTTTGTTGATGCCGGGTTTTTCGGCCATCGGTTTCATTTCGGCCATCGAGCCGTTGCGGGTTGCCAATCGTTTTCGGGGCGAGCTTTACCGCTGGCATGTGCTGAGTGTCGATGGCGGGCCGGTGCTGGCGAGCAATGGCATGTCGGTCAACGCCGATGCCGCACTGGAGCCGCTGAAGAAGGGCACGACCCTCTGGGTGGTGGCGGGGTTCGAGCCGCTGAAATTCGCCACCCCGGCACTGGAGCGCTGGCTGCATCGGCTGGACAACGAAGGCGTGACCTTGGGCGGTATCGACACCGGCAGTGTGGTGTTGGCCGAGGCGGGGCTATTGGAAGGGCACCGCGTGACCTTGCATTGGGAAGCGATCGAGGCGTTCAAGGAGTCTTATCCGCAACTCAGCGTGACCCAGGAACTGTTCGAGATCGACCGTCGTCGCATCACTTGCGCGGGCGGCACTGCTTCCATCGACCTGATGTTGGACCTGATCGGCCAGGCCTACGGTTCGGAGCTGGCGATCCAGGTCAGCGAGCAGTTCGTGCTCGGCCGCATCCGCCCGCGCAAAGATCACCAGCGCATGGAAATCGCCAATCGCTATGGCATTCGCAACAAGAAGCTGGTGCACGTCATCGGCGAGATGGAAACCCACAGCGAACCGCCCCTGAGCACCTTGGCGCTGGCCGAATCGATCAACGTCACCCGTCGCCAGCTCGAACGCCTGTTCCGCCTGCACCTGAACGATACCCCGAGCAACTTCTACCTGCGCCTGCGCCTGGAAAAGGCCCGGCAACTGCTGCGCCAGACCGACATGAGCGTGCTGGAAGTAAGCATCGCCTGCGGTTTTGAGTCGCCGTCGTACTTCACCCGCAGCTATCGGGCACGGTTCGAGCGCTGCCCGCGGGAGGATCGGCGGCGGCAGGGGGATGGGCGGGAGCTGGTTTGACAGGCTTTTATACTCAATTATACTCGCGACTATAAATTATACCTGTCGCCATAATTGAGTATAAAACCATGTCCAAGCACCCCGGTTTTGTTTTCCGGCGCCCCGATCTGGCCCGCAATATTGTCGATGGGCTGGCCGGCGCCGGGATCCAGGATTACACCTCAGGCCTGTTCCTGGCCGCTCCGAGACGCACCGGAAAAAGTACTTTCCTGCGCGAAGACTTGATACCTGAATGCGAAACCCGTGGTTGGCTCGCGGTCTACGTCGACCTTTGGGCCAACAAGGAGAAGGACCCTGCCGAGCTGATCGCCTCGGCCATCGCCGGGGCACTGGTGCCTTATGAAAAGGGCATCCGCAAGCTCGCCAAATCCATGGGCATCGACAAACTCAGCTTCTTGCGCACGTTGTCCTGGGATTTCAGCCAGCCGCAACTGCCCGAAGGGGCGACGCTGACCCAGGCGCTGGAGCTGTTGCACCGTGCCGCGGATAAAACCGTGGTGCTGGTGATCGACGAAGCCCAGCATGCCTTGACCACCGAGGCCGGGGTCAACGCGATGTTCGCCCTCAAGGCTGCCCGTGACCAGCTCAACCAGGGACGTGTGGGCGATGCCAGCGGCCTGCGGCTGGTGTTCACCGGCTCCAATCGCGACAAGCTCGCGCACTTGGTATTGAGCCGCAACCAACCGTTCTACGGGTCCAGCATCACGCCGTTCCCTTTGCTGGGCAAAGCTTTCACCCAAGCCTACACCGCTCATTTGAACGCACACCTGGCCCAGACCAACCAGTTCAATGCCGATGACCTCGACCAGGCGTTTGAGTTGGTGGGGCGCCGTCCGGAGATGTTGCGCAGCGTCATCGGCGAAATTGCCCTGGAACTGGGTGAGGCAAGCCATTTGGGTGAGTTGCTGCGCAGCAGCGCCGAAATGCTGCGCGCTGGCGTCTGGACCGAGTTCGAGAGCGCCTGGAACGCCCTGACGGTGCCGCAACGCGCGGTGCTGCAGGTCATGGCCGAGCGCTCGCAAAACAACGAGCCCTTCGCGCCCTTCACCGATTCAACGCTGGAGGCGGTGGGCAAGGCGCTGAGGGCTATGGGAAGCGAAGTCGTGCCCGGTACCCAGACCATCCAAGCCTGCATCGACGCGCTGCGTGAAAAGGAATTGGTGTGGAAGTCCAACCGGGGTGGTTATGCGCTGGAGGACAAGGCGTTTGCGGATTGGTTGAAGGGGTATCGCAAGCAACATTGAACCTGGGAATACATCCTGTGGCGAGGGAGCTTGCTCTCGCTGGGTGGCGTCTTGTAGGAGCTGTCGAGCGAAGCGAGGCTGCGATCTTTCCCCAGACACTTGAGTCCCAAGTGAAAGATCAAAAGATCGCAGGCTTCGCCAGCTCCTACAGAGCCGAGCGGGAGCAAGCTCCCTCGCCACAGGTATTGTGTTCGGCTGTAAAAGGTCTATTTCTTCATCAACGCCGAACACGCCGCCTTGTACGCCTCATGCTGATACTTGTTCAGCGTCGCCGGCAGGGCGAAGTCATGTTTCTTGCTCTGCGCATTGATGGTCTGCGGCGACAGCAGCGTCACCTCGCAACCGTCCAGCAACTGGAAGACCCCTTCGATCTTGAACGTCGTCGGCCCACCGGCGAACTCGCCTTTCTTGCTGCGCCTCTTGATGGCGATGCGTTCGATGCCATTCTCAACCACAAACGCCCGCACCTGGGCGGCGAAGGCCTTGACGTTGGCGGCTTCGTCATCGTCGTCCAGGGCGATTTTCTTGGTGTTCAGCGCGACATGGCTCAGCACCTGTTGATCCAGCGAGGCAACGGCGATGATTGCTTCGCTGCCTTTGATTTCGATGCCGCACGTTTTCATGTGAATCCCTTTACCAATGATGCAAGCAGCTTACCGCGCTAAACGGCTTCTGAAGCATCACTCCTGCCCAATCGACTCCAAAAACTCCGACCGATCATCGCTCACCTGGGCCATGCAGTCGTTTTCGGCGATTTTGTAGGCTTCGCTGCCGGGTTTGGCCGGGAAGGCGGCGATGGCGCAGTCGGCCTCGCGCTGTTTTTGCCACAGTTGTTGGGCGGCCTTGACCTTGGTGGTGATGTCGTTGAGCTGGGCCTTGTCGTTGGCGTAGCGGGTTTGCAGGCGCTCGTTGAGGCTTTGCAGGTTTTCGCCCAGCAATTGTTCGGCGGCGGTTTTGCCGTAGGTCGAGCAGGCCAGGGTCTGGACGTCGTTTTCAACTTCGTCGCAGGGGTTGGGTTCGGTGTCTTCGGTCGCATGCGCGACGGTGCTGATCAGTGCCAAAGCCAGGAAGAGTGATTTCATCGCGTTGCCGCTCAAGTCCAGTGAAAACCAGTGATGCAGCGGATTCTGGCGTAAGCGTCGGCTAAAGAACAGACGGGCAGGGTGGGTCGACCATAGCCCTTTGTCGCGGATTGACGCTTTCGGCAATTCCCCTGTCGTTTTTGCACCGGGTCGCCACGGCCCTCAGGCATATGCTGGCCCCAAAGCGCCGGCACACGATTCGGCGCATGAATCGCTGACAAAAGGGGACTGCCTGATGAGCCCAGCCGAATTGCACGCCGACAGCATCGTTATCGACGGGCTGATCATTGCCAAGTGGAACCGCGACCTGTTCGAAGACATGCGCAAGGGCGGCCTGACCGCAGCCAACTGCACCGTGTCGGTGTGGGAAGGTTTCCAGGCCACCATCAACAACATCGCCGCCAGCCAGAAACTGATCCGTGAGAACAGCGACCTGGTGATCCCGGTGAAAACCACCGCCGACATCCGTCGCGCCAAGGAACAGGGCAAGACCGGCATCATCTTCGGTTTCCAGAACGCCCATGCCTTCGAAGACCAGCTCGGCTACGTCGAGATCTTCAAGCAGTTGGGCGTGGGTGTGGTGCAGATGTGCTACAACACCCAGAACCTGGTCGGCACCGGTTGCTACGAACGCGACGGCGGCCTGTCGGGCTTCGGTCGCGAAATCGTCGCCGAGATGAACCGGGTTGGCATCATGTGCGACCTGTCCCACGTCGGTTCCAAGACCTCCGAAGAGGTCATCCTCGAATCGAAGAAACCGGTGTGCTACTCCCACTGCCTGCCGTCCGGCCTGAAAGAACACCCGCGCAACAAGTCCGATGAAGAGCTGAAGTTCATTGCCGACCACGGCGGTTTCGTCGGCGTGACCATGTTCGCGCCGTTCCTGGCCAAGGGCATCGATTCGACCATCGACGACTACGCCGAAGCCATCGAGTACACCATGAACATCGTCGGTGAAGACGCCATCGGCATCGGCACCGACTTCACCCAGGGCCACGGCCAGGACTTCTTCGAAATGCTGACTCACGACAAGGGCTACGCCCGTCGCCTGACCAGCTTCGGCAAGATCATCAACCCCCTGGGCATCCGCACCGTGGGCGAGTTCCCGAACCTCACCGAGACGCTGCTCAAGCGCGGCCATCCTGAGCGGGTAGTGCGCAAGATCATGGGTGAAAACTGGGTCAATGTCTTGAAAGACGTCTGGGGCGAATAACCGCCGCCGCACCGCCAATCCTCTACCTGCGGCCCTCTGCGCCGCAGGCAATACCACGAATTTCCGGAGTCAAGTTTTCATGGCCAAGATCGCCCCGCAACTGCCTATCGAAGTCGACAGCGAAACCGGTGTCTGGACCTCCGACGCCCTGCCGATGCTGTACGTGCCACGGCACTTTTTCGTCAACAACCACATGGGCATCGAAGAAGTGCTGGGCGCCGACGCCTACGCCGAGATTCTCTACAAGGCCGGCTACAAATCCGCCTGGCACTGGTGTGAAAAAGAAGCCGAATGCCATGGCCTGGAAGGCGTCGCGGTGTTCGAGCACTACATGAAGCGCCTGTCGCAGCGTGGCTGGGGGCTGTTCAAGGTCCAGGACATCGACCTGGACAAAGGCACCGCCAGCGTCAAGCTCGAACACTCGGCGTTCGTCTATGTGTACGGCAAGGTCGGGCGCAAGGTCGACTACATGTTCACCGGCTGGTTCGCCGGCGCCATGGACCAGATCCTCGCCGCTCGCGGCAGCAAGATCCGCACTGTGGCCGAGCAGGTCTACGGCGGTTCCGAAGAAGGCCACGACGACGGCCTGTTCATCGTCAAGCCGTTGTAAGTCGAGGATCGCACCATGGCTTTTGAAGCAATGTTCCAGCCGATCCAGATCGGCAAGCTGACCATCCGCAACCGCGTGCTCAGCACCGCGCACGCCGAGGTCTACGCCACCGACGGCGGCATGACCACCGACCGGTACGTGAAGTATTACGAAGAGAAGGCCAAGGGCGGCATCGGCCTGGCGATCTGCGGTGGTTCGTCCGTGGTCGCCATCGATAGCCCGCAGGAGTGGTGGAGTTCGGTGAACCTGTCTACCGACCGCATCATTCCGCACTTCCAGAACCTGGCCGACGCCATGCACAAGCATGGCGCCAAGATCATGATCCAGATTACCCACATGGGCCGTCGCTCGCGTTGGGACGGTTTCAACTGGCCGACCCTGATGTCGCCGTCCGGCGTGCGTGAGCCAGTGCACCGCGCCACCTGCAAGACCATCGAGCCGGAAGAGATCTGGCGGGTGATCGGCAACTACGCCAGCGCCGCCAAACGCGCCAAGGCCGGTGGCCTGGACGGCGTCGAGCTGTCCGCCGTGCACCAGCACATGATCGACCAGTTCTGGAGCCCGCGGGTCAACAAGCGTACCGACGAATGGGGCGGCACCTTCGAAGGCCGCATGAAGTTCGGCCTGGAAGTGTTGAAGGCCGTGCGCGCCGAAGTGGGCGACGATTTCTGCGTGGGCATGCGCCTGTGCGGTGACGAATTCCACCCGGACGGCTTGTCCCACGAGGACATGAAGCAGATCGCCAAGTACTACGATGACACCGGCATGCTGGATTTCATCGGCGTGGTGGGCTCGGGTTGCGACACCCACAACACCCTGGCCAACGTCATCCCGAACATGAGTTATCCACCGGAGCCATTCCTGCACTTGGCCGCCGGTATCAAGGAAGTGGTCAAGGTTCCGGTGCTGCACGCGCAGAACATCAAGGACCCGAACCAGGCTACGCGGATTCTGGAGGGCGGTTACGTCGACATGGTCGGCATGACCCGCGCCCACATCGCTGACCCGCACCTGATCGCCAAGATCAAGATGGGCCAGATCGACCAGATCAAGCAGTGCGTCGGCGCCAACTATTGCATCGACCGCCAGTACCAAGGCCTGGACGTGCTGTGCATCCAGAACGCCGCGACGTCCCGTGAATACATGGGCGTGCCGCACATCATCGAGAAGTCCACCGGGCCGAAACGCAAGGTGGTCGTCGTTGGTGCCGGCCCGGCGGGGATGGAAGCGGCGCGTGTGGCCGCGGAACGTGGGCACGATGTGACCCTGTTCGAGAAGAAAGAATTCATCGGTGGGCAGATCACCACGGCCTCGAAAGCCCCGCAACGGGACCAGATTGCTGGTATCACCCGCTGGTTCCAACTGGAGCTGGCGCGGTTGAAAGTCGACCTGCGCCTGGGCGTGGCGGCTGATGCGGCAACCATCATGGACCTGCGTCCGGACGTGGTGGTGCTGGCCGTCGGCGGCCATCCGTTCCTGGAGCAGAACGAGCACTGGGGCGCCGCCGAAGGGCTGGTGGTCAGCAGCTGGGACGTGCTCGACGGCAAGGTTGCACCGGGCAAGAACGTATTGGTCTACGACACCATTTGCGAGTTCACCGGCATGTCGGTGGCCGACTTCCTCGCTGACAAGGGCAGCCAGGTCGAGATCGTCACCGACGACATCAAGCCGGGCGTAGCCATTGGTGGGACGTCGTTCCCCACCTACTACCGCAGCATGTACCCCAAGGAAGTGATCATGACCGGGGACATGATGCTGGAGAAGGTCTACCGCGAAGGCGACAAGCTGGTGGCGGTACTGGAGAACGAATACACCGGTGCCAAGGAAGAACGCGTGGTGGACCAGGTGGTGGTGGAAAACGGCGTGCGGCCGGACGAGGAAATCTACTACGCGCTCAAGGAAGGTTCGCGCAACAAGGGCCAGATCGACGTCGAAGCCCTGTTCGCGATCAAGCCTCAGCCGTGCCTGGAGCAGAGCGGCGATGGCTACCTGCTGTTCCGCATCGGCGACTGCGTGGCCCAGCGTAATACCCACGCGGCCATCTACGACGCCCTGCGGTTGTGCAAGGATTTCTAACGGCTTGTGGATAACCCTGTGGGAGCAAGGCTTGCCCGCGATAAATGCGACACGGAGGATCTGACTGACCGAGTCGATCGCATCGCGGGCAAGCCTTGCTCCCACAGGAATCGGGCAAGGCATCCAGCTAGTTTGGCCTGCAAGACCTGTGGTCTTTGGGAGCAACACCTATGTTGAACACCCTTCTTCCCATCCTGCTGTTTGCTGCCCTGGGCCTCGCGGTCCTTGGCGCCTTGCGGCGGGTGAACATGTGGCGCCGCGGACGACCGGCCAAGGTCGACCTGATCGGCGGTCTCTTCGCCATGCCCAAGCGCTATATGGTGGATTTGCACCATGTGGTGGCGCGGGACAAATACATTGCCAATACCCACGTCGCAACTGCCGGTGGTGCGGTGGCATCGATTGTGTTGGCGATTTTGGTACACGGTTTTGGCCTGCACAACCGCATCCTCGGTTACGCCTTGCTGCTGATGTCGGCGGTGATGTTCGTTGGCGCGATCTTTATGTACTTGCGTCGGCGCAATCCGCCGGCCCGTTTGTCCAAGGGCCCCTGGATGCGCCTGCCGAAAAGCCTGTTGGCCTTCTCGGCGTCGTTCTTCCTGGTGACCCTGCCGGTGGCGGGCATCCTCCCGGAAAACTTCGGCGGTTGGCTGGTGGCGGCGATCCTGGGTGTCGGCGTGCTGTGGGGTGTGTCGGAATTGTTTTTCGGCATGACCTGGGGCGGGCCGATGAAACATGCCTTCGCCGGTGCCCTGCACCTGGCCTGGCACCGCCGAGCCGAGCGCTTTGGTGGCGGTCGTTCCACCGGTCTGAAACCGTTGGACTTGAACGACCCTAGCGCACCGCTGGGCGTGGAAAAACCCAAGGATTTCACCTGGAACCAACTGCTGGGCTTCGATGCCTGCGTGCAGTGCGGCAAGTGCGAAGCGGCCTGCCCGGCGTTCGCTGCCGGCCAGCCGCTGAACCCGAAAAAACTCATCCAGGACATGGTCGTCGGCCTGGCCGGCGGCACCGATGCGAAATTCGCCGGCAGCCCGTATCCGGGTAAACCGGTGGGCGAACATGCTGGTAATCCCCATCAGCCAATCGTCAACGGCCTGGTAGACGCTGAGACCCTGTGGTCCTGCACCACCTGCCGCGCGTGCGTCGAGGAGTGCCCGATGATGATCGAGCACGTCGACGCCATCGTCGACATGCGCCGCCACCTGACCTTGGAAAAAGGCGCCACGCCGAACAAGGGTGCCGAAGTGCTGGAAAACCTCATCGCCACCGACAACCCTGGCGGCTTCGCCCCGGGCGGGCGGATGAACTGGGCGGCGGACTTGAACCTCAATCTGCTCAGCGAGAAGAAATCCACCGACGTCCTGTTCTGGGTCGGCGACGGTGCCTTCGACATGCGCAACCAGCGCACCCTGCGCGCCTTCGTCAAAGTGCTCAAGGCGGCGAAGATCGACTTCGCCGTGCTCGGCCTCGAAGAGCGTGACAGCGGCGACGTGGCCCGGCGCCTGGGTGATGAGGCGACGTTCCAGCTGTTGGCCAAACGCAACATCCAGACCCTGGCCAAATACAGCTTCAACCGCATCGTCACCTGCGACCCCCACAGTTTCCACGTACTGAAAAACGAATACGGCGCCTTCGATGGCAACTACCTGGTGCAGCACCACAGCACCTATATGGCGGAAATCATCGACGCCGGGGCGCTGAACCTCGGCCAGCACAAGGGCGACAGCGTGACTTATCACGACCCATGCTACCTGGGCCGCTACAACGGCGAATACGAGGCGCCGCGCCAGGTGCTGCGTGCGCTGGGTATCGAGGTCAAGGAGATGCAGCGTTCCGGTTTCCGTTCGCGTTGCTGCGGCGGTGGCGGCGGTGCGCCGATCACCGACATCCCGGGCAAGCAGCGGATCCCTGACATGCGCATGGAAGACATCCGCGAAACCGGCGCCGAACTGGTGGCCGTGGGTTGTCCACAGTGCACCGCGATGCTGGAAGGCGTGGTCGAGCCGCGGCCGATGATCAAGGACATCGCCGAACTGGTGGCCGACGCGCTGCTGGAAGACGCGGCCCCGAGCAAGCCTGTAGCCCCAGCCAAACGTGAACCTGCGGAGGTGCATTAATGAGCGACATCATCCGCCGCGACCCTCGCGCCGAGTGGATCGCCCGCAACCGCCTGCACCCGCTGCACGCGGCCATGCAACCGGTGCAGCATAGCTGGATGGGCCCCAACGGCATCATCCGCAAGAATGTCCATGGCGTCGGTTTCATCGGCCCCAACGGTATCAAGCGCATCGACCGCAGCGGCGCCCAGCAGGGTGGCGCGACCAAGCGTACCGCCGCCGCTGAAGTGCAACTGCCGCTGCATCAGGTGCCGCAACCGGCGTTCTACATCAGTGTGGTGCCGGACATGGTCGGTGGCCGCTTGAGCAGCCACGACCGCGATCTGCTGGGCCTGGCCCATCAGCTTGCAGGCGCGGAAGGTGCGGTGCTGGCGGTGGTTTTCGGCGAACACAAGGAAAACGCCTTCGCCACGGCCGGTGTCGACCGCTTGCTGGTGCTCGATGGCGAGGAATTCAGCGGTTATGCACCGGAACAACGGGTGCAAGGCCTGCGGGCTGTGGATAACCAGTTCAGCCCACGCCATTGGCTGTTGCCTGACAGCCGCACCGGTAGCGGCGAACTGGGCCGGCGTTTGGCCGCGGCCCTGGGCGAACGTCCGGCCACGCGGGTCTGGCAGGTCAAGGGAGAAGAGTGCATCGGCCGCGCTGGTGCGGGCCTGCAAGACCTGGCCCGGCCATTGGCGCGCTTGATCCTGGCAGCGGCCGAATGCGCTGAACCGGTCAGCGAAACCCGCCACGAAGCCTTGCCGGTGGAGTTATCCACAAGCGTGGCCCGCAGCTTGTCGCGCATCGAAGACCTCGGCGCGGTGGCGGTGGACCCGGGCGCGATCCCGATGGCCGAGGCCGAATTCATTTTCTCCGGCGGCAACGGGGTCAAGGACTGGGCACTGTTCCACCAGACCGCAGCGGCCCTGGGCGCTACTGAAGGCGCGTCGCGGGTGGCGGTGGACGACGGCTTCATGGCCCGCGATCGCCAGGTCGGTGCGTCCGGTACCTGGGTTACGGCGCGGGTCTACGTGGCCGTGGGGATTTCCGGGGCGATCCAGCACCTGCAGGGCATTGGCGCCTGCGACAAGGTGGTGGCGATCAACCTCGATCCGGGTTGCGACATGATCAAACGGGCGGACCTGTCGGTGATCGGTGACAGCGCGGCGATTCTCCAGGCCTTGATCGCGGCGGTAGAGGCTTACCGCAACGAAGCCAAGCGTGATGCGGCTTAAGAAGGATAAGTTGATGAGTACCCAAGTGATCAGCCTCGTGTCCATCGGCGCCCACCCCACTTCCGGTCGGCCTCGGCGCGCCGAACAGGACGCTAGGGCCGTGGAGCTGGGCCTGCAACTGGCCGGCAGCGACCTGCAAGTGCTGCACGCCGGCGACGTGGCCGAACCGGCCCTGCGCGCCTACCTGGGCATGGGCCTGGATGAATTGCACGTGCTGGAAAACCCCGTCGGCGCCGACGCCCTGCCGGCCCTGACCGATTACCTGCGTGATGCCGGCGCCCAAGTGGTGCTCACCGGTAGCCAGGCGGAAACCGGTGAAGGCTCGGGCATGCTGCCGTTCCTGCTGGCCGAGAGTCTCGGTTGGCCGCTGGTGGTGGGGCTGGCCCAGGTCGAATCCATCGACAGCGGTGTGGCCCTGGTGCTGCAAGCCTTGCCGCGCGGCCAACGGCGACGTCTCAAAGTGCGCCTGCCGTTCCTGGCCACTGTGGATAACGCCGCGCCAAAACCTCGGCAAAGCGCCTACGGCCCGGCTCGGCGGGGGGCATTGCATGGCGAGGAGGTCGAAGTGATCGACGACACCTTGCTGGCGGTGGCAACCCTGCAACCGGCCAAGCCACGGCCCAAACGCTTGAAAGTGATCAAGGCCAAGAGCGGCGCCGACCGCATGAAAGCCGCCACGGCCAAGGCCAGCGGCGGAGGCGGGCAAGTGCTCAAGGGCGTGAGCCCGGAGGCGGGGGCCGAGGCGATTCTCAAGCTGTTGGTGGAGGAAGGGGTGGTTCGCTAGATCTGCCCTGCATCATCGTCAACCGACCTACCGCCATCGCGAGCAAGCTCGCTCCCACAGGGGATTGGCGGTGTGTGTGAATTTTGTGCTTACACCCAATCATTGTGGGAGCGAGCTTGCTCGCGATGGCAGTCTGTCAGTTAGCAAGGATGGTGGCTGATAATCCGTCATCGCGAGCAAGCTCACTCCCACAGTTGCTCTGTGTTACCCACAATCCCTGTGCGCGCTTCTGTGGATAACCTGTTCGCCCCTCTCTGCACCCCATGCAAATCAGGCCCTCCAGCCCTGCGTTCAAAAAATAATCAGTCTAACTCACGGTTTTTATTGGCTTTTGCTTGTGAGTAGTTATTCGCTTCAGCCGAAACTTGCCCCCAATCTCTGTTGGCGCTTCTGTGGATAAGATGTTCGCTCTACGCTGCAAGCCATACGAACCGGGGCGTTCAGCGAGTTGATCGTAAACTGATCAAACAGCCTCTTTTATCAGGAAAATCTTCGGAAAACCTCGATTTACAAGCCGTCCAAAGGGTTTTCCACAGAATCGTCAAAATTACCCCCAAACACTGTTGGCGCTTCTGTGGATAAGGTGTTCGCTTACCGCCACACGCCTTGCCAGGCATGACTTACAGGTCTTTGATCAAAAAACAGCCGATAGGCCGGTAAAACCGTCATTGTTCATAAGTCACGGTTTTTATTCACTTTGCCGGTGAAAAAATGCCGGACATACACCTACTTGTCCCCATTTGCTGTGGGTGGTCATGTGGATAACTTGTTCGCCAAACGCTGCAAGCCACGGCGGGCATAGCGCAAATGGCGATAGATCAAATTTCATACAGTTCTAAGTCACACCCTTGACGAGGGTCTGTGGGCTGTCTTCACTCCATGGCACAAGGACATCGCCACTTTATCCACATCAGGTTCAGGGAGAACACATGATGGATAGCAAGGACCCCCGCTCACACCCGCAATCATCGGTGACCTGCGTCCCGACACCTCCCACCTCGTTGCACAAACGCACCCATCGTCGCGCCGTCAATCAGCGTGCGCGTCTATAGCGCCTGGTTTTTCCCCTGTAGCACCGCTGACTGCCGCCGGACCCTGCAAGGGACGGTGGCCAGGCGTTTGTGCGCCTGTCGATTTGCAGGCAACCGCAGAGTTGCCCTATCTGCCTGAGAGGACTTGAACATGACACGGATCTCGACCCCCATCAGTGATATCCAGGAGCACTACGACGTGATCGTCATCGGTTCGGGCTACGGGGGCGGCATTGCTGCCTCGCGCCTGTCCCGGGCCGGGCGCAAGGTGTGCCTGCTGGAGCGTGGCCGGGAGATCCAGCCCGGCGAATACCCCAACACCCTGCTCGCGGCCACCGAGGAACTGCAAGTCCATGACCCGGACGGCCACATCGGTTCGCGCACCGGGCTGTTCGACCTGCACGTCAACGCCCAGCAGAACGTGGTGGTCGGTTGTGGCCTGGGCGGCACGTCGCTGATCAATGCCAACGTTGCGCTGGAGCCGGAGCCTGGCGTGTTCGAGGACCCGCGCTGGCCGCAGGCGGTCCGTGAGCACCAGGACACGCTGCTCAAGGACGGCTACGCCCGGGCCCGGGAGATGCTCAAGCCCAACCCTTACCCCGCGTCGGAACCGAACCTGCCCAAGCTCGACGCGCACAAGAAGTCCGCCGATTACCTCAAGCAAGGCGCGCATTTCTACAAGCCGCCGATCAACGTGACTTTCGACAAGCTGCCCAACAACCTCAACCACGTCGGCGTCGAACAGCTGCCGTGCAATGGTTGTGGCGATTGCGTCTCGGGCTGTAACAACAAGGCCAAGAACACCACGCTGATGAACTACCTGCCGGATGCCTGGAACCACGGCGCGGAGATTTTCTGCCAGGCCGAGGTGCGGCACCTGGAGCGCGACGGCGATGGCTGGATCGTGCACTTCCAATACCTGGACAGCGGTCGCGAGATGTTCTCGGCGCCGACCCTGTTCGTGCGCGCCGACATCGTGGTGGTGTCTGCCGGCACCCTGGGCTCCACCGAAATCATGTTGCGCTCGCGGGACAAGGGCCTGTCGATGTCCAGCCAATTGGGCGAGCACATGAGCGGCAACGGCGACATCCTCGGCTTCGGTCACAACTGCGACCAGACCATCAACGGCATCGGCTTCGGCGCCCATTCGGCCAAGGAACTGGAACCGGTGGGGCCATGCATCACCTCGGTCATCGACATGCGCACCGAGGGCGACTGGCGCAGCCGCATGGTCATTGAGGAAGGTTCGATTCCCGGCGCCCTCGGTCGGGCCATGGTGCCGAGCATGGCGGCGTTTGCCGAAGTGATAGGCGTGCCCACCGACACCGGCTTCGGCGCCAGCCTCAAGTACAAGGGGCGCGAAGCCGAGAGCTTTTTGCGCGGTCCCTACTACGGCGCGCTGCATAACATGCAGACCTACTTGATCATGAGCCATGACAACGCCAAGGGGCGCATGCTGCTCGACAGCAAGGATCAGTTGCGCATCGACTGGCCCGGCGTCGGCGAACAGGAGAACGTCACCCTCGGCAACGAGCGGCTGCACCAGAGCACCAAGGCCCTGGGCGGGATCTGGGTCGAGAACCCGATCTGGACCAAGCTGCTCAAGCACAGCATCGTCTCGGTCCATCCCCTCGGCGGTTGCGTGATGGGCGAGGATGCGACCCAAGGCGTGGTCAACCACAAGGGCCAGGTGTTCAGTGGCGCCAGCGGCACCGATGTCTACCCGGGCCTGTACGTGACCGACGGCGCGGTGATCCCGACGTCGCTGGCGGTCAACCCGTTGCTGACCATCTCGGCGGTGAGCGAGCGCAACATGGGGCTGCTGGCGGCCGACCGCGGCTGGATCATCGACTACACGCTGCCTTCGGCCCCGCGCAAAGCCGTGGCGGCGCCGACCCTCGGCGTGCAGTTCACCGAAACCATGAAGGGCTACTTTTCCACAGCCTTCATCCAGCCCCAGGGCACCGATCTCAGCCTGTATGAAGCGGCGGCCAAGCGTGGCAAGGCCGACAACTCGTCCATCGAATTCACCCTGACCATCACCGCCGCCGACCTCAACCGTCTGATCAAGGAGCCGGAGCATGCGGCAACCCTGGTGGGGACCCTCGACGCACCGTCGCTCTCGTCGCAGCCGCTGATCGCCAGCAATGGGGTATTCAACCTGTTCGAGCAGTATCAGGGGCAGGTTGGCGTGCGGCACATGAACTACGACATGAAGCTGACCGCCGAAGACGGCAGCGACTATTACTTCAGCGCCTTCAAGACCG
Source organism: Pseudomonas sp. P9_35 (assembly GCF_034008205.1). NCBI lineage: Bacteria > Pseudomonadati > Pseudomonadota > Gammaproteobacteria > Pseudomonadales > Pseudomonadaceae > Pseudomonas > Pseudomonas sp. P9_35. Next base: position 6,090,792 of record NZ_CP125373.1, on the reverse strand, counting down.
TGCCCGAGGACAACGGTGTGCTGAACATCTGGCCTGACACCAGCACCCTGTACGTCACGCTCTATCGAGGGTCAGACAAGACCGGCGCGGTGATCGGTTCGGGGGTGATGCACATTCTGCCGGCGGACTTCGCCAAGCAAATGACCACCATGAAAGTGCTCAATGCCCGCAATGAACGTGAGCGCGTGGAGGCGCTGGCGCGGTTCGGCAAGTTCTTTGCCGGCATCTTGTGGGAGAGCTACGGCGGTGTCTTCGCCGGCGACGTCTACTTCAACCCGGACGCGCCGCCCCGGTTGAAACGGCCGTTGGATGCGCCGCCCCCGGTGGTGCATTTCTTCCAGACCGAAGACAACGTGGAGCTGCGCCTGACCCGTTACCAGGCCGGCACCAAAGGCCCGGTGATGTTGGTTCATGGCCTGGGCGTGGGCTCGAATATTTTCTCCACTGACACCATTCATACCAACCTGCTGGAATACCTCTGCAAGCACGAATACGACGTCTGGCTGTTGGATTTGCGGGTGAGCATCCTGCTGCCGGCCAGCAAAAATGAATGGAACGGCGACCAGGTGGCCCAGTACGATTTCAAGGCCGCCATCGAGCAGATCCAGCAAGCGACCCTGGCCCGTGACGTGCAGTGCGTGGTGCATTGCTACGGCGCGACGACCTTCTTCATGTCGATGCTGGCGGGCTTGCAGGGCGTGCGTTCGGTGGTCTGCTCGCAGATCGCCGCCGACACGGTGGTTGCCACTGCTACTGGGCTGAAGGCCGGTTTGCATTTGCCGGGGATGCTCGATGCCATCGGCATCAAGTCCCTCACGGCCTACGCCGACACCAAGGAAAGCTGGTTCAACAAACTCTACGACAAGGCCCTCAACGGCTATGCCCGGATCGAGGCCCAGGGCTATTGCACCAACCCGGTCTGCCATCGCATCACGTTCATGTATGCGTCGCTGTACCGCCACGACACCCTCAACGAAACCCTGCACGACAACCTGCATGAGTTGTTCGGCGAGTCGAACATCCAGACCTTCGAGCACCTGGCGCTGATCGTGCGCAAGGGGCACCTGGTGGACTTCAAGGGCAACGACGTCTATATGCCGCATTTCGATCGGTTGAAATTGCCGATCTGCTTCATCAGCGGCGCCGACAACCAGTGCTACCTGCCGCAAAGCACCCTCAAGACCTACGAGCGACTGTGCGAGATGCACGGCCCGCAGTTGTTCAGCCGTCACGAAGTGCCGGGGTACGGCCACATCGACTGCATGTTCGGCAAGGATGCGGTGGTGGATGTGTATCCGATCATCCTTGAGCACCTGGAGAAGACGGCGTTGGGCTGACTCAAGACCGAGTCGACTGCATCGCGAGCAAGCTCGCTCCCACAGGGGGGCTATATACCGCTGATCCAGTGTGGGAGCGAGCTTGCTCGCGATGGCGATCACCAGAGCGCCGCATCTCGTGAGTCAGGAATAAGGAAAAAGGATGCCATGAACACTTACATCCGCTGGTTCCAACGCATCATCTGGGTCGGGATTGTCATGAACATGTTCTTCGCGATCCCGGCGCTGTTCGCGCCGGCGTTGCTGACGTCCATGATCGGCCTGCCCCCCGTATTGTCCGATCCCTGGCTGGAGAACGCCGGCATGTTGCTGGTGGGGATCAGCCTGTTCTACATGCCCTCGGGGTTCAACGCGCCGCGTTTCGTCGTGCATTCGTGGTTGTGCGTGCTGTCGCGGCTGGTGGCGGTGGTGTTCTGGATCTACCTGATCAACACCAACAACCAGGGCCAGCTGTTCGTGCCGATGTTGATGGGCGACCTGAGCATGTTCCTGATCCTGGGCGTGCTGTTGTACCTCGGTTGCCCGGTGGCCAATCGTCCGCTGGCCTTGCTCTGCGCGGGCTGGCGGGAATGGCGCGCCGGCTGGACGCGGCGCTGGCAGAGCCACGGCTTCAAGGTCGGCACGTTGGTGGTGGTATTGCTGCTGGGTTTCATCGGCTACCAGACCTGGTACCAGATGATCCGGGAAGTGCCGCAACCGGACTTCGCCTCCGATGAAGACCATTACAAATACGCCGCCATTGGCCTGGGCATCGAGGCGCGGATTCCCTACTACCTGTTCGCCGTGTTGCCGCAGATGTGCCCGGAAAAACTGCCCAAGCCGGGCGGTTACGAGGTGTTCGGTTTTCTCTATGAAAACGGCAAAGACCTGCCCATCGGCATGGCCAAGCGGCAGCTCGGTTACCCTACGGTGGAACCCAACTGTGCCCTGTGTCACACCGGCTCCTATCGGGCCAATGCCAGTGACGTAGCGGTTCCGGTCGCTAGCGCGCCGGCCAATACCCTGCAACTGCAGGCCTTCCAGTGGTTCGCCTACGAGTGTGCCAGCGACCCGAAATTCACCCCCGATGCGGTGATGGCGGCGATTAACAGCAAGTTCCAACTGGGCTTTTTCGAGAAGCTGTACAACCGTTACCTGATCATCCCGATGGCCAAGAGCGCGCTGCTCAAGCAGAAGCAGGCGTACGCCTGGCAGAAGCTGCGTCCGGCCCAGGGGCCAGGGCGGACCGACACCTTCAACCCGACCAAAATGGTGGTGTTCGGCTTCCCGGATGACTCCACCATCGGCACCGTGGACCTGCCGCAGGTCTGGAACCAGAAACCGCGCGAGTCCATGTACCTGCATTGGGACGGCAATAACAACAAGATCCACGAACGCAACTACGCAGCAGCCATGGCCGTGGGTGCGACGCCGGAGTCGGTGCTGCCGCCGAGTTTCAACCGGGTGACCAACTGGCTGTTGGGCCACAAGGCACCGGCCTGGCCGTTCGCCCTGGACCAAGGGAAAGTCGCCCAGGGCAAACCGATCTGGGAGAAAAACTGCGCCGGCTGCCATGATTTCGGTCGCAGCGACACCGGCCAGGTCACCACCAACATCGACCAGTTGGGCACCGATCCCCATCGCCTGAACTCCTTCACCACCGGCCTGGTGGCGGCGTTCCACGGCTTCAAGAAACCGCCGTTCGACTTTGGCGCCTACCGCAAGACCCAGAGCTACAGCAACACCCCCACCGACGGCGTCTGGCTGCGCGCGCCGTACCTGCACAACGGTTCGGTGCCGACCCTGTGGGATTTGCTGCAACCGCCGGAGCAGCGTCCGCAGGTGTTCTACACCGGCTCCGACATCTACGACCAGGAGAAGGTCGGCTTCATCACCCGAGGCGCGCAGATGAAGGCGTCGGCCGATTTCAAATATGACACCCGCCTGGAAGGCAACCACAACAGTGGCCACCTGTATGGCACGCAGCTGTCGGACGTCGACAAACGGGCCTTGATCGAATTCATGAAAACCCTGTAGCCCAGGGCATTGCGAAGGAGCGTTCACATGTCATTACTGCACCATTGGGAACATGAGTTCGACAAGCTCAAGGTCCGTTTGCACGGGTTGGTCACGCGGCTGGAGATGTCCTGGCAGAAGCTCGTCAACGAGCTCGAGCCTGAAGAGTTCGAGGCCATCGTCAAGTTGCTGCAGCGGGGTCATGACCAGGCACAATATGTGATCAAGCATGGCGAGCTGCCGGACGACGAACCGGCCGTGCCGTGGGAGTTGTCCCACGGCTTGTCGATCCTCAAGATCGGCAACGCCACGCCCCTGCCGCAAAGCGTGGACGAGTTGCCGACCCGGGTACTCAAGGACGGCACCTTGCTCGGCTGCCGCAAATGGGAACTGCTGGACCTGTTGTGGAGCGAGGCGCTGCTCAAGTGGATCGAAAACCTGCGCCACCACGCGCCGTTCGCTACCAACCCGGCGTTGGTGAAAATGGACAACGACGTGGTGTTGGCGATTGCTGGTGACTGGGGCACCGGGCCGTTCGACAGTCATGCCCCGGCCGTGGCGGTGGCCAACCAGATGGAGCTGGCCCTGGCCGATTTCACCATCCATCTGGGCGACGTGTATTACGCCGGCACCCATTCCCAGGAAGACGTCGACATGGTCGGCTGGCCCCAGGGCAGGCATGGCGCGTTCACCCTCAATTCCAACCATGAGATGTACAGCGGTGCCCACGGCTATTTCAAGGAATTGTCCAAGCGTTTCCCGGTGCAGCAGGGCACCAGCTACTTTGCCTTGTACAACGACGACTGGCTGGTGGTCGGCCTGGACAGTGCCTACGCCTCGGACGCCATGAACCTGTACATGGACGGCACCCTCAACACCCAGCAGATCGAGTGGATGAAAACCCTGCCCAAACGCAAGAAACTCATGGTGCTCAGTCATCACCAGGGTTTTGATATTTCCGGGCACAACAAGACGGCGCTTTACCAACCGGTGTGCGATGCCTTGGGACGCGAGCCGGATTATTGGTATTGGGGGCATTTGCACAACGGCATCTGCTACGCACCGCAAGGCGGATTGCATGCGCGCTGCGCCGGGCACGGGGCGATTCCCTACGGTACTACCAGTGAGTTGAATGGGCATGCCCGGGTGCTGTGGTCGGAAACGCAATTGGCGGGTGACGAGGCGTATCCGCTGCGGGTGTTGAACGGGTATGTGAAGGTGCGGCTGAAGGGGGAGGAGATTGTCGAGACGTTTTATGGGGAGGATGGCAGTGTGCGGTGGTCTTCTTCCAAGTAGTCGGTGAGTGTCAGGCCGCTATCGCGAGCAAGCTCGCTCCCACAGGGGTTTAGTGTCGTTCACAAAACCTGTGGGAGCGAGCTTGCTCGCGATGCTTCTGACTTAGCCCTGGACCGGAACGCCCTTGAGGTACGGCGCCGGTTCGGCCCCCAGGTTGTTGAGCAAGCGCTCGCTGTACCAATCCACGAAGTTCACCACGCCGAACTCATAAGTCTTGGAGTACGGGCCTGGCTGGTAGGCGGTGGAGTTGATGCCGCGCTGGTTTTCTTCGGCCAGGCGACGGTCCTGGTCGTTAGTGGCGTCCCAGACTTCGCGCATGCGCGCCACGTCGTAGTCCACGCCTTCGACCGCGTCCTTGTGCACCAGCCACTTGGTGGTGACCATGGTTTCCTGGGCGCTGATCGGCCACACGGTGAACACGATGATGTGGTCGCCCATGCAGTGGTTCCACGAGTGCGGCAGGTGCAGGATGCGCATCGAGCCCAGGTCCGGGTTCTTGATGCGACCCATCAGCTTGGCGCAGCCTTGCTTGCCATCCATGGTCATCGATACGGTGCCCTTGAGCAGCGGCATGCGCACGATACGGTTACGCAGGCCGAAGCTGGCGTGGGCGTAAGGGATCTTCTCGGCGTCCCAGGCGGCGGCGGAAGCGGCCACATGGTCCTTGAAGGCCTGGTCGGCCCGCGGGTCGGTGACGTCGTCCCATTCCAGCAGGGTCTTGAGCAATTCAGGGTGCGAGGCGTTGCAGTGGTAGCACTCGCGGTTGTTTTCCAGCACCAGTTTCCAGTTGGCCTTTTCCATCAAGGTGGTTTGCACCGCCACCTTGGTGTTCTCCATGTCGTACGGTTCCATGTAATGGTTCAGCGTCGACAGGAAGTCATCGATGGCCGGCGGGTTCTCGGCCAGGCTGATGAAGATGTAGCCACCTGCGGTCTTCACGTTCACAGGCTTGAGGCCGTACTGCTTCATGTCGAAGTCGGCGCCCATCTCGGTGCCGGCGAACAGCAGGCGACCGTCCAGCTCGTAGGTCCACTGGTGGTAGTGGCAGACCAGTTTGGCGACCTTGCCCTTGTCGCTGGTGCACAGCCGCGAACCGCGGTGGCGGCAGACGTTATGGAACGCGTGCACCACGCCCTCGGCACCGCGAATCACGATGATCGGGTTCTTGCCGATTTGCAGGGTCAGGTAGTTGCCCTTGGCCGGGATTTCGCAGGTCATGCCGGCGATCAACCATTCTTTCTGGAAGATTTCCTGCATATCGATATCAAACAGGCGCTCATCGGAGTAGAACGGCTGCGGCAGCGAAAAGGTGCGCTCGCGCTCTTGCAGCATTTGCGCGGTGGCCTTGCGTGCGGGTTCCAGCGGATCGCCCAGGCTCAGGGTAGTGGTGTCCATCGTTTTATCCTCGTGGCCCTCTAAGCGGAGCCGGTGAAAATGACTTGGTAGCCGATGTAACGGGTTGGGATGGTCAATTCCGGCGCAGGAAATCCTGATCCTGCGTTGCCGCTCCTCGCCATAGCGGGCTATGACTCGTCACGGCGCCTTGGCTCAGCATTTCCTGCATCCGGACTTGCCTCACCCCAACCCGTCACATCGGCTACAGGTTGTGCTACGCAAGGCAGAAAACTTTGTTTATCTGTTGGGGCGAGTGTGGGGCCGCGCAGGGGCGCAACCTTATCCATGGGCGACATGGCCCAATCTGTTCCCGACGCGCAAGCCCCGGTAGTTGGGGGCTGGTCGCGATAAGTATGTGAATGTCGCAGATAGGTAAATGGTCACCCAGGCGCCTGCGCACAATCGCCCTCATGAAGGCCGACAGTCGGCCGTGGAGATCAGCATGTCCAATAACTTCCTGAACCCGGTCACGACCCAGACCTGGGCCAATGGCCGACATATCGTACGTTGCGTCAAAGTCATCCAGGAAACCTGGGATGTGCGCACCTTCTGCTTCATGGCCGACCAGCCGATCCTGTTCTTTTTCAAGCCTGGGCAGTTCGTCACCCTGGAGCTGGAAATCGAAGGCCAGCCGATCATGCGCTCCTACACCATCTCCAGCTCGCCGTCGGTGCCCTACAGTTTCTCGGTGACCATCAAGCGCGTGCCGGGGGGCAAGGTTTCCAACTGGCTGCACGACACCCTGCATGAAGGCCAGGAGCTGGCGGTACACGGGCCGGTGGGGTTGTTCAACGCCATCGACTTCTCCAGCCCCAAGGTGCTCTACCTCAGCGGCGGCGTCGGGATTACCCCGGTGATGTCCATGGCGCGCTGGTACTACGACACCAACGCCAATGTCGACATGACCTTTATCCACAGCGCCCGCTCGCCCAAGGACATCATCTACCACCGCGAGCTGGAGCACATGGCGTCGCGGATCGACAACTTCAGCTTGCACCTGATCTGCGAAAAACATGGCCTGGGCGAGCCCTGGGCCGGCTATCGCGGTTATCTGAACCACAAGATGCTGGAATTGATGGTGCCCGACTTCCTCGAGCGCGAGGTGTTCTGCTGCGGCCCGACCCCATACATGACCGCGGTCAAGCGCCTGCTGGAAGCGGCCGGCTACGACATGAAGCGTTATCACGAGGAATCCTTCGGCGCCACACCACCGGAAGCCCGCGCCGACGCCGTGGAACAGGCCGAACAAGCGGCCGACGCCCCGCAAGTCGACGCAGCGGACCTGCATCTGGTGGAGTTCACCTCCTCGGGCAAGAGCATTCGCGTGGGGCCGGGCGAAACCGTGCACGCCGCGGCTGCCAAGCTCGGCATGATGATCCCCAAGGCCTGCGGCATGGGCATCTGCGGTACCTGCAAGGTGCTGAAGCTGGGCGGGGAAGTGGAAATGGACCACAACGGCGGGATCACCGAGGACGACGAAGCCGAGGGGTATATCCTGTCGTGCTGCAGCGTGCCGAAGGGGGATGTGCGGATCGATTTCTGATCTACCCATCTGTAGGAGCTGTCGAGCAAAGCGAGGCTGCGATCTTTTGATCTTTCGCTTGAGATTCAATCAGGCTTGGAAAGATCGCAGCCTCGCTTCGCTCGACAGCTCCTACAGGATATCCGGTCGCCGGTTCAGGCGCCCATCACTTCCCGAATATCCGCCGCCAATTCCCGCACCCGCGCTTCTTCGGTATCCCACGAGCACATGAAGCGTGCGCCGCCTTTGCCAATGAACGTGTAGAAACGCCAGCCCTTGGCGGTCAGCGCGGCGATGGCCGGTTCCGAGAGTTGCAGGAACACGCCGTTGGCCTGGACCGGGAACATCAGTTCCACGCCGGGAATGTCGCTGACCAGCTCTGCCAGCAATTGGGCGCAGTGGTTGGCGTGGCGGGCGTGCTTGAGCCAGGCCTGGTTTTGCAGCAAGCCGACCCAGGGCGCGGACAGGAAGCGCATCTTCGAAGCCAGTTGCCCGGCCTGTTTGCAGCGATAGTCGAAGTCTTCGGCCAGATCATGGTTGAAGAACAGGATCGCTTCACCCACCGCCATGCCGTTTTTCGTGCCGCCAAAGCACAACACGTCCACGCCGGCCTTCCAGGTCAGGTCGGCCGGGGAGCAGCCGAGGAAGGCGCAGGCGTTGGAAAACCGCGCGCCGTCCATGTGCAGGTTCAGCCCCAGTTCCTTGCAGGTGACACTGATGGCGCGGATTTCTTCCGGGGTGTAGACACTGCCGACTTCCGTGGCCTGGGTCAGGGTCACGACCCGGGGCTTGGGGTAGTGGATGTCCTGGCGCTTGAGGGCGATCTCACGGATCGACTCGGGGGTCAGCTTGCCGTTTTCGGTGCGAGCCACCAGCAGCTTGGAACCGTTGGAGAAGAACTCCGGTGCGCCGCATTCGTCGGTTTCGACGTGGGCGGTTTCCGAGCAGATCACGCTGTGGTAACTCTGGCACAGTGAGGACAACGCCAACGAGTTGGCCGCCGTGCCGTTGAACGCGAAGAACACTTCGCAGTCGGTTTCGAACAAGGCCCGGAAATCGTCCGCCGCGCGGTGGGTCCACTCGTCGTCGCCGTAGGCGCGTTGGTGACCCTGGTTGGCTTCTTCCATGGCCGCCCAGGCTTCGGGGCAAATGCCGGAATAGTTGTCGCTGGCAAACTGTTGACTCTTGTCGGTCATGGCCTTGCTCCTTGAATAGAGAGTCCTGGGTAAAGAGATCCCTGGCGGAATGCCCGGGTGGGGCGCTCCATGGTTCGGCGTGTTTGGGTCCACAGCGCCGTGTCAATGTTGGTGCGCACTTTACCCAAGATTAGCGGGGGAACACACCGGATGTTTCTGTCGGAAAGTATCAAACTCATCGAGCCGTTTTACACATGAGCCGGCGCGACGGGGCGCTGGACCTGCTCAAGTGGCTGGCTCTGTTGGCGATGGTGCTCGATCATCTGCGATATGTCGGTTTCTCCGTCGATTGGCTATATGTACCGGGACGCCTGGCGTTTCCCTGGTTCTGCCTGGCGATGGCGGCGAACCTGGCGCGCAACGACGCCAGCACCGTCCCGTGGCGTTACCTGGGTTGGTTGCTGCTATTCAGTGCCGTCAGCGAAATCCCCTACCGCTTGTTCATCCCTGATCCCACCACCCTGAATGTGATGCCAACCCTGGTCCTGGGCTTGCTGGTGGCGCGCGGTTGGCAGACACCCACCCTGGAGGCACGATGCCAGGCGGTGACGGTGTTGCTGCTGGCGGCGCTGTTTTCGCCGCAACTGATGTTCGGTTTCTTTGGTGTGCTGCTGCCGCTGGCGATGTTGCTGGTCTTCAAGCGTCCCTTGTACATGGCTTTGTTGCCGGGGCTGATCTGCGTGGCGGCCAATCAATGGCGGGTGTTGTATGGCTCGGCGTGGCTGGGGAATGGGGTGGCGCTTTGGGGATTGGTGGCCTGCCTGATCGCGCCATGGCTTGGGCTGATGCTTTTGCGACAGGCTGGTCGTTTTCATCCACCGGCGATGCGGCGCTGGGCGTATGGCCTTTATCCCGCGCATTTCCTACTGTTGCTCGCGGTTCGCCAGATCGTCGCGTAACCCTATGGGAGCAGCATCTTGGGAGCAAAGCCTGTGGGAGCAAGGCTTGCCCGCGATGAAAGCGCCGCGGTCTCCCGTGGACCGAGGCGCCTGGATCGCGAGCAAGCTTTGCTCCCACAGTGCTATCGCGCAGGCCTTGCTCTCCGACTCTTTGATCCCATGTCGTAAACGCACCTTTGCGTGGCGTCCATAGGCATTTGACATGCCTGCGCCAGCCATACCATCGCATCCAAAGGGCACGACCGAATGGTCCGTGCCTCACCGAGACGAAAGGCGCACCGCCGCCGCTGGGAGAGACGCGATGTTCAGCAAGCAAGACCAAATCCAAGGCTACGATGATGCACTGCTGGCGGCGATGAACGCCGAAGAGCAACGCCAGGAAGATCACATCGAACTGATCGCGTCAGAAAACTACACCAGCAAGCGCGTGATGGAGGCCCAGGGCAGCGGCCTGACCAACAAGTACGCCGAAGGCTATCCAGGCAAGCGCTACTACGGTGGCTGCGAGCACGTCGACAAAGTCGAAGCCCTGGCCATCGAGCGCGCCAAGCAGTTGTTCGGTGCCGATTACGCCAACGTCCAGCCGCACTCCGGTTCTTCGGCCAACAGCGCCGTGTACCTGGCCCTGCTGCAGGCCGGCGACACCATCCTGGGCATGAGCCTGGCCCACGGCGGTCACTTGACCCACGGTGCCAAGGTGTCGTCCTCGGGCAAGCTCTACAACGCGGTGCAATACGGCATCGACACCACCACCGGCCTGATCGACTACGACGAAGTCGAGCGCCTGGCGGTCGAGCACAAGCCGAAGATGATCGTTGCCGGTTTCTCCGCTTACTCCAAGACCCTGGACTTCCCACGTTTCCGCCAGATCGCCGACAAGGTCGGTGCCCTGCTGTTCGTCGACATGGCCCACGTTGCCGGTCTGGTCGCCGCCGGTCTGTACCCTAATCCACTGCCTTACGCCGACGTGGTCACCACCACCACCCACAAGACCCTGCGCGGTCCACGTGGCGGCCTGATCCTGGCCAAGGCCAACGAAGAGATCGAGAAAAAGCTCAACGCCGCGGTATTCCCCGGCGCCCAGGGCGGCCCGTTGATGCACGTGATCGCCGGCAAGGCGGTGTGCTTCAAGGAAGCGGCGGAGCCTGGCTTCAAGGCTTACCAGCAGCAAGTGATCGATAACGCCCAGGCCATGGCTGGCGTGTTCATCAAGCGTGGCTACGATGTAGTGTCCGGTGGCACCGATAACCACCTGTTCCTGGTCAGCCTGATCCGTCAGGGCCTGACCGGCAAGGACGCCGATGCTGTCCTGGGCCGTGCCCACATCACCGTCAACAAGAACGCCGTGCCGAACGACCCGCAATCGCCGTTCGTGACCTCGGGCCTGCGCATTGGCACCCCAGCGGTGACCACGCGTGGTTTCAAGGTGACCCAGTGCGTCACGCTGGCCGGCTGGATCTGCGACATTCTCGACAACCTCGGCGATGCCGATGTCGAGGCCAATGTCGCGCAGCAAGTGGCGGCCCTGTGCGCGGACTTCCCGGTTTATCGCTGAGTCGGTTTTGGAGTAATGACTATGCAACGCTATTCGGGCTTCGGCCTCTTCAAACACTCTCTCAGCCATCACGAAAACTGGCAGCGGATGTGGCGCACGCCGACCCCGAAAAAGGTCTACGACGTGGTCATCGTCGGCGGTGGCGGGCATGGCCTGGCGACCGCCTACTACCTGGCCAAGGAACACGGCATCACCAACGTGGCCGTGGTCGAGAAGGGCTGGCTGGGCGGCGGTAACACCGCGCGCAACACCACCATCGTGCGCTCCAACTACCTGTGGGACGAATCGGCCCACCTGTACGAACACGCGATGAAACTCTGGGAAGGCCTGTCCCAGGACCTGAACTACAACGTGATGTTCTCCCAGCGTGGCGTCTACAACCTGTGCCACACCCTGCAGGACATCCGTGATTCCGAGCGTCGCGTCAGCGCCAACCGCCTCAACGGCGTGGACGGCGAGCTGCTCAACGCCAAGCAAGTGGCCGACGAGATCCCGTACCTGGATTGCTCGAAAAACACCCGCTACCCGGTGATGGGCGCCACCGTCCAGCGTCGCGGCGGCGTGGCCCGTCACGATGCCGTGGCCTGGGGCTTTGCCCGGGCGGCGGACGCGTTGGGCGTGGACCTGATCCAACAGACCGAAGTGATCGGTTTCCGCAAGGAAAACGGCGTATGCATCGGCGTGGAAACCAACAAGGGCTTCATCGGTGCCAAGCGCGTCGGCGTGGTGACGGCCGGTAACTCCGGGCACATGGCCAAGCTCGCGGGCTTCCGCCTGCCGATCGAATCCCACCCGCTGCAAGCGCTGGTGTCCGAGCCGATCAAGCCGATCATCGACAGCGTGATCATGTCCAACGCCGTGCACGGCTACATCAGCCAGTCCGACAAGGGCGACCTGGTGATCGGTGCCGGTATCGACGGCTACAACGGCTACGGCCAGCGTGGCTCGTACCCGGTGATCGAACACACGGTCCAGGCCATCGTCGAGATGTTCCCGGTGTTGTCCCGCGTACGCATGAACCGCCAGTGGGGCGGCATCGTCGACACCACGCCGGACGCCTGCCCGATCATCTCCAAGACCCCGGTGCCGAACATGTTCTTCAACTGCGGTTGGGGCACTGGCGGCTTCAAGGCCACCCCGGGCTCGGGCAACGTCTTCGCTGCAAGCCTGGCCAAGGGTGAAATGCACCCGCTGGCCGCGCCGTTTTCCATCGACCGTTTCCACAACGGCGCACTGATCGACGAACACGGCGCTGCTGCCGTCGCCCACTAACAGGAGAAATCCCTATGTTGCACATCTTCTGTCCTCACTGCGGCGAACTGCGCTCCGAAGAGGAATTCCATGCATCCGGCCAGGCGCATATCCCGCGTCCACTGGATCCGAATGCCTGCACCGACGAACAGTGGGGCGACTACATGTTCTTCCGTGACAACCCACGCGGGTTGCACCATGAGCTGTGGGATCACGTCGCCGGTTGCCGCCAGTACTTCAACGTGACTCGCGACACCGTGACCTACGAGATTCTCGAAACCTACAAGATCGGCCAAAAGCCGCAATTCACCGACAAGGCTGACAGTCCGAAAGCGGCCGCACAGGCTCTGGGAGAGAAGGTATGAGCCAGATCAATCGCCTGTCCAACGGCGGACGGATCGACCGCAACAAAGCGCTGAGCTTCACCTTCAACGGCCAGACCTACAAAGGCTTCGAAGGCGATTCCCTGGCCGCCGCGCTGCTGGCCAACGGTGTCGACATCATCGGCCGCAGCTTCAAGTATTCGCGTCCGCGCGGCATCTTCGCCGCCGGTGCCGAAGAGCCGAACGCGGTGCTGCAGATCGGTGCCACCGAAGCCACGCAAATCCCTAACGTGCGCGCCACGCAACAGGCGCTGTACCAGGGGCTGGTCGCCACCAGCACCAACGGCTGGCCGAACGTGAACAACGACATGATGGGCATTCTCGGCAAGGTCGGCGGCAAGCTGATGCCGCCGGGCTTCTACTACAAAACCTTCATGTACCCGCAATCGTTCTGGATGACCTACGAGAAGTACATCCGCAAGGCCGCAGGGCTAGGTCGCTCGCCGACCGAGAACGATCCGGACACCTACGACTACATGAACCGTCACTGCGACGTGCTGATCGTCGGCGCAGGCCCCGCTGGCCTGGCCGCCGCACTGGCCGCGGCCCGCAGCGGTGCGCGCGTTATCCTGGCCGATGAGCAGGAAGAGTTCGGCGGTAGCCTGCTCGAATCCCGCGAGAGCCTGGACGGCAAGCCGGCGACCGAATGGGTCGCTGCTGCGGTGGCTGAACTGCAATCGATGCCGCAAGTGTTGCTGTTGCCTCGCGCCACGGTGAACGGTTACCACGACCATAACTTCCTGACCATCCACGAGCGCCTCACCGACCACCTCGGCGACCGCGCACCGATCGGCCAGGTCCGCCAGCGCATCAACCGCGTCCGCGCCAAGCGCGTGGTCCTGGCGACCGGCGCCTGCGAGCGCCCGCTGGTCTATGGCAACAACGACGTGCCGGGCAACATGCTGGCCGGTGCGGTGTCCACCTACGTGCGTCGCTACGGCGTGGCACCGGGCAAGAAACTGGTGCTGAGCACCAACAACGACCACGCCTATCGCGTGGCCCTGGACTGGTTCGACGCCGGCCTGCAAGTGGTGGCTGTCGCCGATGCGCGCAGCAACCCGCGTGGTGCGCTGGTGGAAGAAGCCCGCGCCAAGGGCATTCGCATCCTCACCGGCAGCGCCGTGATCGAGGCCCGTGGCAGCAAGCGCGTCACCGGGGCACGTGTTGCCGCGATCGACGTCCGTGCCCACAAAGTCACCAGCCCCGGCGAATGGCTGGACTGCGACCTGGTGGCCAGCTCCGGCGGCTACAGCCCGGTGGTTCACCTGGCTTCGCACCTGGGTGGCAAGCCGATCTGGCGTGAAGACATCCTCGGTTTCGTACCGGGCGAAGCACCGCAAAAGCGTGTCTGCGTCGGTGGTGTGAATGGTGTCTACAGCCTCGGTGATAGCTTGGCTGACGGTTTTGAAGGCGGCGTGCGCGCGGCCAGCGAAGCCGGCTTCAAAGCGGTGGAGGGTGTGTTGCCCAAGGCCCTGAGCCGTCACGAAGAGCCGACCCTGGCGCTGTTCCAGGTGCCTCACGAAAAATCCACTGCACGGGCACCGAAGCAATTCGTCGACCTGCAGAACGACGTCACTGCCGCCGCCATCGAACTCGCCACCCGCGAAGGCTTCGAATCGGTGGAACACGTCAAGCGCTACACCGCACTGGGCTTCGGTACCGACCAGGGCAAACTGGGCAACGTCAACGGCCTGGCCATCGCGGCCCGTTCGCTGAACGTGAGCATCCCGCAGATGGGCACCACCATGTTCCGTCCGAACTACACGCCGGTGACTTTCGGCGCGGTGGCGGGCCGGCACTGCGGGCACATCTTCGAGCCGGTGCGCTTCACCGCGCTGCATGCCTGGCATGTGAAAAGCGGCGCCGAGTTCGAAGACGTCGGCCAGTGGAAGCGTCCTTGGTACTTCCCGAAGAGCGGCGAAGACATGCATGCCGCGGTCAAGCGCGAATGCAAGGCCGTGCGTGACAGCGTTGGCCTGCTGGACGCCTCGACCCTGGGCAAGATCGACATCCAGGGTCCGGATGCTCGCGAGTTCCTCAACCGCGTCTACACCAACGCCTGGACCAAGCTCGACGTGGGCAAGGCCCGCTACGGCCTGATGTGCAAGGAAGACGGTATGGTCTTCGACGACGGCGTAACGGCCTGTCTGGCGGACAACCACTTCCTGATGACCACCACCACCGGCGGCGCGGCGCGCGTGCTGCAATGGCTGGAAATCTATCACCAGACCGAATGGCCGGACCTGAAGGTGTACTTCACCTCGGTCACCGACCATTGGGCAACCATGACCCTGTCGGGCCCCAACAGCCGCAAGCTGCTGAGCGACGTCACCGACATCGACCTGGACAAGGACGCTTTCCCGTTCATGACCTGGAAGGAAGGCCTGGTGGGCGGCGTACCGGCGCGGGTGTTCCGCATTTCGTTCACCGGTGAACTGTCGTACGAAATCAACGTGCAGGCCGACTACGCCATGGGCGTGCTCGAGCAGATCGTCGAGGCCGGGAAGAAGTACAACCTGACCCCGTATGGCACCGAGACCATGCACGTATTGCGGGCCGAGAAGGGCTTCATCATTGTCGGTCAGGACACTGACAGCTCGATGACCCCGGACGACCTGAACATGGGCTGGTGCGTAGGACGGACCAAGCCGTTCTCGTGGATCGGCTGGCGCGGCATGAATCGCGAAGATTGCGTGCGTGAAGAGCGCAAGCAACTGGTGGGCCTCAAGCCGATCGACCCGAATGTCTGGCTGCCGGAGGGCGCGCAACTGGTGTTCAACACCAAGCAGGCGATCCCGATGACCATGGTTGGCCACGTGACCTCCAGCTATGCCCACAACTCCCTGGGTTATTCATTTGCCATGGGTGTGGTCAAGGGCGGCCTCAAGCGGATGGGCGAGCGCGTGTTCGCGCCATTGGCCGACGGCAGCGTGATCGAGGCAGAGATTGTTTCTTCGGTGTTCTTCGATCCGAAGGGGGATCGGCAGAATATCTAACATTTAAGCCCTGTGGTGGGGGCGTGTGGGAGCAAAGCTTGCTCGCGATGCAGGCGACACGGTAGCCATCAGACCGAGTTATCGTTCATCGCGGGCAAGCCTTGCTCCCACAGCGCCACGCACCGGCAGGTCGAACAAGCATTCAGACAGGTGCTCCATATGACCGCAGTCAACGTGTACCCACAACGCCCAACCACCGGGGCCAAGGCCGAGTCGTCGCTGCACCATGCCGACCTCGCCAGCCTGGTGGGCAAGGGCCGCAAGAACGCCGGCGTGACCGTGCGCGAGAAAAAACTCCTGGGCCACCTGACCCTTCGTGGCGACGGTCACGACCCGGCGTTCGCCGCCGGCGTGCACAAGGCCCTGGGCCTGGAATTGCCAGGCGCCCTGACCGTCATCGTCAAGGGTGAAACCAGCCTGCAATGGCTTGGCCCGGACGAGTGGCTGCTGGTGGTACCCACCGGCGAAGAGTTTGCCGCCGAGAAAAAACTGCGTGAAGCCCTGGGCGACCTGCACATCCAGATCGTCAACGTCAGCGGTGGCCAGCAGATCCTCGAACTGTCCGGCCCGAATGTGCGCGACGTGCTGATGAAATCCACCAGCTACGACGTTCACCCAAGCAACTTCCCGGTGGGCAAGGCCGTGGGCACGGTGTTCGCCAAGTCGCAACTGGTGATCCGCCACACGGGCGAAGACACCTGGGAACTGGTGATCCGCCGCAGCTTCTCGGATTACTGGTGGCTGTGGTTGCAGGATGCCGCGGCTGAGTATGGCTTGAGCGTGCAGGCCTGATTCTTGGTCTTGGAATGCTGTTGTGGCGAGGGAGCTTGCTCCCGCTCGGCTCTGTAGGAGCTGCCGAAGGCTGCGATCTTTTGATCTTTCGCTTGGGATTCAAGTGTCTTTGGAAAGATCGCAGCCTCGTTTCACTCGACAGCTCCTACAGAGCCCAGCGGGAGCAAGCTCCCTCGCCACAGGGTTCTATGTCGCCCAGTTAATTTTGAACAGGAGTCACCGCAATGAGCCGCGCCCCAGACACATGGATCTTGACTGCCGACTGCCCCAGCGTGCTCGGCACGGTGGACGCGGTGACCCGCTTTCTGTTCGAGCAGGGCTGCTACGTCACCGAGCACCACTCCTTCGACGACCGGCTTTCGGGGCGCTTCTTCATTCGCGTGGAGTTTCGTCAACCCGACGGTTTTGACGAGCAGAATTTCCGTTCCGGCCTGGCCGAGCGTGCCGAAGCCTTCGGCATGGTTTTCGAACTGACGCCGCCCAACTACCGGCCCAAAGTGGTGATCATGGTCTCCAAGGCCGATCACTGCCTCAACGACTTGCTCTACCGCCAGCGCATCGGCCAGTTGTCCATGGACGTGGTGGCCGTTGTGTCCAACCACCCCGATCTCAAGCCGCTGGCCGACTGGCACCAGATTCCCTACTACCATTTCCCCCTGGACCCGAACGACAAGCCCTCCCAGGAACGGCAGGTGTGGCAGGTGATCGAAGACACCGGTGCCGAGCTGGTGATCCTTGCGCGCTACATGCAAGTGCTGTCGCCGGAGTTGTGCCGCAAGCTCGACGGCAAGGCGATCAACATCCATCACTCGCTGCTGCCGGGCTTCAAGGGCGCCAAGCCGTATCACCAGGCCTACAACAAAGGCGTGAAGCTGGTGGGCGCCACGGCGCACTACATCAACAACGACCTGGACGAAGGCCCGATCATCGCCCAGGGCGTGGAAGTGGTGGACCACAGCCACTATCCCGAAGACCTGATCGCCAAGGGCCGCGATATTGAAGGGCTCACCCTGGCCCGGGCCGTGGGGTATCACATCGAGCGAAGGGTGTTCTTGAACGCCAATCGCACTGTCGTTCTTTAGGCCGACATCGCGAGCAAGCTCGCTCCCACAGGGAGTACGCGATCAACTGTGGGAGCGAGCTTGCTCGCGAAGAGGCCCTTGAAGACAACAAAAGAAACAAGACACAAGCACTAACCCGAGCAATCAACGCGCTGCCTGCCTGGGCAACGCAGTTCCACAAAAACAACAGCGAGGTGAAAGCATGTCTGGTAATCGTGGTGTCGTGTATCTCGGCAACGGCAAGGTCGAAGTACAGAAAATCGACTATCCAAAAATGCAGGACCCGCGCGGCAGGAAGATTGAGCACGGTGTCATCCTGCGCGTGGTCTCCACCAACATCTGCGGCTCCGACCAGCACATGGTGCGCGGCCGTACCACCGCCCAGACCGGCCTGGTCCTGGGTCACGAAATCACCGGTGAAGTGATCGAAAAGGGCAGCGACGTCGAGAACCTGAAAATCGGTGATCTGGTGTCGGTGCCGTTCAACGTGGCTTGCGGGCGCTGCCGTTCCTGCAAAGAGCAACACACTGGCGTCTGCCTGACCGTCAACCCGGCCCGTGCCGGCGGTGCCTACGGTTACGTGGACATGGGCGACTGGACTGGCGGCCAGGCTGAATACGTACTGGTGCCGTACGCCGACTTCAACCTGCTGAAACTGCCGGACCGCGACAAGGCCATGGAGAAAATCCGCGATCTGACCTGCCTGTCCGACATCCTGCCCACCGGCTACCACGGCGCAGTCACCGCCGGTGTTGGCCCTGGCAGCACCGTCTACATCGCCGGTGCCGGCCCGGTTGGCCTGGCGGCCGCCGCTTCCGCCCGCCTGCTGGGCGCGGCCGTGGTGATCATTGGTGACGTCAACTCCATCCGCCTGGCCCACGCCAAGGCTCAAGGCTTCGAAATTGTCGACCTGTCCACCGACACCCCGCTGCACGAGCAAATCGCCGCACTGTTGGGCGAGCCAGAGGTGGATTGCGCCGTCGACTGCGTCGGCTTCGAAGCCCGCGGCCACGGCCATGACGGCGTCAAGCACGAAGCCCCGGCCACCGTGCTCAACTCATTGATGGGCGTGGTCCGCGTGGCCGGCAAAATCGGCATCCCTGGCCTCTATGTCACCGAAGACCCGGGTGCTGTCGATGCGGCGGCGAAAATGGGCAGCCTGAGCATCCGCTTCGGCCTGGGCTGGGCCAAATCCCACAGCTTCCACACCGGCCAGACCCCAGTGATGAAGTACAACCGCCAACTGATGCAGGCGATCATGTGGGACCGTATCAACATTGCTGAAATCGTTGGCGTACAGGTGATCAGCCTGGATGACGCGCCGAAGGGTTACGGTGAGTTCGATGCGGGCGTGCCGAAGAAGTTTGTGATTGATCCGCATAAGTTGTTCAGTGCGGCGTAAGCGGTAAAGGGCAAGACGGGGAAAGGGCGACTGTGATGTCGCCCTTTTTATTCAGCTCAGCGTAAAGCGTGGGTGATGCGAGGATGTAAGTATTGGCTGCTTAAGTTCGTCGAACTCTGTTGCGCGACACCTCCTCGTAAGACGGTGGAGCATCGTAAGGTGGTGGCGGAGTATCATCGTAACCGGGAGGCACAACGCCAAATCGATGTCTAAGAGCAGTTAGCCCTGGATCATTGTCATCCATAACAACAGCTGGTCTATGACCTTCAGCAGCTCTACGAGCTCTCCTTGCTGTGAAGGGGTCCCACCATGAGTGTTGTGAAGAAGCGCGCGGCCGAGAGAGTTCCGGTGATGGGGGGCCTGAAGCAAACGGAATGTCCGATGTCTCACCCCCGTCTAAGTAGTAGGAATGCGAGCCGCGACGGGAGGCAGAAGGCGAGTGATGTACTGCTATCGTTTCTCTAGTTGTCCATGCAGCAGTTAAATCGTTCGGGCTCTTTGATGCGATGGGAGAAGGAGGGGGCGTAAGTGGTCTATTGGGAACTCCGTTGGTTGGGAACCCTGAGATGCCTTGTCCTGCTGTCTCTTGCACTGCAAGGTTATAGGCCCGATCAGCACGCGCTACTCGCGACGATGGCTGTATGAATCCCAGTGCCCTCCCAATGGATTTAAACCATGCCGGTAAGTGCCCCGTCGGATCCACCCGATTTACCGGATCTCCAACACAGTACGTATAAGCATTCACGCCCCCGTCCCCAAACGGACTCAAACTGTCCGGGCTGTTAAACCGCATCAATACCGGATTGAACGCCCGATACCCATTACCCAACAAATAATGCCCCGTCACCGGATCCGGCCGTTCGCCGTTGAAGCCGAGCAGGCTGAGTAAGCCGTTTTCCGCCGGGCGATGGCCGTAGGGTGTGTAGGCGAGGGGATGAGGCTGTGTGGCATCGAGCGCGTGCAGCACCGAGCGTTGCTGATCGGTGGCGAGCAAGGTGCTTTCGATGACGCCATCCTGGCGCTGTTGTTGCGCCAGGAGTTGATCGCCCTGCTGGAAAATCGAGCGCTGTACCGAGCCCTGGATCTCGCTGGTCAGGCGCTCCTTCAGGTAGAAGCGCTGGGTGTGGGCCTGGGCCGATGGCGTGCAATCGGCCAGGCGATCCAGTGGGTCATAGTGGTAACGGCAGAGCAGCGTTTTGTGGTTTGCCGACATGAATTGACTCCTGCGTGAGCCGAGGGTTAATCCGGCGTCACTCTCATGGCTTGCATGCCTTTGTCACTCTTCTCGATTTCAAAGAAGACTGTTTGCTTCTGTTTCAAAGTTTTATAACCCTCGCCGGCGATCGCCGAGTAATGAACGAACAATTCCTTGCCTCCTTTGCCGCAAGTGATGAAGCCATAGCCCTTTGCATCGTTAAACCACTTCACGGTTCCTTTGATTCGGTCGCTCATTTTTATTCTTCCTGCTTGCCCGAATGAAGAAAGGCACAGGGACTGTGGTTTGCCCAGAGCCTTGTTTGTCGTTGTCACGGCTGCAGGTTAGAACCCGAATGAACAGTTGCCTACTGTCAAGGTTGACAGTAGGCAATGCCGAGAGGAAATAACGGCTTGCGCGTTGATAGTCGGATGACTGGCGCCGCGGTCAGGCCATGGCTTGTGCCTGCAAGCGCCGGCCGATCACGTCCAGCACATCACAGCCATCGCGCAACGGAATCGCCAGGAGCAGGGCGAAATCGTGGAGGACGACGGCGTCGGAACTGAGCTCTTCGCGAAAGGCGATGTTTTCCAACAGTTGGGTCACGGCGCGGATGCGGTAGGCGGCGGTTTCGTGGAGGACGTCGAGGGGGGCTTGGGTATCGATGAGCAGGGCGGCGGGGGAGCAGTCGACGCCGGTGAGGGGCATGTATCGGTTCATTGGGTAGATCTCAGCAGTTTAGTGGGGGCCGCCACTCACTCGTCGCCAAACGAATGGGTGGCAGCTGTACGCGGGTTGGCGAACCGAAAACTGCAAATCGGCAGACCCGAGAGTCTCCCGCGCACAACTGCCATTAAGCAGTTTTGCGAGTGCAAAAGCCCGTGCCAAAAAGCAGGGCTTCTGACTGCAGTTTATCGAGTCGCCAAACCCGAGTCGCCATGTGGACGACGGGACAACTATAGGCATCGCGGATTGGCTTGGGCAAGGCTCGCTGTTGCGGGTGATTTCCCAAGTAGTTGTAAGATTTTTAGTCGACGGTGATCGAGCGCCGGTTGTGGCCAGAAATTGCACGCGTCGGGTTGTGGACACTGTGTAGGAGCTGCCGAGTGAAACGAGGCTGCGATCTTTCCCCAGACACTTGAGTCTCAAGCGAAAGATCAAAAGATCAAAAGATCGCAGGCTTCGCCAGCTCCTACAGGGTCCAAGTGCCCTCGCCACGGTTAGCGATGGGCCGTTGCAGTCTCGACCCGTTCGCAAAATTCAGGGTAGAACCCTTTGGCGCTAGGACCTTGGCAATAGTCCTGCGCCTGGGCCAGGGCGTCGCTGCTGAATTTCAGGCTGCGGGGCATGCTGGCAAAGGTCTCGTAGCCGCCTTGTTGGGTCTTGATGGCGTCGAACCCTGGCATGTCATAGACCAGTTCCACATCATCATCGGCAAGGATCCGCGCCTTGACCGTCACTTGCGTGTACTGCTTGCCCCCTGGCGCGCCGTTGAGCGCTGCCAGGCCATGGCCGACAACGCGCAGCAGGTGCGGCACCCAGGGCTCGCAGTCATCCGCGCAAGCACCTGGACGGTAAAGCACCGTCAGCGTTTGCTGGTCGCGGGTCACATCGGTAAGCGTCGGGTCGGAGCGCTTGATGCGGTGTTCGATGGTCAGCCAGGTCTTTTGTTCTTCGCTGGTGCCGTCGGCCAGCTCCGGATTCAGTGGGCCGCGCTGGCATTCGTTGACGCCCAGGACAATGAGCATGCCCGTCAGGATAACGGCGAGGGTGGCGCCGCCGATTTTTACGTTCATGGGCAAACTCTGCTGGAGAAAGCCGCACTGTACGGTAACGGTGCGGGCGATGGCAGGGCGCCTTGAAACGCTGTGCAGGAACAGTGACGCGGTTGCCATTCCCGATCAAAGAAACAGGTTGAAGTAGTCTCCGTCCATTAACCTGCACATTCTGGTGTTCGGGCTTTCGCAGCGATTGTTCACCCACCCTGAAAAGGCCGGTTCCAGGATCTGCTGATACTCCATATTCAGATTTATGTCCCCGTACCTGCACGTGATGGTCGCCCTTGTGGTTGCCTGCCTGTCCTCGTCGGCTTCATGAATAACGTACTCGGCACCTTCGAACTGCAACGATTCCGGGTCGACCACGTCCACGAGGCTTTCGCTCTCCCATTCGTGGTCGTCCTGTACATCGACGAAGAAAACATCCTCCACCGATTCAATGTTTCTATGGATGTCAGTGACGGCAGGGCAGGTTATTTCACCGGCATGGGCTTGGCCGATGATCAGCAAAAGCAACGCCGCGCCTCCAGCCAGTATTTTTTTCATGTGCCAGGCTCCAGGGCTCAGATCAACGATTCACGGCTTTGGTCGGGCGGGCTACTGTCAAGGTGGGCAGTTCTTTATGTCAATTTAGAACTGTATATGGATGTTTGGTAACTTTTAGCTATATAAAAAAGCGCAGTTTTCGTTGATTCAGAAACTTCTGACGGCCTTGGAAGAATTTTCTGTAATGGCTATCGGCCATTCCTGTAATACGTTTAGGAACAATCTGCGTCCACACCAGTCCAACGCACGCTTTACGCCGCTCTCTATGAGCGGCTTTTTCATGCTCAAGAGGAAGTCCCGGATGAAGGTTTCACGTGGTTTTGCTCTGTCTTGCCTGTTGACGCTGGCTGCCAGCCCAGCCTTCGCGCAGTTCAGCCTCAGTGATGCAGCCAATGTGGTGTCGGCGATGCAGGGCAACCAAGGCGAGCAGGGTGAGGGCGCCGTGGCCGCCGCGCCGAAAGCCGCCGGCCTGCTCAACACCTTGGGATCGGAACTCAAGATCACGCCGGAACAGGCCATCGGCGGTGCCGGTGCGATGCTGGGGCTGGCGAAGAACCGACTCAGCGAGCCGCAGTTTTCCGAGTTGAGCAAAAGTGTCCCGGGCCTGGATCAGATCGCTGGGAACAGCGCCATCGGTGGGCTCAATGGCCTGGGCGGTTTGCTCGGCGGCGGGTCGGACAAGAATGCACTGCTCGACGGCTTGCTGGGCAACGTCAAGGACACCGGCGACCTGAACAATGCCTTCAGTGCGCTGGGCATGGACAGCGGCATGATCGGCCAGTTTGCCCCGATCATCTTGCAGTACCTCGGTCAACAGGGCGTGGCGGGTTCGTTGCTGCAGAATCTGGGGGGGATTTGGGGGAGTAGTGCGGGTGTTTGATGAGGTGTGGCGACATCGAAAATCCGCCACGCAACCATCAGAATCTCAAGCTGAAATAGTCGGTGTTCACTCGTCTGCAGGTGTCGGTGCCCCGGCTGGCGCAACGGTTGGCGGCCGAGGGTAAAGACATCGGCTGATAATCCAGCGTGAGATTGTTCTCGCCGTAATTGCAGGTGATGGTCACCCTCCTCGGTACCTGCTCATCTTCGTCGGGTCCATGGATCGCGAACTCGGCGTCGTTGAAGGGCAGCGCCGCCGGGTTGAGCTCCTGCACGAGGCTCTGGCTTTGCCATTCGGGATCATCCTGCATTTCTATCGTCGCAGTGTTGTCATGGAGTTGTGCCACGGCCGGACAAGTGACTTCTCCGGCGTGGACATGGCCGATCATCAGCAGAATTATTCCGCCGCCGCCCGTCATGAAGTTTCGCATGTGTTTGCTTCCGTGTTATGTCCCGGCGACATGGTTACGGCTGGGTCTGGCGAGGGGTACTGTCAGGGTTGACAGTTTTTTATGCTGATTTGGAATAAAAAAATGCCAGGTCCAAAAGCCGAGCCTTCAGCATCGGAGCTTTTTCAGCCGCTGCCTACTATCAGAACTGTTAGGTTCCACTCCTTTCGTTGCGCAATTGGGCGATGCGTCGGTCCTTTTCAGTCCAGAGCTGATTAACCCAATCCTGCACCTGCTGGCGAAACTCCGGGTCGTTTTCGTAGTCGCCCTGCCAGAGCGTAGGGTCCAGCTCGCGGGTCTGGATGTCGATGATGACCCTGGGCACCGCGCCGCTGATCAAGTCCCAGAACCCGGGGATGCGTTGCTGCGGATAGACCACTGTCACGTCCAGCACCGCGTCCAGCTGTTCGCCCATGGCCGCCAGCACGAACGCCACGCCACCGGCCTTGGGCTTGAGCAGGTGGGTGAAGGGGGATTGCTGTTGTTGGCTTTTGGCGGCGGTGAAGCGGGTGCCTTCGAGGTAGTTGACCACGGTGACCGGTTGACGCTTGAACAGCTCGCAGGCGGCCTTGGTGATTTCCAGGTCCTTGCCGGCCAGTTCCGGGTTTTTTGCCAGGAACGCCTTGGTGTAGCGCTTCATGAACGGGTAATCCAAGGCCCACCAGGCCAGCCCCAGGAATGGCACCCAGATCAGTTCTTTCTTGAGGAAGAACTTGAAGAACGGCGTACGCCGGTTGAGGGTCTGGACGAGGGCGGGGATGTCTACCCAGGATTGGTGATTGCTGATCACCAGGTAAGACGTATCGCCACGCAGGTCCGCGCCGCCGCGGATGTCCCAGTGGGTGGGGATGCACAGGGCAAAGATCAGCTTGTCGATCTCGGCCCAGGTCTCGGCGATCCACATCACCGCCCACGAGGCATAGTCGCGAAAGCGCCCGGGCAGGATCAGTTTGAGCACGGCGAACACCATCAGCGGCCCGAACAGCACCAGGGTGTTGAGCAATAACAGCAGCGTGACGAAACAGCCGGTGAGCAGGCGGCGCATAGATGACTCTTGCAAACAGGTGGGCGGGCCATGATAAGCAAGCTTCGGGCGGCAGGCCAAATCGGTGTGGACGAAAGTTTCACTTGGGCTAGGGTAGGTTGGGAGTGCTTTTTGTGGTCAGAGACTGCTCTCGCTCGGCTGTGTAGGAGCTGCCGAAGGCTGCGATCTTTTGATCTTTCGCTTCGGACTCAAGTGTCTTTGGAAAGATCGCAGCCTCGTTTCACTCGACAGCTCCTACAAGGGCCGAGCGGGAGCAAGCTCCCTCGCCACAGGGATGTTTAACCGAACGAATTCGTTGGCCACGGTCTAAAACCCCACTCCCACAATGGAAGCCCTATTGCATGAAATCCCTTCTAGCCCTGCTTTCCCTGGTGGCTCTTCCAGTGCTGGCCGCCGAGCCAACCCTGTACGGGCGCTACGAATACATTGCGCTGCCGGAAATCGGTGGCGAAGTGCTCAAGGCCAAGATGGACACCGGCGCCCTGACCGCCTCGCTGTCGGCCAAGGACATCGAAACCTTCACCCGTGACGGTGATGACTGGGTGCGGTTCCGCCTGGCGACCAAGGATGCGAGCAACAAGGTCTATGAGCACAAGATCGCGCGCATCAGCAAGATCAAGACCCGTTCCGAGGAAGATGAAGAGGACGACGAAAAGATCGCGCCCACCAAGCGCCCGGTGGTCGATCTGGAGTTGTGCCTGGGTAACGTCAAGCGCACGGTCGAGGTCAACCTGACCGATCGCAGCAGTTTCAATTACCCGTTGCTGATTGGCGCGAAGGCGTTGCGTGAGTTCGGGGCGGCGGTGAACCCGGCGCGGCGGTTTACGGCGGATAAGCCGGACTGCTGATTTCCCTGATTGACGTACCCCAAGGCTTGCGGCACCGTTCCGGCAACTTTACTGCCGGGCCCGCAAGTCATGCCTCATATCCTGATTGTCGAAGACGAAGCCGCCATCGCCGATACGCTGGTGTTTGCCCTGCAAGGGGAGGGGTTTGACACCACTTGGCTGAGCCTTGGCGCAGCCGCCCTCGAACACCAGAAAAACACCCCGGCGGACCTGATCATTCTCGATGTGGGCCTGCCGGATATCAGCGGATTCGAGACTTGTAAAAATCTCAGACGTTTCAGCGACGTTCCGGTCATCTTTCTGACAGCCCGGGATGGCGAGATCGACCGGATCGTGGGCCTGGAGATCGGCGCCGACGATTACGTGGTCAAGCCTTTCAGCCCCCGCGAAGTGGCGGCCAGGGTCCGGGCGATCCTCAAGCGCGTGGCGCCGCGGCCGGCGGCGGAGGTGGGCACGGCGTTGTTTCAGGTTGATGCCGATCGCGTGCAGATCAACTATCGCGGCACACCGCTGAACCTCACCCGTCACGAGTTCCGCCTGCTCAATTGTCTGCTGGAGCAACCCGAGCGGGTCTTCAGCCGTGAGCAACTGCTCGATGCCCTGGGCGTGGCCAGCGATGCCGGCTACGAGCGCAGCATCGACAGCCACATCAAGAGCGTGCGCGCCAAGTTGCGCCTGGTCCGGGCCGAGGCCGAGCCGATCCAGACGCATCGGGGCTTGGGCTACAGCTACAGCCCGGGGCACAGCTGATGTCGCTGGGGATCCGGATTTTCCTGGTGTATGTGCTGTTTATCGCCTTGACCGGTTACTTCGTGCTCAACACGGTCATGGAGGAGATCCGCCCCGGCGTGCGCCAGTCCACCGAAGAAACCCTGGTGGACACCGCCAACCTGATGGCCGAGATCCTGCGGGACGATTTCAAGGCCGGCACCCTCAACCAGAATCGCTGGCCGCAGTTGCTCAAGGCCTACGGCGAGCGCCAGCCGGCGGCGACGATCTGGGGCTTGCCGAAAAACCAGGTCAGCCATCGCATCTATGTCACCGATGCCAACGGCATCGTGGTGCTCGACTCCAGTGGCGTGGCGGTGGGCCAGGATTATTCGCGCTGGAACGACGTTTACCTGACCCTGCGCGGCCACTACGGCGCTCGCTCGACTCGCAGCATTGCCGATGATCCGACGTCTTCGGTGATGCACGTCGGCGCGCCGATTCGCGACAACGGCCGCATCATTGGGGTCGTCACCGTCGCCAAGCCCAACAGCTCCTTGCAGCCTTATGTCGATCGCACCGAGCGGCGCCTGTTGATCTATGGCGCCGGCTTGGTCGCCCTGGGCTTGTTGCTGGGCGGCTTGTTGTCCTGGTGGCTCAGCGCGGCACTGCGGCGTTTGACGATCTACGCCCAGGCGGTCAGCCAGGGGCGTCGGGTGGAGGTGCCGCATTATCGTGGTGGCGAGTTCGAGCAACTGGCCGGTGCCGTGGAGCGCATGCGCACGCAACTGGAGGGCAAGGCCTACGTCGAGCGTTACGTGCACACGCTCACCCACGAACTCAAGAGCCCGCTGGCGGCGATTCGTGGCGCCGCCGAACTGCTGCAAAGCGACATGCCCGCGGCCCAGCACCAGCGCTTCGTCAGTAACATCGACAACGAAAGCGTGCGAATGCAGCAATTGATCGAACGCTTGCTCAACCTGGCCCAGATCGAGCAGCGCCAGGGGTTGGAAGAAGAAGTCGCGGTGCCGCTGGCGGCGTTGATGGACGAGCTGCTGGAAGCGCGTGGCGGCTGGATTGAAAGTCGCCAGTTGACGGTTGAGCAGCGCATCGCTACCGACCTGACGCTGACCGGTGAGCCGTTCCTGTTGCGCCAGGCCTTGGGCAATCTGCTGGAAAACGCCCTGGACTTCACCCCCGTCAACGGTCGGCTGCGTATCAGCGCCGAGCGCAACGGGAATCGCGTCGAGGTCCGCCTGTTCAATCAGGCCGCGCCGATTCCCGACTACGCACTGCCACGCCTGAGCGAGCGTTTCTACTCCCTGCCGCGCCCGGACAGCGGCCGCAAGAGCACTGGCCTGGGGCTCAACTTCGTGGAAGAAGTGGTGCAGTTGCATGGGGGGCAATTCAGTATTGGCAATGTCGAGGGTGGGGTTGAGGTGGTGCTGAGGTTGCCTTGAGGGAATTTGATTAATCTTGTTATTGATTAATTTACATAACCATTTTTTAGGTTTAATTTCCCCTCAGCACCGGCGAACAATTTTGTAGACCTGTCAGCAAGCCATGCCTTACGGCGAGATGACTTTCGGTCGGCTGGTCCTATTCGTGGATACACAACCGGGAGCATGAGCATGGTGAGCCTCTGGCAAAAACTGCAGGCCAAGTTGTTGCGCGCCTTCGCCAAGAGAATGAAGGCGAAGTTTACCTACGACGCTGCGTTGTTTCCGTTGCGCGCCGTTGTCGAGCAAACCATCCCGACGCCTTGGGGGGCTGCGCGGGCGCTGTTTTACTGGCCCCATTCGCAGTCCTCGGCAAAGCTGCCGGTGTACTTGAATTTCCATGGCGGTGGCTTTGTCGCCGGGACGCCCGAACACGACGACAGCTATTGCCGTCGACTGGCCCATAACCTGAACTGCCTGGTGGTCAATCTCGACTATGTGCTGGCGCCGGAGCACGCCTTCCCCGCAGGCCCGCGGCAGTGCTTCGCGGTGCTCGAATGGCTGGCCAGCGAAGCCGAAACGCTGGGTATCGATCCTCAGCGTTTCGCAGTCGGCGGCCATAGCGCCGGCGGTAATCTGGCCGCCGCCGTGGCGGGCCTGGCGCGCGGGCACCAGGCGTTGAAGGTGGTGCATCAGTTGATCGACTATGCGGCGCTGGATCTGCACCAGGACCCCGCCTTGAAAACGTCCACCAGTGCCCGGCCACTGCTCAATGCCCGCCTGATGCGCTTCTTCAACAGCTGCTACCTGAGCGATCCGGCACAGGCGCTCGATCCGTTGGCCTCACCCCTGTTGGCGCCGGTCGAGGCGCTGGCGGGGATGCCGGCTGCCACGGTGATCACGGCGCAATACGATATCTTGCGTGCCGAAGGCGAGGCCTACGCCGAGAAGTTGCGCCAGGCCGGCGTGCCGGTGCGCCAACGAATGTTTGAAGGCTGCGACCATATGTTCACCCACCTGGGACCGGACGAGTCAGCCGAGGAGGCCTGGCAGCTGATGGAGGATTCCCTGCGCGAAGCTTTCCAGGCCGTGGACGTGGCGGATGCCGGCGTTCGTGCTCGACACGACGATGGCTGTCTCCACACAATCTCCACAATCGCTCCATAAGCCCAACACACAGCCACCCCAGACTCTCCCTCATTCGAACAGGGAGAGCCCCACATGAACCGCAGTCTCGCCATAAAACTGGGCATGATCGCCCTATTGATTCTCTTGTTGATGATCCCGTTGTTGATGATCAACGGGCTCATTGATGAGCGCCAGGAACTGCGTGACGGTGTGCTGCAGGACATCGCCCGCAGCTCCAGCTACAACCAGCAACTGATCGGGCCGATGATCGTGGTGCCGTTTCGCAAGAGCGTGAAGGTCTGGAATACCAACGAGAAGACCGGCGTGCGTTTCCTGGAAACCGTCGAGCGAGCGGGTGAGTTGTATTTTTTACCGGAGCAGTTTGAACTCGACGGCCAGATCCGCACCGAAACCCGTGCCCGGGGCATCTACGAAGCGCGCTTGTTCCATGCCGATAACCGGATCGATGGCCGCTTCAAGGTGCCTGAGCGCTACGGTGTTGCTGCTAAGGATTTTGCCGATTACCGCTTCGACGAGCCATACCTGAGCGTCGGCATCAGCGATATTCGTGGCATCGAGAATGCGCTGACCCTGACACTCAACCAGCAGACCGTCGACTTCCTGCCTGGCTCGCGGCTCGGCTGGCTGGGGCAGGGTGTGCATGTGCCGCTGCCGATGATCACCGCCCAGGGCGGCCCTGAGTTGACCTTCGGTTTCGACCTGCGCCTGCAAGGCACTGGCGAGTTCCAGATTCTGCCAGTGGGCAAATCCACCAAGGTGCACCTGTCGGCTGACTGGCCGCATCCGAGCTTCATCGGCAACTACTTGCCCACCAATCGTGAAATCAATGAGCAGGGTTTCAGTGCCGACTGGCAGACGTCGTTTTTCTCCACCAACCTCCTGGAAACGCTGCAAGCCTGCGAACCGAGCGATAGCTGTGAAGCGTTCCGCAGCCGGGCCTTCGGGGTGAGCTTCATCGACCCGGTGGACCAGTACCTCAAGAGCGACCGGGCGATCAAATATGCGCTGCTGTTTGTCGCCCTGACCTTCGCCGGCTTCTTCCTTTTCGAGGTACTCAAGAGCCTGGCGGTGCACCCGGTCCAGTACGCCTTGGTGGGCGTGGCGCTGGCATTCTTTTACCTGCTGCTGTTGTCGCTGTCGGAGCACATCGGTTTCACCCTGGCGTACTTGGTGTCGGCCAGTGCCTGTGTATTGCTGATCGGGTTCTATGTCTGCCATGTGTTGCGCAGCGTGAGCCACGGCCTGGGATTCTCGGCAGGGCTGGCGGGCTTGTACGGTTTGCTCTACGGCCTGTTGAGCGCCGAGGACTACGCGCTGTTGATGGGCTCGCTGTTGCTGTTCGGCCTGCTGGGCGTGTTCATGGTGCTGACCCGCAAGCTGGACTGGTACGGGGTTGGCGCGAAGCCGGCGGCGGCGATGAGCTTTGATCTGGGAGAGGTGAAATGAGCCGGTCGCTGGGGTTGCGTGAGGATCAGCGGGTGCGGGACGTGTTGGTGATGCGCATTGCTGGGTTGTTTCCTTTGGATCCGGTGCGCTGCCATCGCGAGCAAGCTCGCTCCCACAAAGAGCGCCACGGTCCCCTGTGGGAGCGAGCTTGCTCGCGATAAGGCCGGCACAGCTAACGCAAAGCTAAACCCTGGGCACCGTCTCAATCATCGAAGGCCGCAGACTGACCTCGGCAAACCACGCCGCCAGTTGCGGATTGGCCTTGCGCCATTCCAGGTCCGGATGGCGCAGGTCGAGGTAGCCCAAGGCACAGGCCGCGCTGATGGAGGCCACGTCGAAGTGGCAGGCCAGCTCGGCAATCGCTTCGGCTTCGAGCATGCCCAGGGCCCGGCGAATCTTGTCCCGTTGCGCATCGAGCCATTCGTCCCAGTGTTTTTCCACAGGGCGTAGCGCGGTTTCGTAGCGGATCATCACGGCCGCATCCATGATCCCATCGGCCAAGGAGGCCAGTGTCAGGCGCCGCCAGCGTGCTGCACCGTCCCGGGGGATCAGCGGGTTGCCGACGTGCTGGTGATCGAGGTAGTCGAGGATGACGCGGCTGTCATGGATCACCGTCCCGTTGGCCAGGCGCAGGGCCGGGATCTTGCTCAACGGGTTGTCATCGATCAGCGCCCGGTCCGGCTTGACCGGCGAGAGCTGGCTGAGCTGCAACGCCACGCGGTCTTGCTGGCCGGTTTCGTGCAGCAGCACCAGGACCTTGCGAACGAAGGGCGAAGCGGGGTTGTGGAACAGCGTCATGCTGGGGGTGGACATGGCAACGTCTCGATCAGTGGGGCTTGCTGCGCAGCATAGCGCTTTCGTGCGACCGAGCCGAAGGGGCCCGGCCGCAAGGTGCCTCAGACGGCCGGTTGCAATGCTTGCGGCTCGGACGACGGCGTTGCCGGTTGGTGCTTGAGTTCCCGGGCGACAGTCCAGACGATGAATGCGGCGATGATATCGAAGATTGCCAGCAGCACGAACAGTGGGCTGTAGCCGATCTTGGTCACCATGACGCCGAACAGCAGCGTGAAGGCGGCGGCGCCCAGGTAACCGAACATCCCGCCCATGCCGGTGGCGGTGGCGACTTCATTCTTGCCGAACGAATCGGACGTGATGGCGTACAGCGCGCCGGACAGGGTCTGGTGGGCAAAACCGCCGACGCACAGCAGGGCGATGGCGGTGTAAGGGCTGGCGACCAGGCCGATGCAGGCTGGGCCGATCATGCAGGACGCCCCGAACAGCAGGACCATTTTGCGCGAGGTAAACAGCGACACCTTGCAGTATTTATGGAAGAACGGGCTCAGGTAACCGCCCAGCACGCAACCCAGGTCGGCGGCCAGGAACGGCAGCCAGGCGAACATTGCGATCTCCTTGATGTTCATGTGCCGCTCGGTCATCAGGTACAGCGGGATCCAGGCGTTGAACGTTTGCCAGGCCGGCTCGGAGAGGATCCGGGCGCTGGCGATGGCGTAGAAGTTGCGGCTGGCGATGATGCGTTTCCAGCTGCCTTTCTTCGGCGTCGGGTCTTGGAAGTGCGCTTCCTGGCCGCTGAGAATGTAATCACGCTCGGTGTCGCCCAGGAGCTTCTGGTCGCGCGGATGCTTGTAGAAGATCAGCCAGAGAAACGTCCAGGCCACGCCCAGGCCGCCAACGATCAGGAACGCCAGCTCCCAACCACTGTTCAGGATCGCCCAGACCACGAGCGGCGGAGCCAGCACGGCGCCGATTGAGGAACCGATGTTGAACCAGCCGATGGCCACCGAGCGTTCCTTGGCCGGGAACCATTCGGTAGAGGTCTTTACCGCAGCCGGCAGCCCGGCGGCTTCCGTCAGGCCAAGCAGCCCGCGGAAAAATGCCAGGCCCTGCCAGCCCGATGCCATGGCCGCTGCGGCACAGGCGATGGACCAGGCGAACGCGAAAATGGCGAAACCCATCTTGGTGCCGATGGCGTCGATGATGTAGCCGGCCACCGGTTGCATCAACGCGTAGCAGATCTGCCAGGCCACGACGATGTGGGAATACTGCTCGGTGGAGATGTTCATTTCGCTCATCAGGGTGGGAGCGGCCACCGAGAGGGTATTGCGAGCCAGGTAGTTGACCATCAGGCCGGCCGTGACCAGGCCAACCATCCACCAGCGGATGCCTTTGATTTTCATCACTTCACCATCAATTATTTTTGGATTTGGTGTCGCATGTTGTGTTGTAGGTTGTCGTACAACATGCGCCTTTATAGGAGGGCAAGGAATAATTTGTCAACAAATATGTCAAAGGCTGGGCGGTCTGAAACAACCGGCGTGTCTGCAGTTGTCGTATGACGAGGAGGGCGGGCGCTCACTTTGGCAAATGCGCGCCCGGATGACTCAGCGGCGAGGGATCAGTCCCCACACCGCCAACACGGAGGGGATGCCCAACCCCAGCCAACTGACGGCGTCCCACACACCGTCACCCAGCAATGCACTGAAGAGCCCGGCGGCGCAAAGAACGCCGATCACCACGGGAATACCAAACACCTTCCAGAAACTCGATTGCCGAGGCCTCACGAGAGGACCTGCGCACCAACGGTCGCACGCTTGGCCGCTTTGCGTCGCACCAGCCACAGGTAAACGCCGCTGCCGAGGACGATGATGGTCAGTACATCGAGAGTCGCCCAGAAGATCTGCATCGGCCGGCCACCGTAGTCGCCGAAGTGCAGCGGCAGGGACAGGCTCATGACGTCCATGTACCACGGCCGTTCGGCGACGGCGGTGACGTCCAGGGTAGTGGCATCGATCAGCACCGGCGTGAGCAGGTGCGAGGTCAGGTGGGTGTCACCCTTCATGAAGACGCTGTAGTGGTGCTCGCTGGAGAACAGCGTGCCGGGGAAGGCGATGAAACTCGGCTCCATGCCCGGCGCGACGTCCTTGGCGATGTCCAGCAGCCGGGTGGCCGGCGCCAGTTGGGTCAGCGGCGGGGCGTCGCGGTAGGGTTCGACCATGGCGCTGAGGCTGTCGTTGCGCCACGCGGCGATGATCAGGTCGGCGCACGCGGCGATCACGCCAGTGACGCCCACGGTCAGCGCCCAGACCAGTGTGACCACGCCGATCAGGTTGTGCAGGTCGAGCCAGCGCAGGCGCGTGGATTTGTCCTGGCGCACCGTGGCGAACTTCAAGCGGCGCATGAACGGCAGGTACAGGACCACCCCGGAGACGATGGCAATCACGAACAGCAGCCCCATGAATGCCAGCAGCAACTTGCCCGGCAGCCCGGCGAACAGGTCCACGTGCAGGCGCAGCATCACCATCATGAAACCGCCATTGGCCGAGGGCATTTCCAGGGCCTCGCCGGTACGCCCATCGAGCATGAAGGTGTGGGAGGAATTGGGTTCGGTGCCCGGTGTCGGCGCCATGATGGTGATGACGCCGTTGGGATCGTCATCGTCCCAGCCAAAATACTGGACCACTTCACCCGGGCGATGGGCCTTGGCTTTTTCCACCAGTTGCTGCAGGTCCAGCGGCGGCGTCTCGGCGGGCATTTCCCGAAGCTGCGGGGCATCGCCCAGCAGGTGTTCGATTTCATGGTGGAAGATCAACGGCAGCCCGGTGATCGCCAGCATCAGCAGGAACACCGTGCAGATCAGGCTGGTCCAGGTGTGGACGAAGGACCAGCGGCGGATGGTTTTGCTTTTCATGAGCGATCCGGATGCAAGAGGGCCACTGGGGCTATATCGCTGTTCATTGGGGACAGCCATTGTGGCGAGGGAGCTTGCTCCCGCTGGATTGCGCAGCGATCCCAAGCTTTTGGGGCTGCTACGCAGCCCAGCGGGAGCAAGCTCCCTCGCCACGGTTTTCCTTACATGAACAGCTTTGCCAACTGAGCGCCCTCAAAAGGTTTATGCAAATGCCAACCGTTTACCATTTGTAATTCACGCTGGCGACGACGTTGCGTTGGTCGCCGTAGTAGCAGTAGAAGCCGTCGCAAGTGGACAGATAGTCCTTGTTGAAGAGGTTCTTCGCGTCCACCGCCACCGTGACCCCCTTGAGGGTCTTGTTCAGACGGCCCAGGTCGTAATGGGCCGAGGCGTCGTACACGGTGTAGGACCCGACATGACCCCAGTCGGTGTTGGTGGTGTTGCCGTAGGTGTCGCCGACATAACGCACACCGGCGCCGACACCAAAGCCATCCAGCGGGCCGTTATGCCAGGTGTAGTCCGCCCAGGCGGTGGCCTGGTTGCGCGGGACCTGGGCCATGCGCTTGCCTTTTTCCGCCGCCGTGCCCTTGGTGATTTCGCTGTCGTTGTAGGTGTAGGAACCGATGAGCTTGAGGTTGTCGGTCACGTCGCCCGAGGCTTCCAGTTCCAGGCCACGTACCTGGACTTCGCCCACCTGGCGGGTGACGTTGTTTTCGGTGACGGAGTTGTTTTTCTGGGTCAGGTCGAACACCGCAGCGGTCAGCAGGGTCTTGGTGCCGGGTGGCTGGTACTTGATACCCGCTTCGTATTGTTCGCCTTCGGTGGGTTTGAACGCTTCGGTGCTGTTGACGGTTGAACCCGCTGCTGCCTGGAACGACTGGGCGAAGGAAATGTAGGGCGTCACACCGTTGTCGAAGACGTAGCTCAACGCCGCGTTGCCGCTGAATTTCTTGTCGCGCTGGGTGTTGGTGACATTGTTCTGGTTGTGGAACTCGGTGCCGGTATGAATCCAGTCTTCACGACCACCGAGGGTCAGGCGCCAGTTATCCAGGGCGATCTGGTCCTGGACGTACAGGCCGGTCTGGTTGGTTTTCTGGTTGTAGTCGTACATGGTGAAGTACTGGACGTTGGAGAAATCCTGTCCGTAGATCGGGTTGTGGATGTTGCTGGTCGGCACGCCGGTCGAGCCCCACAGCCAGCGCGAATTGCTGTTGGAGCGCTGGTGGTCCAGGCCCAGCAGCAGGGTGTGGCTGAGGGTACCGGTCTGGAAATCGGCCTGGAAATTGTTGTCCACGGCGAACTGGCTGATGTCTTCGTCAATGACGCTGGCACTGCGCTTGACGGTGCCATCGGCGCTCACCGCTTCCTCAGGCCCCGCCGGCCAGAATTGCCCGCCAGCGGAAATGCCTTGGGTTTCCAGGTCGCTCTTGGTGTAGCGCAGGTTCTGGCGGAACTGCCAGGTGTCGTTGAGGCGATGTTCAAACGCATAGCCGAGGGCGTAGTAGGTACGGTCGTAGAATTCCCAGTCCGGGTCGCCGAGGTTCTTGTGGTGGGAAATCTTGCCCGCTGGCGAGGAGAGCTTGGTGCCCTGCAACGGCAAGAACTGCCCGGTGATGCCGGTGTCGTCACGGGTGTACTGGGACAGGAAGGTCAGGCGGGTGTCGTCGTTGATGTTCCAGGTCAGGCTTGGCGCGAGGTTGTAGCGCTTGTCCGGGATGTGATCGACCTGGGAATTGCTGTCGCGCACGGTGCCGCTGAGCCGATAGAGGAACTGGCCTTCGTCATCGACCTTGCCGGTGCTGTCGAAATTGATCTGTTTGTGTTCGTAGCTGCCGGCCTGCAACTCGACTTCATTGCTGCTTTCGACCTGTGGCCGACGGCTGACCATGTCCAGCATGCCGCCCGGGGGCGTCTGGCCGTAGACCGAAGAGGCCGGGCCACGCAGCACGGCGATGCGCTCAAGGTTCCAGGGCTCGATTTTCGGGGTGATGTAGTTGCCCTTGGGCAGCGGCAGGCCATCGAGGAATTGGGTCGGTATGAAGCCACGGACCAACAGCCAGTCGTTGCGCGA
The DNA here is from genome assembly GCF_034008205.1 of Pseudomonas sp. P9_35. NCBI lineage: Bacteria > Pseudomonadati > Pseudomonadota > Gammaproteobacteria > Pseudomonadales > Pseudomonadaceae > Pseudomonas > Pseudomonas sp. P9_35. Next base: position 6,054,453 of record NZ_CP125373.1, on the reverse strand, counting down.
ATCCGAGCCGTAGCCGCTGCTCTGCACACCGGCGGTGTAGCGCAGGGCGTCATTGAGGTTGAGGACCGAACGGTCTTCCATCTGCTGGCGCGTGACCACCGAGACTGAACGCGGCAGTTCGACAATCGGCGTATCCGTCTTGGTCCCGGCGGCGGTGCGGGTGGCGACGTAGCCCTCGGTCGGGCCCCACGCGGTTTCGCTGAGGCCTGCACCGATCACGCTGGTTTCCGGCAAGGCCATGACGCCTTCAGGCACCGCCACCAGGCTGTAGGTGCCGGCGCCGCTTTGCTCCAGTTGCAGACCAGTACCGCGCAAGGCCTCGCGCAATGCGCCCGTGGCGTCGAACTGGCCCTGGACCGGGGCCGAGGTCTTGCCCGAGGCCAGGGACGGATTCAGGCTCAGGGCGAGACCGGCCTGGCTGGCGATCTGGTTCAGGGTGCTGGCCAGTGGTGCGGCAGGCAGGTTGTAGGTGCGCACGCTCGAGGCCTGTTCGGCGGCCAGTAGCGGGCCGCTGGCGAAGGGAGTGGCGAAGGCAATGGCGATTGCCAACAGGCTGGGGCGCAACAGGGTGTCTAGCGGGCGGGACATACGGCGGCTCCTGAATGGAAATATTTCTCAATTGCCTGGGTGCCGGATGAAAATTGGAAAGTGATAGGGGTGGATGAAAATAATTTAGATTCGTTTTGCTGGTGGTGGATTTGTGGTGGGGCGAGTGGCCTCATCGCGAGCAAGCTCGCTCCCACAGGATGACTCGTGGCCCACCCGATCAATGTGGGAGCGAGCTTGCTCGCGATGAGTCCATCACTGACACAACGTCGTCAGGGCTTGGCTTCAGCCCGTGGCCCCACCACCACCCACCACCGCGTGTGATGCTCGACCTGCACCGGCAAGGTCGGCAGCAGGGCGGTCAAGGCCAGGTCGGTGTCGTGCAGCGGGAAACTGCCGGTGATGCGCAGGTCTGCCACTTGTGGCACAACCCCCAAGTAGCCATGCCGGTAACGCCCCAGTTCGTGGACCAGGTCTTCAAGGCGCGCGTTGTCCACCACCAGCATGCCGCGGGTCCAGGCATCGGCGCCGGGGTTCAGGGCAATGGTCGGCCCGAGTCCGTCGCGGCGCATCAGCACTTGTTGGCCTTCGCGCAGGATCTGTTCCTTGTCCGTGGCCTGCGGATGCGCGGCCACAGCGGATTTCAACACGCTCAGGCGCGTGCCTTCGTCTTCACGCTTGACCAGGAACCGTGTGCCCAAGGCGCGCAGGCTGCCTTCACGGGTCTCGACGATGAACGGGCGCGGGTCGTCGTGACCGGTTTCCACCAGGATCTCGCCTTCCTGCAGGACGATGCGGCGCTGCTTGTCATCGAAACGCACGTCCAGGGCACTGTGGGTGTTGAGGTTGATCAGCGTGCCGTCGGCCAAGCGCAGGGTGCGCTGTTCGCCTGTCGCGGTGCGCTGATCGGCCAGCCAGTAATCCAGCGGCAGGTAACGATCGCCGGCAAACAGCGCCAGGCCGATGACCGCGATAACGCTGGCCAGGCCGCTGCTGACCTTGCGTAGCCGGCGGCGAATGCTCACCCGCGATTGCAGCAACGCGGCGCGCGCCGGTCCGTTGGCCACACTGAAGCGCTGGTCAAGCATGCCCAGCTGCCGCCAGGCCCGGGCGTGTTCTTCGTCGGCGGCATGTCATTGGGCGAAGGCTTCACGCTCCTGGGCACTGCTCGAGTCCAGGGACAACTGCCAGGCAATGGCAGCATCCAGCACGCTGGCCGAGACCGGTTTGGCATGGGCCAGGCTCATGTCGGCTCACCATAAAGTGCGATGTAGCACTGTCGGATGCCTTGGGCCAGGTACTGCCGTACGCGTGGCACCGAAACCCCCAGGCGCTCGGCAATTTCGGCGTGGCCGAGGCCGTCGAGGCGGTTATAGAGGAAGGCTGCGCGGGCCTTGCTCGACAGTTTGCCGAGCAGGCGATCGATGGCCTTGAGGTCTTCGAGGATGATTTGCTGTTCTTCCACCGAGGGCTGCTCGGCCTCGGGGATCAGCATCAGTTCGGTGAGGTAGGCCTGCTCCAATGCCGCTCGACGGAAATAATCGAACAGCAGGCCCTTGGCGATGGCCACCAGAAACGCCCGTGGCTCGCGGGGCGCCTTCAGCTCCTCGCGACCCAGCAAGCGCACGAAAGTGTCCTGGCTCAGGTCCTCGGCCCGGTGCGCACACGCCACGTTGCGTCGCAGCCAGGCCAATAGCCAAGCGCGATGGTCGCGGTACAACGCACCAACCAAATCACTATGAGGACTGGGGACTGACGACACCAAGCATCACCGACGTTTTAAGTAACGAGAATTGTTCGCGATTGTGGCAGAGGCGGAGGCGGGAAAGCAATTGGCGCTGGTCGGGACCCGATCTGTGGGTCTAATGAATCTGTGGGAGCAAGGCTTGCCCGCGATGCAGGCGACTCGGTTTGGCTGTCAAACCAGGCGATGCCATCGCGGGCAAGCCTTGCTCCCACAGGTAAACCACCCTCGGAGCAGAGGATTTAGAGCGAAGGCGCCTGCTGTCGCCGTTTCCACTGGCTCAGGCGTTGTTGCAGGTCAAGCGGGCTCAGGATCTGTTGCTGGCGGGCGCGGCTGAACAGGATCAGCGCCAGTTCTGCCGTGGCCAGGGCATCGGCACTGGCGTTGTGGCGGTCGAAGACTTGCAGCTTGAACCAGTCGATCCACTCGTCCAGGCCCGACTTGCGCAGGTTGGCCTGGGGGCAAAGCATCGGGGCCAGGTCCGCCACGTCGAGAAATGAATGCTGCAGGCGATAACCCAGGTAGTCTTTCAACGCACGCCCGAGCATGTGGGAATCGAACGGCGCATGAAAGGCCAGCAGCGGACTGTCGCCGACGAACTCCATGAACGCCAGCAGCGCCTCGGCCGGGTCGCTGCCGGCGGCAATGGCGCTGGGCGCCAGGCCATGGATCAGCACACTGGGCCCGAGTTTCTGCTTATCGCATTGCAGGGTGCGTTCGAACTGCTGGCTGAAGTCGATGGCGCCGTCTTCGATGACCACCGCGCCGATGGACAGCACCTGGTCCTTGTTCAGGTTCAACCCGGTGGTTTCCAGGTCCAGCACGACCCAGCGTTGTTCCCGCAGCTCGCCTTCACCCAAGGCCGAAGCCGTCGGCAGGCGTTCCAGGCGCCTTTGCATGTCTTCGGACAACATTGGCTGGGCTGGGCGCAACCAGGAAAAAATGCTCACAGCTGATACCTCACGGTCAGGCTGCTTTGCAGGCGTTGGGCCTGGCGCAGGGATTCGCGCAGGATGCGTCGGTCCAGATGGTTGAGGCTGTCGGGGTCGACGCGGTTGGAATAGGGCAGGTTCTCGCGGGTTTGCAATTGGTGTTGCTGCATGCGGGTCTGTTGGATGAAGTGATAGGCCTCTTCGTAGGCTGCGCCATCGAGCGGTTCGATCACTTGCTTTTCGACCAATTGCCGCAAGCGTTCCAGGGTATTGTTGGCTTCGATGCCGTTGGCCAGCGCCAGCAGACGAGCGCCGTCGACGAAGGGCGTCAGGCCTTGCACTTTCAGGTCGAGGGTGGCCTTTTCGCCGCTCTTGCGACTCAGTACGAAATCCCTGAAACGCCCCACGGGCGGGCGATGACGCAGCGCGTTGTCGGCCATCATGCGCTGGAACAAACGATTGTCGGCCACTTGATCGAGGACCTGCCGGCGCAACTGCTCGCAACCTTGCTCATCGCCCCAGACCACCCGCAGGTCGAAATAGATGCTCGAGCCCAGCAGGTTTTCCGGGGTTGCTTCGCGAATGAAAGCCGAAAAACGCCGGGCCCATTCAGCGCGGGACAGGCACAGCTCGGGGTTGCCGGCCATGATGTTGCCCTTGCACAAGGTGAAGCCGCACAAGGCCAGGCTCTGGTTGATCTGCTGGGCGATGGGTAGCAGCAGGCCGCGGATCTGCGCGGCATGGGCGGCGTCCCGGGCCTCGAACAAAATGCCGTTGTCCTGGTCGGTGTGCAGGGTTTGTTCGCGCCGGCCTTCACTGCCAAAGCACAGCCAACTGAACGGCACGCCTGGGTCACCTCTGTCGATCAGGGTCAGCTCGATGACCCGGCACACGGTGTGATCGTTGAGCAGGGTGATGATGTGGGTGATCTGGGTCGACGACGCGCCGTGGGCCAGCATGCGCTCCACCAGTTGCCCGATCTCGCCGCGCAGGGCCACGAGGTTTTCCACCCTGGGCGCGTTGCGGATGGTCCGGGCCAGGTGCACCAGGTCGACGCGCTGCAAGGAAAACAGATCGCGCTCCGACACCACGCCACACAGGCGTTGGTCCTTGACCAGGCAGACGTGGGCGATGTGCCGTTCGGTCATGGCGATGGCCGCGTCGAAGGCGCTGTGGTCCGGCGAGAGGAAAAACGGTGCCTGAGTCATGTGTCCTACGATGGCTTGGGAAAAATCCCCGGACCCATCGGCCACTACCTGCCGCAGGTCGCGCAAGGTGAAAATTCCCACCGGGGCTTTCTGTTCATTCACCACCACGATGCTGCCGACCTGCTGGTCGTGCATCAGCTTCACGGCTTCGCGCAGCGGCGTGTCCGGGCTGCAACTGACTGGATGGCGCATCGCTAGTTCGCCCAGCCGGGTGTTGAGGGAGTACTGGGTGCCCAGGGTTTGCGCCGACTTTTGCTGGACCTGTTGGTTGACCTGGTCGAGCAGGCTGCTGACCCCACGCAGGGCGAAGTCGCGAAACGGGCCGGACAGGGCGAACAGCTTGATGAAGGCCAGTTTGTTCAACTGCAGGCAGAACGTGTCTTCGCCGGCCCGGTGCTCGGTGCGCGTGGCTCGTTCGCCCAGCAGCGCGGCGAGGGGGAAACATTCGCCGGTGGTGATTTCGAAGGTGGTCTCGGTACCACCCTTGGCCGTATGCGGACGCTCGCCCACCACCCGGCCTTGCTTGACGACGTAGAAGTGCTCCACCGGGCCGTCGGCTGGTTTGATGATGGTTTCGCCCGGCGCATAAAAACGCAGCAGGCATTGCTCCACCAGATAGGCCAGGTGGGCGTTTTCCATCTGGTTGAACGGTGGGAAGCGCTGGAGAAACTGCAGTGTCCCCTGGATGTTTTGCAACACCGCGGTTTTCCCTGCCTGGGTGAAGGCGTCCGCTTTTTTCATAACCATTACGCAGTCTTTTTTGAATTGTTGTGGTCGATCTGTTCTCCCATGGTCGGCCCCTCAGCGCGGAGTGCCCATTGGACGTAAGTCTAGGTCGCCGCCTAGGGGTGGGCTTACGGAAAAATCCTACGCCAAGTGTCAGAAAAATCTTCATTAAATGTTCTTGGAAAAAAATCCGACGAAGTGCACATTGAAGCGCCGCAGAACGATGTCTGACCACTGTGCCAGGGGATCGATTTAAAGAACGTAGAGAGCACCATGTCCGACCACGATATTTTGAGTGACGCCGAGCGCGAGGCGCTGAGTGCCGTCATGCTGGAACCTGACCTGCCGCCGCAGCGCGTCTTGATCGTCGATGACGACAAGGACGCTCGTGAGCTGCTGTCGGAGATCCTGGCGTTGGACGGGATTCACTGCATGACCGCCGCCAGTGGTGAAACGGCACTCAAGATGCTGGAAACCAAGCCATCGATTGGCCTGTTGATCACCGACCTGCGGATGGGCAATGTCGATGGCCTGGAACTGATTCGCCTGGTGCGCGAGTCTCCGCGGGCGGCGCTGCCGATCATCATCGTGTCGGGCGATGCCGACGTGAAGGACGCCATCGAAGCCATGCACCTGAGCGTGGTGGACTTTTTGCTCAAGCCGATCGATACCGACAAGCTGCTGGGGTTGGTCAAGCATGAGTTGGGGATGGATCTTTAAGATCGTCTGTGGGAGCAAGGCTTGCCCGCGATGCAGGCGCCTCGGTTCACCAAGGACCGCGCTGTCTTCATCGCGGGCAAGCCTTGCTCCCACAGATAAATCCCTTGCCGCAATGACTCAAGCATCAGCCAGGGCTTGGTGATTTTGCAATGAAAAAGCCCTGATCGTTCGATCAGGGCTTTTTTTGTGCCGCGCCTACCGCTCAATCACAACCCATTGGCTGCCTTGAACTCACGACGACGACGGTGCAGCACCGGCTCGGTGTAGCCGTTAGGCTGCTTCGTGCCTTCGATCACCAACTCGACCGCCGCCTGGAAGGCGATGTTGCGGTCGAAGTCTGGTGCCAGCGGACGGTACAGCGGGTCGCTGGCGTTCTGGCGGTCGACCACCGGCGCCATGCGCTTGAGGCTTTCCATCACCTGGTCTTGGGTGACGATGCCATGGCGCAGCCAGTTGGCGATGTGCTGGCTGGAGATACGCAGCGTCGCACGGTCTTCCATCAGGCCGATGTCGTTGATGTCCGGCACCTTGGAGCAGCCCACGCCCTGGTCGATCCAGCGCACCACGTAGCCAAGGATACCCTGGGCATTGTTGTCCAGTTCATTCTTGATCTGCTCCGGTGTCCAGTTCGGGTTGACGGCCAGCGGGATGGTCAGGATGTCGTCCACCGATGCACGCGCGCGCTTGGCCAGCTCGGCCTGGCGGGCGAACACGTCGACCTTGTGGTAATGCAGCGCGTGCAGGGCCGCGGCGGTCGGCGAGGGAACCCATGCGGTGTTGGCGCCGGCCAGCGGATGAGCGATTTTCTGTTCGAGCATCGCCGCCATCAGGTCCGGCATCGCCCACATGCCCTTGCCGATTTGCGCACGGCCTTGCAGGCCGGTGCTCAAACCGATGTCGACGTTCCAGTTCTCATACGCGCCGATCCACTTCTCGGCTTTCATGTCGGCCTTGCGCACCATCGGGCCGGCTTCCATGGAGGTGTGGATTTCGTCGCCGGTACGGTCGAGGAAGCCGGTGTTGATGAACACCACGCGCTCGCTGGCGGCCTTGATGCAGGCCTTGAGGTTGACCGTGGTACGGCGCTCCTCGTCCATGATCCCGACCTTGAGGGTGTTGCGCGGCAGGTTCAGCACGTCCTCGACGCGACCGAACAGCTCGTTGGTGAACGCGGCTTCTTCCGGGCCGTGCATCTTCGGCTTGACGATGTACACCGAGCCGGTGCGGCTGTTGCGACGGCTGGTGTTGCCGTTGAGGCTGTGGATCGCTGCCAGGCTGGTGATCAGGCCGTCGAGGATGCCTTCCGGCACTTCGTTGCCGTGCTTGTCCAGGATCGCGTCGATGGTCATCAGGTGGCCGACGTTACGCACGAACAACAGCGAGCGGCCGTGCAGGGTCACGCTCGAACCGTCGACGGCGGTGTAGACACGGTCGGGGTTCATGGTGCGGGTGAACGTCTGGCCGCCTTTGGCGACCTCTTCAGCCAGGTCGCCTTTCATCAGGCCGAGCCAGTTGCGGTAGATCACCACTTTGTCATCGGCATCGACGGCGGCGACCGAGTCTTCGCAGTCCATGATGGTGGTCAGCGCAGCTTCCATCAGGATGTCTTTGACGCCGGCGGCGTCGGTCTGGCCAACCGGGGTGCTGGCATCGATCTGGATTTCGAAGTGCAGGCCGTTGTGTTTCAACAGCACGGTGGTCGGTGCCGAGGCATCGCCCTGGAAGCCGATCAACTGGGCATCGTCACGCAGGCCGCTGTTGCTGCCGCCCTTGAGGGTGACCACCAGTTTGCCGTCGACGATTTTGTAAGCGGTGGAGTCGACATGGGAGCCGGCCGCCAGGGGCGCGGCTTCGTCGAGGAAGGCACGGGCGAAGGCGATGACCTTGTCGCCGCGGACCTTGTTGTAGCCTTTGCCTTTTTCCGCGCCATCGGCTTCGCTGATGGCATCGGTGCCGTACAGCGCGTCATACAGCGAACCCCAGCGGGCGTTCGATGCGTTGAGGGCGAAGCGGGCGTTCATCACCGGCACCACCAACTGCGGGCCGGCCATGCGGGCGATTTCGTCATCGACGTTTTGGGTCGTAGCCTGGAAATCCGCCGCTTCTGGCAGCAGGTATCCAATGTCTTGCAGGAAGGCTTTGTAAGCCACGGCGTCGTGGGCCTGGCCGGCACGGGCCTGGTGCCAGGCATCGATCCGCGCCTGGAAATCATCGCGTTTGGCGAGTAGGGCTTTGTTCTTCGGCGCCAGGTCGTGGATGACCTTGTCGGCACCGGCCCAGAACGCGTCGGCGGTGAGGCCGGTTCCGGGAATGGCTTCGTTATTCACGAAGTCGAACAGGACTTTGGCGACCTGCAGGCCACCGACTTGAACGTGTTCAGTCATTGCTTGCCTCACTCTGCTCAGCTATTTCGCTTTTCAGCTCTTCGATTTTGACAATGAAGCCTCGGGCCATTTAAAGCACAAACCCCGGAACCAGTACATGCCATCGCTGGCGGCTGGGTGGCAAGCCTTGCTGACGGGGCTTTTCAGGGATGCGACTGCGCCTTAAGCAGACATCGGTACAACGTTATGTAGTGCTCGCTGCGGCATACTACATGATCAATTGCGGTTGTGAAAATTAGACTAATTGCGTCGTTCCGCGACCGACTAAAGTGTTACGGTCACGTCGGGACACGGAATGTTCTCAAAAAATAGATGGATTGTTCCAGATAAATCTTAAGGTTTGTACACGATATGCCTGGTTTCATCCTGTGGGAGCAGAGCTTGCTCGCGATACAGGCGCCTCGGCTTCAGAGGGATCGAGTTGTTTTCATCGCGAGCAAGCTTTGCTCCCACAGGGGTGAGGTATAAATTCCCAGGTCCACAGTCTGCTCGCAGATCAGCTGCCTATACTGTCCGTTCCACAACAAGAGGACTGCGCCATGGACCACCTCGTCATCACTGTTTTCGCCCCGGACAAGCCCGGGCAGGTCGAGCGCATTGCCGATTGCATCGCCGAGCATGGTGGTAACTGGCTGGAAAGCCGCATGTCGCGCCTGGCTGGGCAGTTTGCCGGGATCCTGCGAATCGGCGCCCCCGCCGAGGTCCATGAGGAACTGATCGAAGCCTTGCAGGGGCTATCGACTCACGACATCCGCGTGTTGATCGCTGAAAGCGCCCTTGAGGAGTCCTGCACCTGGAAACCCATCACCATGGAGTTGGTGGGCAACGACCGTCCCGGCATCGTGCGGGATATCACCCGGCTGTTGAGCGAGCAGGGCGTCAATGTCGAGCGTCTGGTGACCTACGTCCGGCCGGCGCCGATGAGCAGCGAGCTGCTGTTCCACGCCGAAGCGATCCTGGGAGTGCCGTTGACCCTGTCGCTGGAGACGTTGCAGGAACGCCTGGAGACCCTGGCCGATGAGTTGATGGTGGAACTCAATCTCAGCGACGAAGCGTGACGCAGGTTATCCAAGGAAAAACTGCGCCTGCCTGTGGATAACCTGTAGAGACCCGGCTCCAGCCCAGGCTCGCCGGAGCTTAGCGGTCGATGATCAAAAAATCACCAGTTTTCAAGGGCTTGTGCACAAACGGCGGGGATCACGCTGTGGATAACCTTGGGAAGGATAAGCGCAGGCCACGCCAGACGTGGCCTGTAGAGGTTTGTGCGTTTTTTGATCAGCTGCGCCGACGCATGCTGATCACGGCATCGACGCTGTACACCGCCAGCCCGGCCCAGATAAACAGGAACGCCACCAGTGTGCTGGACGACAGGTGCTCACCGAACAGCGTCACGGCGAGCAGCAGCACCAGCGTCGGCGCGATGTACTGGAGAAAACCGATGGTGGTGTAGGGCAAATGCCGTGTTGCGGCGTTGAAACACACCAATGGCACCAGCGTCACGGGGCCGGCCGCCACCAGCCACCAGGCTTCGGAGGTGGTCCAGAATGCCGCCTGGGCACTGGTGGCCGTGGGATTGAACAGCAACCAGGCGATGGCGATCGGCACCAGCATCCAGGTTTCCACCACCAGCCCCGGCAATGCCTTGACCGGTGCCTGCTTGCGGATCAACCCGTAGAAGCCGAAGGTCAGCGCCAGCACCAGTGACACCCACGGCAGGCTGCCCACTTGCCAGACCTGCTGCGCCACACCGACCGCCGCCAACCCCACCGCCAGCCATTGCATGCGGCGCAGGCGCTCGCCGAGGATCAACATGCCCAGCAATACGTTCACGAGCGGGTTGATGTAGTAACCCAGGCTGGCTTCGAGCATGCGTTCGTTGTTCACCGCCCAGACGTAGGTCAGCCAGTTGGCTGCGATCAGTGTCCCGCTCAGGGCGAGGATCGCCAGGCGCTGTGGGTTGTCCCGCAGTTCGCGCCACCAGCCCGGGTGTTTCCAGACCATCAGCAACGCCGCGCCGAACAAGGCCGACCACAGTACCCGGTGGATGATGATTTCCACCGACGGCACGCTGGCGATGGCCTTGAAGTAGATCGGGAACAGACCCCAGATGATGTAGGCACTCAGGCCCAGGATGTACCCGCGACGCGGGTTGGCGGCTTGCATGCAGAATCCTTGCTTAGGCAGCTAACAAAGGAGTGATTGTAAGGAGATTTGTCTGGTTGTGCTGTGAACCTTTGTAAGGGTTTCACCGCAAACCTTGTGTGGGAGCGAGCTTGCTCGCGATAGCGGTGTGTCAGTCGACAGAGGTGTCGAATGTTCGATCGCCATCGCGAGCAAGCTCGCTCCCACAGGGGGACCAGCAGTAGGGTCAGAACAGCTTCAACGGCTCTTCATTGAGCGCTGCCAATTGCTCGCGCAATGCCAGCACCTGGTCGCCCCAATAGCGTTCGCTGCCGAACCACGGGAAGCTGCGCGGGAACGCCGGGTCGTCCCAACGCCGCGCCAGCCAGGCGCTGTAGTGCATCAGGCGCAGTGCCCGCAGTGGCTCGATCAGCGCCAGTTCACGCGGGTCGAAGTCGTGGAACTCACGGTAGCCGTCCATCAGTTCCGACAATTGCCCCAGGCATTCCTGGCGATCGCCGGCGAGCATCATCCACAAGTCCTGCACCGCTGGGCCCATGCGGCAGTCGTCCAGGTCGACGATGTGGAACACCTCGTCGCGGCACATCATGTTGCCCGGGTGGCAATCGCCGTGCATGCGGATGTTCTGGTGGGGCGTGGCGGCGTAGACCTCTTCGACGCGCTTGAGCAGGTCCCGGGCGACCGACTCGTAGGCCGGCAGCAGGCTACGAGGGACGAAGCCGCTTGCCAGCACGGTGGCCAGTGAATCGTGGCCGAAGTTCTTCACGCCCAGGGCTTCACGATGTTCGAACGGACGGGTTGCCCCGACTGCGTGCAGGCGCCCGAGCAATTGTCCCAGGCGATAGAGCTGATCGAGGTTGCCCGGCTCCGGTGCACGGCCGCCGCGACGAGGGAACAGGGTGAAACGAAACCCGGCGTGTTCGTGCAGGCTGGTGCCGTTGTGGATCAGCGGCGCGACCACGGGCACTTCGTATTCGGCCAGTTCGAAGGTAAAGCTGTGCTCTTCCAGGATCGCTTCGTTGGTCCAGCGCTGGGGCCGATAGAACTTGGCGATCAGCGGCTCGGAATCTTCGATGCCGACCTGATAGACGCGGTTCTCATAGCTGTTGAGGGCCAACACGCGGGCGTCGCTGAGGAAACCGATGCTTTCAACGGCATCGAGTACCAGGTCGGGCGTGAGGGTTTCAAACGGATGGGACATGCTGACTCCTGCGCAGCGGCAGGGCTGCCGCGTCCGGCCCAGCATGGTAGCGCAGACAGAGGCAGATAGGTGGTGGCTGTGCTGAAGCTATCGCGAGCAAGCTCGCTCCCACACGGATAGTCGGATCCACTGTGGGAGCGAGCTTGCTCGCGATGGGGCCCGATCAGGCGCCGATGACCCCGCCATCCTCACGGGTAATCACCATCACCGAAGACCGTGGCTTGCCGTTGGGCAAGTGTTCAGGGAAGGTCGAGCCGCCGTTTTCCCCTGGATGCTGGATCCCGACGAACAAGGCCTTCTGGTCTGGCGCGAAACTGATCCCGGTCACTTCGCAGCCCACCGGCCCGACCATGAAGCGGCGGATTTCGCCACTGTTGGGGTCGGCGCAGAGCATCTGGTTGTTGCCCATGCCGGCGAAGTCCCCAGCGTTGCTGGAGTCACCGTCGGTGAGGATCCACAACCGGCCAGCCTTGTCGAAGCCCAGGCCATCGGGGCTGTTGAACATGTTCTGTGGGGTGATGTTGGACGACCCGGCTTTCGGCGTGCCGGCGTGTACCGTCGGGTTGCCGGCGACCACGAACAGGTCCCAGTCGAAGGTCTTTGACGCGTGGTCGTCGCGGTCGGTGCGCCAGCGCAGGATCTGCCCGTAGACGTTCTTGGCCCGAGGGTTTGGCCCGTCTACCGGTTGGCCGTCTTCGCCACGCTTGGAGTTGTTGGTCAGGGTGCAATAGACCTGACCGTCTTTCGGGCTGACCACGATCCACTCAGGGCGGTCCATGCGGGTGGCGCCCACGGCACTGGCGGCCAGGCGCGCATGGATCAGCACTTCGGCCTGGTCGGCAAAGCCGCTGCTGGCGTCGAGGCCGTTCTTGCCGTGGGTCAACTCGATCCACTGGCCCTTGCCTTTGGGGTGGTCCGGGTTGCCGTCGCCGGCATCGAAGCGCGCCACGTACAAGGTGCCATGGTCCAGCAGGTTGCGGTTGGCCTGGGCATTGCGCGGGTTGATGCGCTCGCGGCTGACGAATTTGTAGATGAACTCACCGCGTTCATCATCGCCCATGTACACCACGGCGCGACCGTCATTGGTCTGCGCCAGGGCGGCGTTTTCGTGTTTGAAACGGCCCAGGGCGGTGCGTTTCACCGGTGTGGATTGCGGATCGAACGGGTCGATTTCCACCACCCAGCCGTGGCGATTGAGCTCGTTGGGGTTCTTTGCCAGGTCGAAGCGCGGATCGTACAGGTGCCAGTTGATCTCGCGGCTGGTGACGGTGGCGCCATAGCGCTTTTGCGCTTCATCGAACTGCAAGTCGGACTTGCTGCTGCCGAAGCAGTCGGTGAAGTTTTCTTCGCAGGTCAGGTACGTGCCCCATGGCGTCATGCCGTTAGCGCAGTTCTGGAACGTGCCCAATACTTTCTTGCCGCTCTTGTCGGCACTGGTTTTCAGCAGGTCGTGACCGGCGGCCGGGCCGCGCAGGCGAATCGGCGTGTTGCCGTGGATCCTGCGGTTGTAGCGCGATTCCTGGACGAACTGCCACTGGCCGCGACGACGCTGGACCTCGATCACTGACACCCCTTCGCTGGCCTGGGCCTTGTGCACGTCTTCGGCCGATTGCGGCTGGCCGCCGTGGGGGAAGAGGTAGCGGTAGTTGGTGTATTCGTTGTTGATCGCCATCAGCGCCCGGTTGTTGTCGCCGGGGAACGGGAACAGGCTCATGCCGTCGTTGTTGTCGCCGAACTGCACTTCCTGTGCGCGGGCGGTGCCGTTGCCACTGGGGTCGAAGGCCGGTGCATTTTTCTGCAGCGGCTGGCCCCAACTGATCAGCACCGAGGATTTGTAGCCTGGCGGCAACGTGATGGTGTCGGCCGTGGCGGCGGCGATGCTGTTGAAACCCAGCAGGCGGTTGTTGCCTTCGCTCACGGCGGCGGCCAGGACGCTGCGGCTCAGCAGGTTGCCGCCCAGGAACATCGCCGCACCGCACAGGGCGCCGGCGCTGATGAAGCTGCGCCGGCTCAGGCCGACGATCTTTTCCAGGTCGGTGGATTGGTTTTCTTCTAATAGGCTCATCTCAGGCTCCCTGCTGGTTTTGGCAGTCACCTTAAAGCGGGTCGATGAAGCTTTTGTTGCAGCACGCTACAGCGGTGTGCCGAGCAGTACATTTGTCGCTGAAAACGTCACTTGTACGGGGGAGCCGGCTTCCAGATTCTGCTTCAGCAACTGACGCGGGTCGGCCAGGGCGCACAGCGTCTGACCGTTGGGCAGGCTGATGCGCACTTCGCTGGGGCCGTCTTTTGCGGCGTCGACCTGTTCGATCATGCCGCGCAGCGTATTGATACCCGGTTTTTCCGCTTGCTCGACAGGGTGCAATTCCAGCCAGCCAGCCTTGATCAGCGCCACCACGTCGGTGCCGACATCCAGCTCCAGGCGCAGCGTGCTGTCGTGGGTGATCTGGGCTTCGATGACCAGGCCCCGGGCCAGCTCCAGGCGTACCCGGTCGTTGTGCCCCTGGGCCTCGATGCCCAGGACCTTGCCATGCAATTGATTACGGGCGCTGGTGCGCAGCATCAGGCGACTGAGCAGGCCCAGGTCGCTGGCGTCCTCGCTTGCTTCCAGCAGTTGCGTCTGCAGTGCTTGCAGGCGCAGATACAGACGCAGCACGCGTTGGCCTTCCTCCGACAACTTGGCGCCGCCACCGCCCTTGCCGCCAACACTGCGCTCCACCAACGGTTGGTCCGCCAGGTTGTTCAACTCATCGATGGCATCCCACGCCGCCTTGTAGCTCAGGCCCGCGCTCTTGGCGGCGCGGGTGATCGAGCCTTGTTCGGCGATGTGCTGTAGCAGGGCGATGCGTTGTGGTCGCCGAACGATGTGCTGGGTCAGAAGCGTGGGCAAGGACATGACGGAAAACTGCGTGCAAAGGTCGATGAGCGGACGTTGGCGCCTTGGGCGCGGCCCGTCAAGCCGACTCTCCGGGTTTCGGCGTGCGCGCCAGGCAGTACACATCGACCCGCGCAGCGCCGGCGTCGAGCAGCAGGGCAGCCAGTGCCTGGGCGGTGGCGCCCGTGGTGAGCACGTCGTCGACCAACGCCAAGTGACGGTTGTGCAACGCAGCCTGGGGCGCGAGGGCAAAGGCCTGGCGCAGGTTTCGCCGCCGAGCCCTGGCATCGAGGGCCTGTTGGGCGGGGGTGTCCTGGGTGCGTCGCAGCAGGTTCTCTTCGCAAGGGATCGCCAACGGCCCACTGAGCCAGCGGGCCAGCAGCGCTGCCTGGTTGAAACCGCGCTGGCGCAAACGGCGGGTCGCCAGTGGCACCGGTACCAGTGCGTCGGGCCGTTCCAGCCCTTCGTCGAAATGATGTTGCAGCGACTGCGCCAGCAGTTCGCCCAGCAGCCGGCCCAGGGGCCATTTCGCCTGATGCTTGAAACGGGTGATCAGGCTGTCCACCGGGAAGTCGTAGGCCCAGGGCGCCAGGACCCGTTCGAAGGCCGGCGGTCGCGAGGTGCATTGTCCGCACCGCAATCCGGCCATGGGCAGCGGCAAGGCGCAGACGCTGCATTGATCACCGAGCCAGGGCAGCTCGCTTTCACAGGGGGTGCAGATAGGCTGCGGCGTATCGGTGCTTTCGCCGCACAGCAGGCAAAATTGTTTATTTTTTAACCAGATGTAAACCGGTCCTTTGTATCGTGGTTGACAGCGCATGACTCTTCCTTAAATATGCCGAACATCCGTGTCGCGCCTGTGGGTATTCCATGCCCCAGGCGCCAGCCAAGCATAATCAAGGAAATGCCCATGAGCGCCAGCACCACTGCCAACCTGCGTCATGACTGGTCTTTGGCCGAAGTCAAAGCACTCTTCGTCCAGCCATTCAATGACCTGCTGTTCCAGGCGCAGACCGTGCACCGCGCGCACTTCGACGCCAACCGCGTCCAGGTTTCCACGTTGCTGTCGATCAAGACCGGCGCGTGCCCGGAAGATTGCAAATATTGTCCGCAGTCCGGTCACTACAACACCGGCCTGGATAAAGAGAAATTGCTCGAAGTGCAGAAGGTCCTCGAAGAGGCTGCACGGGCCAAGGCCATCGGTTCGACCCGTTTCTGCATGGGCGCGGCCTGGAAGCATCCGTCGGCCAAGGACATGCCGTATGTGCTGGAAATGGTCAAGGGTGTGAAGGCCATGGGGCTGGAAACCTGCATGACCCTGGGCCGCCTCGACCAGGAACAGACCGAAGCGCTGGCCCAGGCCGGCCTGGACTACTACAACCACAACCTTGACACCTCGCCGGAGTTCTACGGCAGCATCATCACCACCCGCACCTACAGCGAGCGCCTGCAAACCCTGGCCTATGTACGTGATTCGGGGATGAAGATCTGCTCCGGCGGCATCCTCGGCATGGGCGAGTCCCTGGACGACCGCGCGAACCTGCTGATCCAACTGGCGAACCTGCCGGAGCACCCGGAATCGGTGCCGATCAACATGTTGGTCAAAGTCGCCGGCACGCCGTTGGAGAATGCCGAGGACGTCGATCCATTCGATTTCATCCGCATGCTCGCCGTGGCGCGGATCATGATGCCCCAGTCCCATGTGCGCCTGTCCGCCGGCCGTGAAGCGATGAACGAGCAAATGCAGTCCCTGGCGTTCCTGGCCGGTGCGAACTCGATTTTCTACGGCGACAAGCTGTTGACCACCGCCAACCCGCAAGCCGACAAGGACATGCAGTTGTTCGCACGCCTGGGCATCCAGCCCGAAGCCCGCGAAGAACATGCCGACGAAGTGCACCAGGCGGCGATTGAACAGGCGCTGGTGGAGCAGAAGAGCAGCGAGCAGTTCTATAACGCCGCTGTTTGACCACTCACCGATTCCCGGATTGGAATGCAAGACCCTGTGGGAGCGAGCTTGCTCGCGATGACGGTATAACAGCCGACAGAAATGTTGAATGTAATGGCCTCATCGCGAGCAAGCTCGCTCCCACAAGGGGCTTTGGCCAGTCTTTAAACAGTTGAGGCCTGCATGCCCTTCGATCTCGCCGCACGCCTGGCTGCCCGTCGTGCCGACAACCTCTATCGCCAGCGCCCGCTGCTCGAAAGCCCGCAGGGCCCGGAAGTGGTGGTGGACGGCCAGCCGTTGCTGGCGTTCTGCAACAACGATTACCTGGGCCTGGCCAATCACCCGCAAGTGATCGAAGCCTGGCGCGCCGGGGCGCTCCGTTGGGGTGTCGGTGGTGGCGCCTCCCATTTGGTGATCGGCCACAGCAGTCCTCATCACGCCCTGGAGGAAGCCTTGGCCGACCTGACCGGCCGTCCACGGGCGTTGCTGTTCACCACCGGCTACATGGCCAACCTCGGCGCGGTCACCGCGCTGGTGGGGCAGGGCGACACGGTGCTGGAAGACCGCCTCAACCATGCTTCGCTGCTCGATGCCGGGCTGTTGTCCGGTGCGCGTTTCAACCGTTACCTGCACAACGATGCCCAGAGTTTGGCCAGCCGCCTGGAGAAAGCCACCGGCAATACCCTGGTGGTCACCGACGGCGTGTTCAGCATGGACGGCGACATTGCCGACCTGCCGGCCCTGGCTCGTGAAGCCAAGGCCAAGGGCGCCTGGCTGATGGTCGACGATGCCCACGGCTTCGGTCCACTGGGGGCCCATGGCGGCGGTATCGTCGAGCATTTTGGCTTGAGCCAGGATGACGTGCCGGTGCTGGTGGGCACCCTGGGCAAGGCCTTTGGCACCGCCGGGGCTTTTGTCGCCGGCAGTGAAGAACTGATCGAAAGCCTGATCCAGTTCGCTCGCCCCTACATCTACACCACCAGCCAACCGCCGGCCCTGGCCTGCGCCACGCTCAAGAGCCTTGAGCTGCTGCGCAGCGAGCATTGGCGGCGCGAGCACTTGCAGGTACTGATTCGTCAGTTCCGCCACGGCGCCGAGCAGATCGGCCTGCAATTGATGGACAGCTTCACGCCGATCCAGCCGATCCTGATTGGCGATGCGGGACGGGCCATGCGTTTGTCGCAAATGCTGCGTGAGCGCGGGCTGATGGTTACGGCGATCCGCCCACCCACCGTACCGGCCGGCAGCGCCCGTTTGCGCGTGACCCTGACCGCCGCCCACAGCGAGGCTCAGGTGCAGCTGTTGTTGAATGCACTGGCCGAGTGTTTTGCCCTGTTGGGACCGGAGCCAAGCGATGCGTGATCGACTGATATTGCTGCCGGGCTGGGGCTTGGGAGTTTCACCGCTGGAGCCGCTGGCGGCGGCGTTGCAAGGGCTCGACGAACACTTGCGGGTGGAAATCGAACCCTTGCCGGCGCTGCTATCGAACGATCCGGATGAGTGGCTCGAAGAATTGGACGCCACCGTGCCCCAGGACGCCTGGCTGGGCGGTTGGTCCCTGGGCGGCATGCTGGCTTCGGCGCTGGCGGCGCGTCGGGGTGAGCGCTGCTGCGGCTTGCTGACCCTGGCGAGCAATCCGTCCTTTGTCGCCCATGAGAAATGGCCGAGCGCGATGGATGGAGAAACCTTCGATGGTTTTCTCGCCGGCTGTGCGGCCGACCCACGCCAGACCCTCAAGCGCTTCAGTTTGTTGTGTGCCCAGGGTTGCAGCGACCCACGCGGGTTGTCGCGGTTGTTGTTGGCCGGGGCGCCGAGTACTTCACCCGAGGTCTTGATGGCTGGGCTTGAAGTGCTGGCGCAACTGGACACACGCGCCGCGTTGCAGCGCTTTCGCGGCCCGCAACTGCATTTGTTTGCCGGGCTTGACGCCCTGGTACCGGCCGAAGCCGCGGGTGAATTGCTGGTCTTGTTGCCGGATGTCGAAATCGGCCTGATCGAACAGGCCGGCCACGGATTCCTTCTGGAAGACCCGCACGGTGTCGCGGCGGCGATCCAGGCTTTTTTGCATGAGTCCGGTGATGACTGATTTGTCTCTTCCCCCATTGCCCGGTGCCTTGCCTGACAAGCGCCAGGTAGCGGCTTCGTTTTCCCGTGCAGCGACCAGTTACGACAGCGTGGCCGAACTGCAACGCGACGTGGGCCAGCAATTGCTCGGGCGCTTGCCGTCCTCATTCATGCCGCAACGTTGGTTGGACCTGGGCTGCGGCACCGGTTATTTCACCCGGGCGCTGGGCGCGCGTTTCGGTGAGACAAACGGACTGGCACTGGATATCGCCGAAGGCATGCTCAACCATGCGCGTCCCCAAGGTGGCGCGGCACATTTTGTCGCTGGTGATGCTGAGCGGTTGCCTTTGCAAGCGGCGAGCTGTGACCTGGTGTTCTCCAGCCTGGCGGTGCAGTGGTGTGCGGATTTTGCCGCGGTGCTGAGCGAGGCCCATCGTGTGTTGAAACCGGGTGGGGTGTTTGCCTTCACCAGCCTCTGCGTAGGCACTTTGTACGAATTGCGCGACAGTTGGCGTCAGGTGGATGGCTTGGTACACGTCAACCGTTTCCGTGGGTTCGAGACGTATCAACACCTTTGCACGGACAGTGGGCTGAATGTCGTCAGTCTGGAAAACCGTCCCCATGTGTTGCATTACCCCGACGTGCGCAGTCTGACTCACGAATTGAAAGCCTTGGGCGCCCACAATCTGAACCCCGGTCGCCCCGGCGGCTTGACCGGCAGGGCGCGGATCCTGGCGCTGGTTGAAGCCTACGAGCAGTTTCGTCAGGCGCAGGGACTGCCGGCGACTTACCAGGTGGTCTACGCCGTTTTGGAGAAACCGCTATGAGCCAGGCCTATTTCATTGCCGGCACTGACACCGACGTGGGCAAGACCACCGTCGCGGCAGGCCTGCTGCACGCCGCGCGACAGGCCGGTATGAGCACCGCCGCCGGCAAGCCCGTGGCCTCCGGTTGCGAGGTCACGCCCAAGGGCCTGCGCAATGCCGATGCCCTGGCGCTGCTGGCCGAGTGCTCGGTGCCGCTTGAGTATGCCCAGGTCAATCCGCTGGCATTCGAGCCGGCCATCGCGCCGCACCTGGCCGCCCGGGAAGCCGGCGTGGCGCTGACGGTGCAATCCTTGCTGGGGCCGATGCGTGAGGTGCTGGCCCTGGAGGCCGATTTCACCTTGATAGAGGGCGCGGGCGGCTGGCGTGTGCCGTTGGCCAATCAGGATAATCTTTCGGACCTGGCAATGGCCCTGGGCCTGCCGGTGATCCTGGTGGTGGGCGTGCGCCTGGGGTGCATCAGCCATGCGCTGCTGACCGCCGAGGCCATCGCCCGGGACGGCCTGCAACTGGCCGGTTGGGTGGCGAATATCATCGACCCCAAGACCTCGCGCCTGGAAGAAAACCTCGCCACCCTGGCCGAACGCCTCCCGGCGCCTTGCCTGGGGCGAGTACCGAGGGTCAAAGGCATCACTGCCGATATCGTGGCCGCGCATCTGCACCTGGATCTGCTGGATTAATCATCCAAGGGAAGGTTTTCACTATGACAAGGCACTGTGCCATTAGTGTTTTTGTCGGGCCTTTTCCTTGGGGTTCTGCTTCAATGGCCATTGTCGACCCTTCAAGAAGACGAGCTCTGCCATGGAAATCTCAGGAAGTACCGCGTTCTATGCCGGTCTGAGCACGATTCAGACAGGGCAGAACCGTGTCGATCAGGCCTCCAGCCAGATCGCCAACAATACGATCGAGCGTTCGGTCACCAGCCAGTCGTCCGAAGTCCAGGTTGATCGCCTGCGGTCAGTGGATCGTAGTCAGCAGTCGGACCTGGCCAGTAACATGGTTGAACTGTCCCAAGGCAAGTTCCAGGTGCAACTGGGTGTTAACGTCGCCAAGGCATCCGACGAAATGCTTGGTACGTTGATCGATACCTTCGCCTGATCCTGCCCTTCAGATTTACGAAAACGCCGCGATTATTCGCGGCGTTCTTGTCTCTAACGTCTTATTGCTCAACTAATCTTTTCCTACGCGCATCGCGGATTCTTCAGAGCGATGGATTTCCCGTGTCCGACATTTTTCTCAGGCTGATGACGAACGGCAAAAGATCGGCGCTTGACAAGATTTGGGCGTAAACGTATGTTTCAAACAACTGTTTGACCGCTACAACAAATCCACGCGGTCGTTCATTCCCGGTTACATCAGCAGAGGTTTATCGCTATGCCTGACTACAAGGCCCCCTTGCGTGATATTCGCTTCGTTCGTGACGAACTGCTTGGCTATGAAGCGCATTATCAGAGCCTTCCGGCTTGCCAGGACGCAACTCCGGACATGGTTGACGCCATTCTCGAAGAAGGCGCCAAGTTTTGTGAGCAGGTGCTGGCGCCGCTGAACCGCGTGGGCGACATCGAAGGTTGCACCTGGAGCGAGTCCGGGGTGAAGACCCCGACGGGTTTCAAGGAAGCCTACAAGCAATTCGTCGAAGGCGGCTGGCCAAGCCTGGCCCACGACGTCGAGCACGGTGGTCAAGGCCTGCCGGAATCCCTGGGCCTGGCGGTCAGCGAGATGGTCGGTGAAGCCAACTGGTCGTGGGGCATGTACCCGGGCCTGTCCCATGGCGCGATGAACACGATTTCCGAGCACGGTACGCCCGAACAGCAAGAGGCTTACCTGACCAAGCTGGTTTCCGGCGAATGGACCGGCACCATGTGCCTGACCGAACCACACTGCGGCACCGACCTGGGCATGCTGCGCACCAAGGCCGAGCCTCAGGCCGACGGTTCCTACAAGGTTTCCGGTACGAAGATCTTCATTTCGGCCGGCGAACACGACATGGCCGACAACATCGTCCACATTGTGCTGGCGCGCCTGCCGGACGCACCGGCTGGCACCAAGGGCATTTCGCTGTTCATCGTTCCCAAGTTCCTGCCTAACGCCGACGGCTCCATCGGCCAGCGCAACGCGGTGAGCTGCGGTTCCCTGGAACACAAGATGGGCATCCACGGCAACGCCACCTGCGTGATGAACTTCGACGCGGCCACCGGTTACCTGATCGGCCCGGCGAACAAAGGCCTGAACTGCATGTTCACCTTCATGAACACCGCACGCCTGGGTACCGCACTGCAAGGCCTGGCCCACGCCGAGATCGGTTTCCAGGGCGGCCTGAAATATGCCCGCGATCGTTTGCAAATGCGTTCCCTGACTGGCCCGAAAGCGCCAGACAAGGCCGCTGACCCGATCATCGTTCACCCTGACGTGCGTCGCATGCTGCTGACCATGAAGGCTTTCGCCGAGGGTAACCGAGCGATGGTCTACTTCACCGCCAAGCAGGTCGACATCGTCAAGTACGGCGTGGATGAAGAAGAGAAGAAAAAGGCCGATGCACTGCTGGCATTCATGACGCCGATCGCCAAGGCCTTCATGACCGAAGTCGGCTTCGAATCGGCCAACCACGGCGTGCAGATCTATGGCGGCCACGGCTTCATCGCCGAGTGGGGCATGGAGCAGAACGTTCGCGACAGCCGTATCTCGATGCTGTACGAAGGCACCACCGGCATCCAGGCCCTCGACTTGCTGGGCCGTAAAGTGCTGATGACCCAGGGCGAGGCACTCAAGGGCTTCACCAAGATCGTCCACAAGTTCTGCCAGGGCAACGAAGGCAACGACGCGATCAAGGAGTTCGTAGAACCCCTGGTTGCGCTGAACAAGGAATGGGGCGAGCTGACCATGAAGGTCGGTATGGCGGCCATGAAGGATCGCGAAGAAGTCGGCGCGGCATCGGTGGACTACCTGATGTACTCCGGTTACGCCTGCCTGGCCTATTTCTGGGCCGACATGGCGCGCCTTGCGGCGGAAAAACTCGCAGCCGGCACCACTGAAGAAGCCTTCTACACCGCCAAGCTGCAGACCGCGCGCTTCTACTTCCAGCGCATCCTGCCGCGTACCCGTACCCACGTGGCAACCATGCTGTCGGGCGCCAACAACCTGATGGACATGAAGGAAGAGGACTTCGCGCTGGGCTACTAAGCCTCACGCGGTTCTTCCAAAAGCCGCTGCTTCTTCGGGAGCAGCGGCTTTTTCATGTCTGCCACAAAATCTGTATCCACCGCAGGCCCTTGTGGGAGCGAGCTTGCTCGCGATGGCGTTTGTTCAGTCAGCACCTTCATGGCTGACGCACCGCTATCGCGAGCAAGCTCGCTCCCGCAGGGATCAACTAGGATCCTGAAACAATATTCATCCAACTCGACCCTAAGAAAACCGCCCCCTCTGCCGTTACAGCGATGGCAGTGTGACATCTGTCATATCTCGCGTGCCTTACTGCTCCTGTTGCGGGCACAATGCCATCTTTGATTAGCCGGGTCGGAGCTTTACCCTTGCCGCGTTCTTCCGCTGTACGTTTCAGCCATTTCCTACCGTCATTGCTGCTGTTGCTGGCGGGGCTTGCGGCTGCCTACGTCAAGGATCTCAACGTTTTCTTCACCTCGCTGTTCAACGTGCTCCCCACGTTGGTGTTGTTGCTGGGCGGGGCGTATTGCGCGGTCTACCGACGTCAACGTGAACTGTTCCTGATGGTCACGGTGTACATCGCCTATTTCCTGCTGGACACCCAGACTGACTTCTATCGCGATAACGGCAAGGTGCGCGAAGACGCGGCGGTGGTGTTCCATCTCGTTTGCTTGTTGTTGCCGCTGTTGTTCGGGGTGTTCGCCGCGTGGCAGGAGCGCACGCACTTGTTTCAGGACATGGTGGCGCGGTTCGCGGTGTTGCTGGTCTTTGGCAGCGTGGCGCTGGCCCTGGAGCAGAGTTTTCCCCAAGCCTTGCTGTTGTGGCTTTCGGAGATCCGCTGGCCGGCGTTGCACGGCGCCTGGATGAGCTTGATCCAATTGTCTTACCCGATGTTCGCCGCCGCGTTCCTGCTGCTGGCCTGGCAATATTGGCGCAACCCCCGGCCACTGCATGCTGCGCAATTGGTGGGGGTGCTGGGGTTGTTCTGGATGTTGCCGAAAACCTTCATCCTGCCGTTCACCCTGAACATCATGTGCAGCCAGGTGATGTTGATGATCGCCGCGGCGGTCGCCCATGAGGCCTATCAAATGGCCTTCCGTGACGAACTCACCGGCCTGCCAGGCCGTCGGGCACTGAACGAACGCATGCAGCGCCTGGGGCGCAACTATGTGTTGGCGATGAGCGATGTGGACCACTTCAAGAAATTCAACGACACCCACGGCCACGATGTGGGTGACCAGGTCCTGCGCCTGGTGGCCAGCAAATTATCGAAAATCGGCGGTGGCGGTAGGGCGTATCGCTACGGCGGTGAGGAATTTGCCCTGGTGTTCGCAGGCAAGACCATCGACGAGTGCATGCCCCATTTGGAAGTCATCCGCCAGTCCATCGAGACGTACGCCATCCAACTGCGCAACCCCGACAGTCGTCCCCAGGACGACCAACAAGGCCGTCAGCGCCGTTCTGGCGCCGGTGCGTCCAGCGTCTCGGTGACGGTCAGCATCGGCGTCGCGGAGCGCCTCGAGCAACGCACGCCTGAAGAAGTGCTCAAGTCCGCCGACCAGGCGCTGTATAACGCCAAGGGCGCGGGGCGTAACTGTGTGGTTGCCTTCGGCCAGAACCGCCGCGGCGCGGTGCGCATGGAAGCCGCCGCGGGTTGAGTGATGACGGCGCATTCAGCGTCTGGACTGTGATTGTGAGCCTGGGTGGCCGGCAGTAGGTTGCAACGATCTGCTACCGGAGAAAACCACCATGCCCGAGTACAAAGCCCCGCTGCGTGACATGCGCTTTCTGATCGATCACGTCTTCGATTTCCATGGCCGTTATGCCGAACTGGGCGCCAGCGATGCCAGCCCGGACATGGTTAGCGCGATCCTCGAAGAAGGTGCCAGGTTCTGTGAGAACGTGCTGGCGCCGCTCAATCGCTCCGGTGACGAAGAAGGTTGCCATTTCGACAACGGCGTAGTCACCACGCCGACAGGCTTCAAGCAGGCTTTCGCACAATACGTGGAGGGCGGCTGGCATGGGCTGGCGGCGGACCCGGCGTATGGCGGCCAGGGCCTGCCCAGCTCCCTGGGCCTGGTCATCAGCGAGATGATCGGCTCCAGCAACACGTCCTGGGGCATGTACCCGGGCCTGACTCACGGCGCCATGTCGGCGATCCATGCCCACGGCACGGCAGAACAGAAACAGACCTACCTGAGTAAACTCACCGCCGGCCAGTGGACCGGCACCATGTGCCTGACCGAAGCCCACTGTGGCACCGACCTGGGCATCATCAAGACCCGCGCCGTGCCCCAGGCCGACGGCAGCCATGCGATCTCCGGCAGCAAGATCTTCATTTCCGCCGGCGAACACGACATGAGCGATAACATCATCCACCTGGTGCTGGCCAAGTTGCCGGACGCCCCCGCCGGGACCAAAGGCATCTCGTTGTTCATCGTGCCCAAGTTCCTGCCCGACGCCAGGGGTGAGGCCGGGCCGCGCAATGGCGTGTCCTGTGGTTCGATCGAACACAAGATGGGCATCAAGGCATCGGCCACCTGCGTGCTGAATTTCGACGGGGCCAAGGGGTTCCTGATCGGCGAGCCGAACAAGGGCCTCAATTGCATGTTCACCATGATGAACCACGCCCGGCTCGGCACCGGCATGCAGGGCCTGTGTCTGGGCGAGGCGAGCTTCCAGGGCGCCATCAAATACGCCAACGACCGTTTGCAGATGCGCGCGCTGACCGGCCCCAAGGCGCCGGAAAAGGTCGCCGACCCGATCATCGTCCATCCCGATGTACGCAGGATGTTGCTGACCATGAAAGCCTTCAACGAAGGCAATCGGGCGCTGACGTATTTCACCGCGCAATTGCTCGATACCGCGCACCTGAGCCCGGACGAAACCGCCCGCCAGGAGGCCGAGGACCTGCTGGCGTTCCTCACCCCGATCTGCAAGGCCTTCATGACCGACACCGGGCTGGAGGTGACCAACCACGGCATGCAAGTGTTTGGCGGTCACGGCTTCATTCGTGAGTGGGGCATGGAGCAGTTGGTGCGAGATTGCCGCATCGCGCCGATCTACGAGGGCACCAATGGCATCCAGGCCCTGGATCTGCTGGGGCGCAAGGTGCTGGGCAGCCAGGGCAAGTTGTTGCGCGGTTTTACCCGGATCGTCCACAAATTCTGCGCCGCGAATGCCGGACATCCGCAGCTCAAGGATTACGTCGAGCAACTCGACGGGCTCAACCAGCAGTGGGGCGAACTGACCACCCGGGTCGGCATGGCTGCCATGAAGAATCCCGATGAAGTGGGGGCCGCCTCCGTGGATTACCTGATGTACAGCGGCTACATCATCCTGGCCTACCTGTGGTTGCGCATGGCCTTGGTGGCCCAGGCGCAACTCGACAGTGGCCAGGGTGATGGGGATTTCTGCCGGGGCAAGTTGGCGACGTGTGAGTTTTACTTCAAGCGCCTGTTGCCGCGCACGACCGCCCATCGGGCTGCCGTCGAGGCGGGGAGTGATTGCCTGATGAAGCTGCCGGCGGAGTTGTTTGCGCTTTGATAGAGGGAATGCCAAAGATCGCAGGCTTCGCCAGCTCCTACATTGAAATGCGTATTCTCTGTAGGAGCTGGCGAAGCCTGCGATCTTTCATGGTGACTAAAAATAACAAAACAGTCATGAGTTGACCCTATGTGTCGCAAAAGTTGTTGAGGTACACTCAGTCCATTGCGAAAACCGTCTTTTACGAACCAACTGTTTAGATCCTGCGAGGTTTGCCATGGCTGACTACAAAGCGCCCCTGCGCGATATGCGCTTCGTCCTCAATGAAGTGTTCGAGGTCGCGAAACTCTGGGCCCAATTGCCGGCGCTGGCCGACACCGTGGATGCCGAAACGGTCGAAGCGATCCTTGAAGAAGCCGGCAAAGTCACCAGCAAAAGCATCGCGCCCCTCAGCCGCGCCGCTGACGAAGAAGGTTGCCACTGGGCCGACGGCGCCGTCACCACGCCGGCAGGTTTCCCACAGGCCTACAAGACTTACGCTGAAGGTGGTTGGGTCGGTGTCGGCGGTGACCCGGTGTACGGTGGCATGGGCATGCCCAAGGCCGTTTCGGCCCAGGTCGAGGAAATGGTCAACTCCGCCAGCCTGTCCTTCGGTTTGTACCCGATGCTGACCGCCGGCGCCTGCCTGTCGATCAATGCCCACGCCAGCGAAGAACTGAAAGCGGCATACCTGCCGAACATGTACGCCGGCGTCTGGGCCGGTTCCATGTGCCTGACCGAGCCCCACGCCGGTACGGACCTGGGGATCATCCGCACCAAGGCCGAACCCCAGGCCGACGGTTCCTACAAGGTCAGCGGCACGAAGATTTTCATCACTGGCGGCGAACACGACCTCACCGAGAACATCATTCACCTGGTGCTGGCGAAACTGCCGGACGCGCCGGCAGGCCCCAAGGGCATCTCGCTGTTCCTGGTGCCCAAGTTCATGGTCAATGCCGACGGCAGCCTGGGCGCGCGCAACGCGGCCAACTGCGGCTCGATCGAACACAAGATGGGCATCCAGGCATCCGCCACCTGCGTGATGAACTTCGACGAAGCCGTGGGTTATCTGGTGGGCGAGCCGAACAAGGGCCTGGCGGCGATGTTCACCATGATGAACTACGAGCGCCTGGGCGTCGGTATCCAGGGCCTGGCCTCCGGTGAGCGTTCCTACCAGAACGCCATCGAATATGCCCGTGACCGCCTGCAAAGCCGCTCGCCAACCGGTGCGCAGAACAAGGACAAGGTCGCTGACCCGATCATCGTCCACCCCGACGTGCGTCGGATGCTGTTGACCATGAAGGCCTCGAACGAAGGCGGCCGGGCATTTTCCACCTACGTGGCGATGCAACTGGATACCGCCAAGTTCAGCGAAGACCCAGTCACGCGCAAGCGCGCCGAAGACCTGGTGGCATTGCTGACACCGGTGGCGAAGGCCTTCCTCACCGACCTGGGCCTGGAAACCACCGTCCATGGTCAACAGGTGTTCGGCGGCCACGGTTACATTCGTGAATGGGGCCAGGAGCAACTGGTGCGCGATGTGCGTATCACCCAGATCTACGAAGGCACCAACGGTATCCAGGCGCTGGACCTGGTGGGGCGCAAGATCGTCGGCAGCGGTGGTGCGTTCTACAAGTTGTTTGCCGATGAAATCCGTCACTTCACGGCCACCGCGAACAGCGATCTGGCGGAGTTCATCAAGCCGTTGAACAGCGCTGTCGACTCGCTGGACGAGTTGACCGACTGGCTGTTGGACCGGGCGAAAAGCAACCCGAATGAAATCGGCGCGGCCTCGGTGGAGTATCTCCAGGCGTTTGGCTACACCGCATATGCCTACATGTGGGCGCTGATGGCCAGGGCGGCCTTGGGCAAAGAAAGCCAGGATGATTTCTACGCGAGCAAACTGGGCACGGCGCGGTTCTATTTCGCCCGCCTGCTGCCGCGTATTCATTCCTTGAGCGCTTCGGTCAAGGCGGGCAGCGAGTCGCTGTTCCTGCTGGAAGCCGGCCAGTTCTGAAATCATGACGATGTGTAAGCATTAGCTTACACATCGTGCTGGCGTTTTCCCCCTATCGGCGAATTGGATCCAGGGCTAATCTAGCTTCCATGGATGTAGCGCAGGACGCGCAAAGTAACAACAAGGACACGTAGGATTCTGCCAGGACGGCAGAGTGAAATGGATGTCAGGGAAACAGTCTGCAAAGCCCCGCTTCGGCGGGGTTTTCTTTTGCCTGCGTTTTTTGTTCCTGGCAGGCGCCCTCCATCGGGGCTGCTTCTGGTTGCGTTTCACTGAACCCTGGCGAGCGGCCTGGGGTCAATGAGCTATATGGCAATTTGGCCATCGTCGATCAGGAGTCATCCATGGATTTCATTCGCATCATTATCGCCATCCTGCTGCCGCCACTGGGGGTGTTCCTGCAGGTCGGCTTCGGCGGGGCTTTCTGGCTGAATATCCTGCTGACGCTGCTGGGTTATATCCCTGGCATCGTGCATGCGGTGTACATCATCGCCAAGCGCTGAGAACCTGGCGCGAATTTAAAGATTTGTTGGGAGCCCTGTGGGAGCGAGCCTGCTCGCGATAGCGGTGTATCAGTCTATAGGGATGTTGACTGGACCATTGCTATCGCGAGCAGGCTCGCTCCCACATTGGTTTGGCATCTCCTTATGTGGGGCCATCCATCACCTTGCGATAGAACAACCACTCATGCTCCAGCGCATGGGCCTGGTTCGCGGCCTTGCGAAAACCGTGGCGCTCATCGGGATAGTAGTGCGCCTCGACCGCCACGCCGTTGGCCTGTAAAGCACTGACCATGTCGCGGGTTTGCTGCGGTACGACCACCACGTCCAGCTCGCCCTGGAAAAAGATCACCGGCACATGGATGTTCCCGGCGTGCAGCAGTGGGGTGCGGGCGTGGTAGCGTTCGACGTCCTGTTGCGGATCGCCGATCAGCCAGTCCAGATAATCACCTTCGAACTTGTGCGTAGCACGGGCCAGGGCGACAGGATCGCTCACGCCATAGAGGCTGGCGCCGGCCCGGAATACATCATGGAATGCCAGGGCACAGAGGGTCGTGTAGCCACCGGCACTGCCACCGCGAATGAACGCACGTCGGCCATCGACCAGGCCTTGTTCGTCCAGATACGCGACCACCGCGCAGGCGTCCTCGACATCCACCACGCCCCAATTCAGATGCAACGCCTGCCGATAGGCCCGGCCATAGCCGCTGCTGCCGCGGTAGTTGAGATCGGCGACGGCAAAGCCACGTTGGGTCCAATACTGGATACGCGGGTCGAACAAGGGATAACAGGCCGAGGTGGGGCCGCCGTGAATGAACACCACCAAGGGCGGCTTTGCGGGTGCGTTCATGGCCGGGTAAAAGAACCCGTGGGCCTCGCCTGACGCGGATGGATAGCGCAGGGTGCGAGGACGGCTGATCTGTTCGACGGGCAAGGGCGTGACGCCGCCGGCCAGCACGGCCACTTCGTGGTTATGCCGCTCAATGGTAATGACCGCCGATGGGCGGGTCGGCGAGGCTGCAACGGCGTAGATGAACCGCTCATCCAGCGCCAGGCTACGAAAGCGGGTGTAGGTGCCGGTGAAGTCCTCATCGGTATCGTCACCGTGGCACAGGCCCAGGCGCCCGAAACCCGCTTCGGTCCAACTGGCCAGATACCTGTGTTCGCCCAGCGGCAACCAGGTGCAGCCGCCCAGTTGCCACGGCGCTGGGGCGTGATCGGCTTGGGCGGCAGGCAGCGGTTCCAGGCCCTGGGCCGACTCCAGCCAAGGCTGCCAATAACCACCGCGATCAGTCAGGCAATAAAGACGACTGGCCGCATCGAAGCGCGGTTGCTGGATGGACTCTTCTTCACCGTTGCCCGCGACACAGCGCGGCGCACCCCAACCCGTAGCGTTGCGCTCGGCCAGCATCAAGCGCGTTGCGGTCCAGGGTTGATGCGGACGGCTCCACTCTATCCAGGCGAGCCGCTGACCGTCCGGGCTCACGGTGGGTGATGCGTAGAAATCTGCACCTTCGGCCAACAGATGTCGCTGATGACCCACCAGCCCGATCGACACCAGGCGATGCTGGTTGGCCTGTTCTTCCACCGCCAATACCTGGCCGTCGGCGAAGCTCAGATCCCCATAACGGCAGTCACCCGAGGTCAGCGCTACGGGGCGTTCGTCGTTCAGGGACTGGTGGTACAGCTGCTGGTCGGCCTCATTGACGAACAGCACACCGTCATGGCTCAGGCAGAATGATCCACCGCCATATTCATAGACCCGGCTGCGCGCGCTGAACCCGTCCGGTGTCAGGCAGCGAGGCATGGCGTCTTGCCAATGCCAGATCCGGCAGGCACCGTCTGCGGGGCGGTATTCATTCCAGAACAGGCCCAAAGGCCCGAGCTGCAGTTCGGCGAAGTCGGTGCCGGCGGCAACGGCCTGGGCGGCGCTGAAAGGCTCAGCCTTTGGTGATGAGGCGCGAGTTTCGTTCATTGCGAAAGGCCAATTGTTCGATGGTTTGCGTGGCGTGCTCGGCGTCTTCCCGCGCCTTGAGAATCACCCCGTGATGTTCGGACTTGCTGCACACCGGGTCGGCGTTGCTGGCGTCGCCTGTGAGCATGAACGCCTGGCAGCGGCAGCCGCCGAAGTCCTTTTCCTTTTCATCGCAGGAGCGGCACGGCTCGGGCATCCAGTCATAACCGCGGAAGCGGTTGAAGCCGAACGACTCGTACCAGATGTGCTGCATGCTGTGGTCGCGCACGTTGGGAAATTGCACCGGCAGCTGGCGGGCACCGTGACAGGGCAATGCCGTGCCGTCCGGCGTGACGGTGAGGAAAATGCTGCCCCAGCCGTTCATGCAGCCCTTGGGGCGTTCTTCATAGTAGTCCGGCGTGACGAAGATCAGCTTGCAGGGATTGCCTTGCGCTTGCAGCTTGGCGCGGTATTCGTTGGTGACACGCTCGGCGCGTACCAGTTGCTCCCGGGTGGGCAGCAGGCCGACGCGGTTGAGCTGCGCCCAGCCGTAGAACTGGCATGTGGCGAGCTCGACGAAGTCGGCTTCCAGGGCGATGCACAGCTCGATGATGCGATCGATCTTGTCGATGTTGTGCCGATGGGTCACGAAGTTCAGCACCATCGGATAGCCGTGGGCCTTCACCGCCCGGGCCATTTCCAGTTTTTGCGCGAAGGCTTTCTTCGAGCCGGCCAGGAGGTTGTTCACCTGTTCGTCGCTGGCCTGGAAGCTGATCTGGATATGGTCCAGGCCGGCCTTTTTGAAGTCGCTGATTTTCTGTTCGGTCAAGCCGATGCCAGAGGTGATCAGGTTGGTATAGAAACCCAGCTTGCGCGCCTCGCCGATCAACTCGGCGAGGTCCTGGCGCACCAACGGCTCGCCGCCGGAAAAACCCAGCTGTGCGGCGCCCATCTCGCGGGCTTCGCGAAAGACCTTGAACCATTGCTCGGTGCTCAGCTCCTTGCCTTGCTCGGCAAAGTCCAGCGGGTTGGAGCAGTACGGGCATTGCAGCGGGCAACGATAGGTCAGCTCCGCCAGCAACCACAGCGGCAAGCCGACTTCAGGCTTGGGCGGCAGACCGGTGCTCTCAGGCAAGTTCGATCCAGTGCTGTGCACGGGCGACCTCCATGAATTGCTCGATGTCGTCACCGAGTTCCGGCACGTCGGAAAACTGCTTCGCCAACTCGCCGATGATGGCCGCGACATCCCGTTCACCATCGATCAGGCCACCGATCAGCGCAGCGCTGTCGTTCAGCTTGATCATGCCTTCAGGATAGAGCAGCACGTGGCCTTTCTGGGCCGGTTCGTACTGGAAACGATAGCCGGGGCGCCAGCGCGGGGTTTTGCTGCGGTCGAAACTCATAAGGTGATCCCTTTGTGCCACACCCGTTGCCCGGTCACGCTGTGATAGGGCGGGCGGTTCAATTCGTAGGCCATGCTCATGGCATCGAGCATGCTCCAGAGGATGTCCAGCTTGAACTGGAGAATCTCCAGCATGCGCTCCTGACCTTGGCGGGTGGTGTAGTGCTGCAAAGTGATCGCCAGGCCATGTTCTACATCACGCCGGGCCTGGCCCAGGCGGGTGCGGAAGTACTCATAGCCGGTCGGGTCGATCCAGGGGTAATGCTGGGGCCAACTGTCCAGGCGCGACTGGTGGATCTGTGGGGCGAACAGTTCGGTCAACGAGCTGCTGGCGGCTTCCTGCCAGCAGGCCCGGCGGGCGAAGTTGACATAGGCATCCACGGCGAAACGCACACCGGGCAGCACCAACTCCTGGGAGCGCAGTTGATCGGGGTCCAGGCCCACCGCCTGGCCCAGCCGCAACCAGGCTTCGATGCCGCCGTCTTCGCCGGGAGCGCCGTCATGGTCGAGCAGGCGCTGGATCCACTCGCGGCGGATCTCCCGGTCAGGGCAGTTGGCCAGGATCGCGGCGTCCTTGAGCGGGATGTTCACTTGATAGTAGAAACGGTTCGCGACCCAGCCCTGGATCTGCTCGCGAGTCGCGCGGCCTTCATACATCGCCACGTGATACGGGTGATGGATGTGGTAATACGCGCCCTTGGCACGCAGGGCGGCTTCGAACTCGGCGGGGGACAGGGGGGTGTCAGTCATTTTGGTTCTCCGGGAAATGCCCGTGGGTTCTGTGGCGTCAGGGCTAGCCCCATCGTCGGATCGCCGCCCGGAGCAAGCTCGCTCCCACAGTAGTTCGAGTTGCATTGGATATCTGATTCACAGCAAAACCAGTGTGGGAGCGAGCTTGCTCGCGATGGGGCCTGTCCAGCTGGATCATGCCTGGCTGACACACCACAACTTCACCCCCACAATCGTTCCGCCCTTCTTACAACTCAATACTCATTCCGTCGTAGGACACTTCAATCTTTCGACGTACAAGTTCAGCCCGCTCGGGCGAATCTTCGTCCAGGATCGGGTTGGTGTTGTTGATATGGATAAGGACTTTGCGCGGCCCAGGCACTTGTTCCAGTACTTCCAGCATACCGCCGGGGCCATTCTGGGCCAGGTGGCCCATTTCCCGGCCAGTGCGGGTGCCGACGCCACGGCGCTGCATTTCATCGTCGTCCCACATCGTACCGTCCACCAGCAGACAATCGCTGCCGGCCATGATCGCCAACAACGACTCGTCGACCTTGCCCAGGCCCGGGGCATAGAACAGTTTGCCACCCGTGCGCAGGTCTTCGACGATCAGCCCGATATTGTCGCCCGGGTGCGGGTCGAAGCGATGCGGTGAATAGGGCGGTGCGGCGCTGCGCAGGGGCAGTGGGGTGAAGCGCAGGTTCGGGCAGGCGGCGATGGTGAAGCTCTGGTCGAGTTCGATGCGATTCCAGCTCAACCCGCCGTTCCAGTGGGTCAACATGTTGAACAGCGGAAAGCCGGTGCTCAAGTCTTCATGGACCATGTCGGTGCACCAGACTTGATGCGGGCAACCTTCACGCAGGCTGAGCAGGCCGGTGGTGTGGTCGATCTGGCTGTCCATCAGGATGATCGCGCCAATGCCGGTGTCGCGCAGGGCCCGGCCCGGCTGCATCGGGGCGAACGCCTGGAGCTGGGCGCGAATGTCCGGGGAGGCGTTGCACAGCACCCAGTTCACACCGTCATCGGACAGGGCGATGGACGATTGGGTGCGCGCCTGGGCCCGCAGGCTGCCGTCGCGAAAACCTGCGCAATTGGCGCAGTTGCAGTTCCACTGGGGGAAACCGCCACCGGCGGCAGAACCTAGAATCTGGACGAACATGGCTGCTCCATCTGCAAACCGAAATAAAAACGCCTCGGCTGGCCGAGGCGTAGTGCTGCGTGCTTAACCGCCTGCAGCATTCAACGGCTGGCGAAGTACATGGTGACTTCGAAACCGATACGCAGGTCGATATATGCGGGTTTGGACCAGGACATGGGAATACTCCTTTGGTTGGGATGCTTTCGTTAGATAGAACGGTTGAGACCTATACATATAGTCCACCTCCGTTCGGAGATGTTCAGATGCTTAGGCGCCTATGTTACTAAATCTGACATCTTCGTTCGCCGCGATTCTCGAAGAAAGCTCATTACGGCCCCTGCAATGATCACTGGGGCGCTTGCCAGCGCTCTCCCGGGAAGGCTCCGTTGCTCAGGCAATACCATCCCCCTTCAGCCTCGATCAGACGTTGGGCGGCCATTTGTAGCTGCGTGCGATCCAGGTACACGATGGCAGCGGACAGTTGCTCAAGATAATCCGACGGGTGGCCGGCCAACTTGCCCTGCCAGAGCAGTTCGGCGGCCTGGGCGCAGGGCAGGGCGGTGCCCTGGAGTTGGGCGGCAAGCGCCTGCTGCTGGCCGGTCAGGGAGACATCATCGAGTTGCTGGAGCAACGTCGGTAACCCGGCCAGAAACTGTTCGATGTGGGCGCTCAGTTGCGTCGCCGAAAGGCTGGGCGATTGGACGCCGAACAACATCCCCGTTTGCCCGTCGATCTGCTTCAACCCACTGAACACCGCATAACCCAACTGCAACTCGACGCGCAGGCGCTGGTAGAACGGCGTCTGGCACAGCTGTGCCAGCAATCGCCAGGCGGCTTCGTCGGCCAGTGTCGGGGTGGCTGTCGGGCAAAACAGCAACACGGCCGGTTCTTCGCCGTGAGTCTGGAGCGTATGCCAGAGGCGTTGCCCGCGAGGTGCCGGCGCCAGGCTGGCTTCATCGCCGGCAATGCCCGGCACTCGGGCCAACGCAGGGCCCAACGCTCCTTGGGTGGCCGCCGACAGGCCGATGGACAGCCCGTCCCATCGGGCCGTTGTCCACACGCTTTGGTCGCTTTCGGGCATTGGCAACGCTGACGCTTGGCGGTTGTGGCGGCAGTGATCTGGCAGCGCCTTCAACAGATGCCGAATCGGCATCGGCGGGGTTTCGTGACTGGCCAGGGCCATTGGCAGCGGTTGCGCAAGCTTCGTCAGAACGTGTTCGAGCACCAACGGTATCGGCACCTGTAAGCCAACCAGTTTCAGCAGCCATTGATGACCGGAGGGCTCGAAGCTGACGTCCACACCGGCCTGGCGAGCATCCTCCCGCATATCCTGCAGGTGCCGGTCGAGCCTGGATTGAAAGTCCAGCGGTGCCTGGGTCGTCAGTTGCCAGCGCAGGTACACCGCGCCTTCACGACCATTGTCAGGCAGCGCCTGGCTGAACTGCATGGGCGAGCGTTCCCGACGACCCCGGGAGCGGTCCTGGGCGAAGGTTCGCAAGCCGCGGTGGGCGCTGGTCTGGCCGCGTATCAGCCCGGCGCGGGGCGCTTCGCTTGGCGTTTGCAGGAACGGATTGGGCGCGGGCAGTTGCCATTGTCCCGCGACGTTATCGGCCGGGTGCAGTTGCTTGAGGATTTCCCTGAGCTTCACCAGGTCGTTTGCCAACAGCGGCCCGTGACGTCCTTCACCGTCCCAGCGGGCCACCTGCAAGGCCGATCCTGTCTCTTGCCGGCGCTGCAACAGTGCGGTGAACTCCTCGCGCAACGGCGCCCAGTCGTCCTGGGCGACAAAGAACCCCAGCCAGTCGTGCAGCAATGCTTGGATTTGCGCCGCTGCCGGAGCGTTGGCGTGCTTGAATTCGATGTGCAGCAGCGCCTGCCCGGCAAACTCATACAGCGCGGTGGCCTTGAGGCTGTCAGCCAGGTCGCGCTGACGCAACGTGGCGAACAAGCCGCCCGGTTTGCTGGAGTTCAGCCACGTACACAGAAAATCCAGGGCTTGAGGCGAGGCAGCGGGCAAGTCTTCGAAGGCGAACAGCAGATCAAGGCAACCCTCGCGGGCCTGTTGATAACTCGTCTGGGACGATGCCATCAACCTTGGTGGTGCCGGCCTGGCAAGCGCTTCGCCGGCAGGTATGTGGCTGTCGAACTGTTCAGCCAGCGCTTTCAAGGCGTCGATGCTCTGCGGGCCGACCAGGCTCAGGGTCATCTGGCCGCTCTGGTAAAAGCGGCGATAGAAGTCGTGCAATGCGCTTTGGAATTCGGCTTGCGTCACCGCCAGGCTATCGCGATTGCCGGCATGAAAACCCCGCAGCGGATGGGTCTCCGACAGGCCGTCATGCAAGGCAAGCTGTCGCTGGGCTGCAGCATCCTGGGACCAGGCGATGAACTCGGCGTGCAGCACTTCCCGTTCGCGCAACTGATCGGCCTCATCCAGGCGTGGGTGAGCGAGCATGTCCCCCAGCCGTTCCAGTCCGTCGGCGAAGGTTGCAGGTGGCAATTCGAAGAAAAAATCCGTGGTGCGT
This sequence comes from Pseudomonas sp. P9_35, assembly GCF_034008205.1. Taxonomy (NCBI): domain Bacteria; kingdom Pseudomonadati; phylum Pseudomonadota; class Gammaproteobacteria; order Pseudomonadales; family Pseudomonadaceae; genus Pseudomonas; species Pseudomonas sp. P9_35. The sequence continues at coordinate 6,018,196 of NZ_CP125373.1, read as the reverse complement.
TCGCTGGTGCGCGCATTGACCTGGCCGCCGTGGCGCTGCACGTAGGCCATCAGGTTCTCCCCAGCGGGAAAACGCTCGGTGCCGAGGAAGAACAGATGCTCGAGCAAGTGCGCCAATCCCGGCCAGGCCAGGGGCGCGTCATGGCTGCCAGCCGCGACTCGCAGCACTGCAGCGCTACGCTTGAGGCCTGGGACGTGACGCAATGTCACCCGCAAGCCGTTGGCCAGGGTTTCAGTGTGGGGGCGGAGGGAGTCGGGGGCCGGCATGAGCGCTTCCAGAACAAAGATGCGCTCATGCTAGCGGATTAGGCCGCGTTCTCAATCCTCAATCAGTGTTTGTGCAGGTCGCCGTAAAGCTCAGGGCGGCGATCGTGCAGGTAGTTGTAGGCCGCGCGGGAATCGTCCATCAGTTGTCGATCCAGTTCTCCGACGATCAAGGCCTCATCCAGCCCCGCAAGGGCCGGGCGGCTGCCATTCGGTGCGGCGATGCTGCTTTGGCCGCAATACTGCAATTCACCTTCGTGGCCGCAGTAGTTGGCGTATGCCACGAAACACTGGTTCTCGATGGCCCGGGCCCGCACGGTGACGTCGGCGATGAATTCGTAGGGTTGCATGTTGGCGGTCGGCACCAGGATCAGCTCGGCACCGGCCAGGACCAGGCGTCGGGCATTTTCCGGAAACTCCAGGTCGTAGCAGATCAGGAGGCCGAGCTTCCAGCCGTTGAGCTCGACGATGGGCAATGCGGCGTCGCCGGCGCTGAACATGGCGTGATCGAGATCGCCGAACAGGTGGCTCTTGCGGTAGTTGGCCAGGCGCTCGCCCTGGGCGTCGATCAGCTGAACTGCGTTGTAGATCTGCCCGTCTTCGCCGCGCTCAGGGTAGCCATAGACAATCGCCAGGCCGGCGGCCTTGGCAATGCGGGCGATCTGTTGCGCCCACTCGCCGTTGTAGACCTCGGCCAATACATTCACCGCGTCGACGCCGATGTTGTAGCCGGTCATGAACATCTCCGGCAGCACCAGCACATCGGCGCCCCTGGCCTCCAACGCCACCTGGTGTAGGCGTTGCAGGTTGCCGGCCGGATCCAGTGGCAGCGGCGGGCATTGGTAGAGGGCTACACGCATCAATAACTCCTTTTATTCGGGCAGGGCGATCGGACCGATCTCATTGAACACATCACCTGGACCCGGGTTCTCGGCGTGAGTTTCACCGCCGAAGTGCTTCATGATTCCCCACACGGCATTGAGTGAGGTCTGTACCGCGCCTTCGACCCAGGCCGGTGTCCATGAGACGTCATCGCCGGCGATAAAGATCCCGCGTTGTTCGGCCGGCATGTCGTCCTGCATGAAATGCGCATACATGCGCTGGTTGTAGCGATAGTGGCCGGGCAGGGCGCCCTTGAACGCGCCGAGGAAATGCGGGTCGGCCTCCCAGGACACGGTGATCGGATCGCCGATGATCCGGGCGGCGATGTCCACCTTGGGATAGATTTTCTTCAGGGCATCGAGGGCCAGCTTCACGCGTTTTTCCACCGGGTGCGGGAGCATTTTCAGCGCGTCGCTCATCCAGGAATACGACAGGCAAATCACCCCTGGCTTGTCGTCCCCGTTGTCGAACAGATAGGTGCCACGGGTCAGGCGGTCGGTCAGGGTCATGCTCATCAGGTCGCGGCCGGTCTCCGGGTCCTTGTCCTTCCAGAATGGCCGGTCGACCATCACGAAGGTCTTCGACGATTGCATGTAGCGGGTGCGGTCCAGGGCCATCCACATTTTTTGCGAGAACAGCGCTTCTTCACATTCGATCTGGGTGGTCAGCAGCCAGCTCTGGCAGGTGACCAGCACGGCGGCGTACTCGCGGGTGTTGTCCCAGACGTCGGTCACGCTGAACCGGCCATCAGCCGCGCGGGCGATGCGCTTCACGCCGCTGCGTGGGGCGCCCAGGTGCAACGAATTCAGGCTGGTCCCTTGCGGCCAGTGCACGCAGCGTTCCGGCATGTGGTTCCAGATACCGTGGGGCACCTGCTCGACGCCGCCGACCACCAGGTGCTGGTGGTCGTCACAGTTGGTCATCACGACACGGAAGATTTCCAGCATCGAATTGGGGAAGTCCGAATCCCAGCCGCCCGTACCGAAACCGACCTGGCCGAACACTTCGCGGTGCTGGAAAGAGAGCTTGGCGAAGGCCTTGGAGGTGGCGACAAAGTCGTAGAAGGTGCGGTCGTCCCACAGGGGCACCAGGGTGTTCCACAGCTCCTTGAGGCGTGGCACGTCGCGGTCGCGGATCGCCTGCTGGATGTCGCCGAAGCGTGAGCCATCCTCCAGCGCATCGGCCCAGGCGTCGGCGACTTCCTGGAACAGTGCGGGAAGGTCGGCCAGTTTTTGTGCGTAGTAGGTCTGGCCTTCCAGGTCGATGACCGTGCTGCCGGACGCCGGGGTCAGCGGGTTGGGAAACGGTTTGGTCTCCAGGCCCAGCTTGTCGACGTAATGGTAGAACGCGGTGGATGACACCGGAAAACGCATGCCGCCCAGCTCGGCGATCACCCCTTCGGCGCCATTGAACGCTTGTGAGCGCAGGCGCCCACCCATCTTCGACGCCTCGTAGACCACGGGTTTGAGACCCAGCTTCATCAGCTCGTACGCCGCCACCAGACCGGCGATTCCGGCCCCGACAATCGCCACTTCGGTACCGTGGTTGTGGGCGGGAATGCTGCCCAGGCCAGCCGGATGCTCGATCCAGTCGTCAAAGGCGAAAGGAAAGTCCGGCCCGAAAATGGTGATGGGCTTCTTGCCGTCTGCTGGGTGGCGATTGTTCTTGTTCATGGCTGACCTTGGTGGGCGACTCGACGCGGTGTTCGTGTCTGAGTATAGGAAAGATGCCAGCCATTCTAGGGAGGGTGGAACACGTTAATAAGACACAATGTGTCGTCGTTTTGAGCGCATATCAGTCATCTTGATCTATTCATAAAGCATAATGACGAAACCAGTCCCCTGTGGGAGAGAGCTTGCTCGCGATAGCAGTATGTCAGTCCATGACGGTGTTGACTGGATTGACGCCATCGCGAGCAAGCTCGCTCCCACAGAAACGCTCCCTGACAATTGTCCGCGCGATCAACAGCAACAGATACCCGCCGAAACTCCTATGGTTATTCCCTTGAGGTTATATATCCTGGATGGCATATTTGTATGAAATGGGACGTTGAATACACTGACGAATTTGAGTTGTGGTGGGACCGTCTCAGTGAGTCAGAGCAAGACTCGGTACAGGTCTCGGTGATGCTGCTCGGCGATACCGGGCCGTATCTGGGCTTTCCTCACACCAGTGATATCAAAGGTTCGCGTCATGGCAACCTTCGTGAGTTACGGGTGCAACATGCAGGTAGGCCTTATCGTGTGCTCTATGCGTTTGATCCACGACGCTGCGCCATCCTGCTGATCGGGGGAGGTAAAACCGGCCAGGACCGTTGGTATCAGGACTATGTGCCTTTGGCCGAACGCCTCTATGACGAACATTTGGAAGTATTGAAGAGAGAGGGCTTTGACCATGGCTAAGAAATTTTCCGATTTGATGGCGCGTCGTTCGCCTGACTCCCAGGCTCGTGCACAGGCTCTGTATCAGCAGTTGCGTGCAGAAATGCCGTTGCACGAGTTGCGTCAGGCGCAGGAGTTGAGCCAGGAGGCTTTGGCCAAGGCACTGCATATCAACCAGGCGGCAGTCTCGAAAATGGAGCGCCGTACGGACATGTACATCAGCACATTGCGCAACTACATCCGGGCCATGGGGGGGGAATTGGAGATTATCGCGACCTTTCCGGAGGGGCAGGTCAGGATCGAAAATTTCTCCCATCCGACACCATAACTTGCGTTGTTCCCTGAGGGCCACAGGCTAAGTGGCGCAGGGCTTAGACTGGCTGGCCTCGATCGATTTTGCTGCTGAGGATGATCGAGGTGGTGGTCTTTTCCACGCCGTCCACGCTGCCGATCTGGTCCAGCAACTGGTCCAGCTGTTCCGGCGAGTCCGTGCGCAACCAGGCGACATAGTCGAACTCACCGCTGACCGCGCACAGCTGCTGTACCTGGGCCATGGCGCTCAGGCGCCGCAGCACGTCCTTGCCGGAACGCGGCTGGACCTTGATGCCGACGTAAGCCTGCAAGCCACCGTCAATCACTCGTTGCCCCAGGCGCACGCCATACCCGGTAATCACCTTGGTCTTTTCCAGGCGTGCCAGCCGCGAGGTCACGGTCGTGCGGGCGATACCCAGTTGCCGGGCGAGCATGGCGACGCTTTCCCGGGCGTTGATTTGCAGCGCCGCGATCAGCTGCCGGTCGATTTCGTCGAGGACGGGAGGGCGGGTATCAGTCAAAGTGGGCTCCGGCGCAGGCATTCGATGGCGAGCATGTTACAGGCTCTCACGTGCGAAATAGCCAATGGCAGGCAAAGCCAGTGCGCGCCAGGCGGGGGCCAGGTGTACCTGTGAAGCCCTGAACCAGAAACCGTCCTGGCAAACCAGCTGTTCGGTGGGCAACTGCAACAAGAGATCCAGCGAGAACGACTGCACTGAACCTGGGTCGTCGTTGTCTTGCGCTTCCCAATCGCGCTCGAAACACCGTACATGCAGCTGCTCGGCGTCGAAGCTTTCAAACAGCGGCCGGTTGCCCAGCCACTGCCGATGCACCCGCAACGTGTGTTCCTGGACATCCAGGAGCAGCAATTGCCAGCCTCGATAACTTCCACACTGTTCTGTCACATCGGTTGCCATGCAGGTCAGGGCCAGGTAGCGGCTATCCGTCGACCAGGTCATCGACGGTGCCAGGTCGACCAACGCGCAGCCTGAGGCTGTCAGCAGATGGCCTCCGAGCCGGGGCGTCTGCGCACGCACCCAACTGTCGGCATATTCCGTTTCGCTGCCGAACAGCCAGCCGGCATCCTGACGGTCGGGGGCGGGCTGGATGAAGTCACCGTCGGCGTTGGCCACTTGCGGACGATCCACCAGGCGCCAGGGGGCAACGCTGTGCAGTTGTGAGTTTGTCACCTGCAGGTCCACGGTGTTGTAGAACAGCCGGGATTGCTCGCTGGGATGAAAGAACGACGGGTCGCTGCCGATCGGCGGCGCAGGGATGTTGAAGCGTTGCAGTGCGCTGCTGTCCAGGTCGTGGTCAAGACGACCGGCCACCACTGCCAGACTCAAGCGGCCATCCCGAAAGTCGAGTATCCGTTCCACCCACATGGAGGGGCCTTCCAGCAGGCGTCGATCCTTCACATCTGCAATGACCGCATGGGTGGTCACTGTCGTTGAGTCTGCAAAGGGCAGCAGTGCCAGGTAACGCCCGCAGTCAGAGACGCGATGATCCAGCAGCCAACTGCCTGGCAAGTGCCAATCACCGATCTGGCAGCGATAACCGCCAAGCCCCTCGTGATTGTCGCAAAGCCAGATGAGCTGGGCGCATGCGCCACCCAGCAGCGGCTGCGTCTCGATGTACGAGTCACCGCGCAGGCCCCGGCTGTCCAATGGCATCACAATGGCCGTGCGGGTCAGTTTGAACTCAGCAACCTGTACGCGACCCTGGGCGTCATGACCGGCCTGGGTTTCGGTATCGCTGTGGATGCTGTCCAGACGGTAGCCATACCGGCCGGAACCCGGTCGCGGATAGTCGAGGTACGCGCCGATATGCACATGGTGCGCGTCGAGGCTCAGCAACTCATGCCAGTAGAAGGACGGTTCAGCAGCACTCTTCACCCACGGCGAGGGCAGGGCGCGCCAGCCGGTGTCGAGCTGCCATAACCAATACCGGTCGCCTTCCTCGTGACCGCTTTGCTGTTGGGCCAGGCACACCAGGGCGCGTTGATCGGCGCTCCATACCAACGGTGCGTCTGCTGCCATCAGCAGGCCGGACGGTGCTCCGTTGACGTTGATGGCATAACGCGGCGAAAGCAGGGGCTCCAATGGCTGGGCCTGGTCACGGAAGGTCGAAGGTAATGAAAGATTGCCCAGCAGGCATTGCTGGCCATCAGCGGAGCGTCGTTCGAAGGTTTGCTCAGGATGACAATCGGCTTCCAGCCACAGGTCGGCGACAGGCACCAGATGGGTGACGCTGGCGGTTTGCAGCAGCTCATCGAGCCGGGTTTCGCGAACGCTGTTATCCACCAGTGGGCTATGGCGTCCACTCAAGCGGTCGAGGTCAAAAGCGTCCAACTCCCAAAGCTCGCTGTCGGCGCAGCGGTACAGCAGGCGTTGCTGACGGTCGAGGACTACCAGTCCCCATGCCTGCCGGGACGGTACCGGTGCGGCGAAATAACGCCCGTCGCTGGAGAACACGGCCGAAGAGCCAAGGCCTTGCAGGAGCACACCGTCGGGGAACAAATAATCGCAATAGGTAGGGCCACCCATGGCGATTTCGCTGTGGTTGAACACCCGGATCGGCTCGCCTTCAGGGGTCAGTTGCGGTTCGCTTCCGCCCCAGGCGCTCGGTCCTTTGCTGGAAACGGGCGCCAACCCAAGGCGTCGTTCCCAGCTACTGACGCAGGCGAGCCCTACGATGATGCCGACAATCGCCACCAAAATGCCCCACCACTCAGGCAACGCCCGGCCCAGGCTGAAACCCAGGCCAAACACGGCGCCGACCGTCAACCGGGCGATGCCTCGGCCCATCGCCAAAAAGCCCAGGCGAGCGGCAAGGCCCATCAGCAGCCCAAGGAACACCACCGCCAGCAAAGCCAATGGGGGCGGCAGCACGGTGACGAAAAAGGCCGGCACCAGCAGGATGCCGAGTTGCCAGAACAGTTCAAGAAACAGTCGGGGGAGGCTGGGGCTGGCGATGATGGGCGTCTCGGTGATAGAGGTTGAGTAACAGGTACGGACGTGGGATGAGATGTTAATTCATCGTTGTAGCCTCAAGTCCTTGGCAGCAATCGTCAAATCAGGAATTCAAATTTGGAGAGCAACTTTACAGTTTCGGGGAGCTTTTGTTGGAGTAGCTTGTCGAGGTATTGCCGCGCACTGTGCGACGGATTTTTCAAGGACGAGCGCTGCCGCTGTGCTGCTTCGAGAACAGCCGCCTGGTCTATATCCCAAAGGTCGGCAACAAAATCGTCAGGGTGCAAAGGCTCGATATCAAATGCTTCGAGAGCGCTCTTTGGAAAGTCCTTAAGGTTAAAATTGACGATGACAGATGCGTTGCATTTGATGGCTGCAGCAAGCACGCCGAATGCCTCATTCGTAACCCATCCCTAACTCCTGGGCTTGTGCAGCCAGTTCGTCCATGGCCGCACGTCTCGCTTGGTCACGCTGTTCCTTGTACGCCATTAGATCAGCCATGCGCTGTTGATCGACTGTTGTCCCTTACGATTTTGGGTCAGAGACGGCACCGAGAAATCGTGCCTGGGCTTCAGTCCTCCTCCGTGAACCGCCGCCGCGTCAGGAAAAGCACAACGCCCAGCGGCACGGCCAGCAGTGCTAGCAGCTCCAGGTCAAAGCCCAGCACCTGCTGCTCACCAACCTTGAAGATGCTGACCAAGCCCGTTGCCAGCAGCGCCAAACCCAGCCACTTGCGCAGCGGGTATGGTTTCAGAAACTGAACGAGGATCGCGCCCAGCACCAGAAGGACGACAGTTTGCATGATGTAGGGCATGTGCAGTTCCTCAGACCTTGATGACCAGCGTCACGACAGAGCGCTGTGGGCCAATCCCGCCATGGACCTCTCCCTCGATGCTGGCCAGCACGTCACCTGCATGCAGGCTCGGCAGGGCCCCTTTGAGGTACCAGTCTCTCACGAGCCTGAAGGCGGCGGATGATAGTCGGGATGCCCCTCGGTGCGCTCACCGCGTGCAGAAGCCCAGAAGTATTTCGCGTGATGCTTGTAGACGTCGGTGACTTCCGATAGGTCCAAGCGACTGTATCTGTGGTGGTCCATCCAGAAACACGAAAGCCGCGCAATGCGCGGCTTTGAGTATGGTGGGCCCACACGGACTCGAACCGTGGACCAAAGGATTATGAGTCCTCTGCTCTAACCAACTGAGCTATAGGCCCTCAGTAGGCCGCGGATTATAACGACGGTTTCTCGGCTGTGCTATCCGAAAAATCCGAAACGGTCATACGAAGAAACGTTGCGGCAAACTCATCGGCGCACAGGGGCAGGCTGACGATGTAGCCCTGGATCTGTTCGCAACCTTCTTCGGTCAGGAATTGCTGCTGGGCCAGGGTTTCGACGCCCTCGGCGATGATGGTGAATTGCATGCTGCGGCCCAGGGCGATGATTGCCCGTACGATGGCCGCGTCGTGGGGGTCATCGGGCAGGCCGCGGACGAAGGATTGGTCGATCTTGAGGATGTCCAGTGGCAGGCGCTTGAGGTAACTCAGGGAGGAATAGCCTGTGCCGAAGTCGTCGATGGCCAATTGCACGCCGAGTTTTTTCAGCTGGTGCAGCACCGTCAGGGCCTCTTCGGCCTGGCTCATGATGAAGTTTTCGGTAATTTCCAGTTGCAATAAGCCAGGCTCGAGCTGGTGCTCGCGCAGCAGTTGTTCGATACGCCCCAGTAGATTGGGTTGGCGCAGCTGGGCCCCGGCCAGATTGACCGAAAGGGGGCCGAGGCTGTCGTAGGTGTCGTTCCATTCGCACAACTGCCGGCAGGCGCGCTCCAGCACCCAGTCGCCGATTTGCAGGATCATGCCGTTTTCTTCCGCCAAGGGGATGAAGCGTTCCGGCGGCACGTCGCCAAACGTGGGGTGCGTCCAGCGGATCAATGCTTCGGCACCCACCAGTTGGTTGTCGACGAGGCTGATTTTGGGTTGGAAAGATAATGACAACTCGTTGCGTTCAATCGCCCGACGCAGCTCGTGCTCCAGGGCCACTCGCTCGCTGGCCTGGGCGGTGAGGTCGCGGGTGTAGCTTTCCACCCGGTTGCGTCCCTTGGCCTTGGAACGGTACATCGCCGCGTCGGCATTCTTCACCAGCGTGGCGACGTCGCAACCGTCCTGCGGGTAGAGGCTGGTGCCGATGCTGGCACTGATGAAAAACTCGTGCTCGCCGGCTTGGAACGGAGCGGCAAAGCAGTTCAACAGTTTTTGGGCAATGTGCTCGGCATCGCTGGGCTGTTGCAGGCCCGGCAGCAGGATAATGAACTCGTCGCCGCCCAGGCGTGCCACGGTGTCGATGTCGCGCAACTGCTCGCGCAAGCGTACGGCAATGCCCTTGAGCAACAGGTCGCCGACCGGGTGCCCGAGGCTGTCATTGATGTGCTTGAAGCGGTCCAGGTCCAGGAACAGCACGGCGCCCTGGCCACCGTTTTCCTGCTGGCCATTGAGGGCTGCCAGCAAGCGGCTTTCGAACAGCGTGCGATTCGGCAGGCCTGTCAGCGGGTCGTGGTGGGCCTGGTAATCGAGCCGGGCCTGAGCGTGCTTGAGGCTGGAGATATCGGCGAAGACCGCGACGAAATGGGTGATCTGTCGGTCCCGATTGCGCACCGCGCTGATGGTCAGCCAGCTGGGGTACAGCTCGCCGTTCTTGCGCCGGTTGGAGATCTCTCCTTGCCAGTGCCCTTCGGCCGTCAACTGGTGCCACATCGCGGCGTAAAATGCGCTGTCGTGCAGGCCGGAAGCCAACAACCGAGGTGTATGGCCCAAGGCTTCGGTTTCGCTGTAGCCGGTGATTTCGGTGAAGGCTCGGTTCACTGCGCTGATGTGCTGTTGCGTATCGGTGATCAGCACGCCTTCGGCAGTGCTTTCGAATACGGTGGCGGCCTGTTGCAGTTTCTCCTGCATGAGATGGCGTTCGGTGATGTCCCGGGCGATGGTCAGCATGCAGTCTTCGTTGCCGATGGGCAGCGGGCGACTGGAGACTTCGCAGAGCCGGATTTGCCCGTCGTTGCGACGGATGTGGCAGCTGAAGTCCCTGACAAAGCCGTCCCGCTTCAGCAGGTCGAGCATCTGCTTTCGCTCGTTGAGGTTGACCCAGATGCCCAGGTCCAGGGTAGAGCGGTCCACCGACAGGGCACTGTTGAAGCCGGTAATGCGGCTGAAACCTTCGTTGACTTCGATCAGCAGACCGTCGCTTTGCCGGGACAGCAGCAGGCCATCGGGCGAGGCGTGGAACGCCTTGGCAAACTTCTCTTCGGATGTCTGCAATTGCTGCTGGGTTTCCTTGAGCTGGCTGATGTCCCGTACCACCACGACCAGGGCTGGCGTCGTGTCGAGGTCGAAGGGCTCGGCGGAGATCAGCCCGGTGAACACCTGGCCATTGCTACGGCGGAAGGGCATTTCCAGGTTGCGAATGCTGCCGGCCTGCAAGCGCTGCAACAGGCCCGGCCCCACGCCCTGGATGCCCCAGATATCCAGTTCGGTTGCGCTGTGTCCCACCACCTCGGCGGCGCTCAAGCCGATCTGCTCTTCGAAGGCCTTGTTGACCTCCAGCAGGCAACCGTCCAACAACCGTGCAATCACCAGGATGTCCGGGCACTGGCGGAACACCGAGGCAAACTTCTGCTCCGAAAGGCGCAGTGCTTCCTCGGTGCGCTTGGCTTCGCTGATGTCGATCATCAGCCCACGCATCACCGGTTCGTGCCCGTGTTCGATCAGGCTGACAATATCGCGCACCCACAGGCAGCGGCCATCGGCAGTGATCACGCGATAATCGATGCAGTGGTCGCGACCCGCCAGCACTTCATGATCGCAGTAGGTCTGGGCACGGATCAGGTCGGCCGGATGAATGATGTTGCGCCAGAAGCCTGGGATCAGCCAATGGGAAAGGGGATAGCCCAGCAAGTCTTCGGCGTGGGGCGACACGTAGCTGTAGGTGAAGTCGCTGACCCTAGCCTCCCAGGCGATGGCCGACAGGCTCTCCACCAGTCCACGGTAATGGTATTCGCTGCTGCGCAGCTCCTGTTCCAGCTCGACCCGCCGGGCGATTTCCGAGCTGAGTCGGCGGTTGATGCGAATCACCACCGCCAGTATGCCGACCAGGAGCAGCAACGCAGGCAGGCCGTAAAGCAGCAAATCTGACCAGAGCTGGCGGTAGTCATGCACATTGCCGACCCACTTCTGCTGGATCTCGTCGACTTCGGCCGGGCTCATGTCCGCCATGACCTTGTCCAGGATGCTTACCAGTATCTTGCTATCTGGAGGGACGGCCATTGCCAATTGATAGCGATAAGGCGTTTCCCCGCTGACATAAAGACCTTCGAGCTTGAGTTGGCGCAGGCTCCAGACACTGGAGGCCAGATCGCCGACTACCGCGTCTACCTCGTCGGTTGCCAGGGCTTGAAGGGCTGAACTGACGTTGGGCAGCGCCACGAGGTTCAGGTCGGGATGGTGGTTGCGCAGCAGTTCATGGGGGGCATAGTTCTCCACCACGGCGATTTTCAGCCCGTACAGTTCCTTGAGGTTGTGCGGCTGGGCGCCACCGCGATGGGCCAGGATGACAATGGGGAAATCCAGGTAAGGCCGGGTAAACGCCAGGTAATTCTGGCGTTCCGGCGTGGACATGATGCCCGGCAAAAGGTCGATCTTGCCCTGTCCAACCTGCTCCAGCACGGCGGTCCAGCTAACCGGCTCTATGGGGGTGAGCTTGATGGCCAGCCGCTCACGAATGATGTCGACGTAGTCGGCAGCCAGGCCCTGATAGCGGCCCTGGTCGTCACGAAACTCAAACGGCGGCCATGAGGCATCGACACCCAGGCGCAGGTCAGGGTGGTCCTTGAGCCAGCGGAGCTCCTCGTCGGTGAGCGTCAACGCGCCAGCTGTTGCGGTCCAGGTCATCAATGACAGCAAAAGCGCGGCCGTCAGTCTGGGCATCACTGTCTCGACATGGCTTGGGGAGGATGATTCGAGTGTAGACGGACAGGGCGGGGAGGGCTGTAATGAAAGGGATTTTATCTGCACATAACAAAACCCCCGGCAGGGCCGGGGGTTTTGAAGGTCACTCGTCGAGGAAGGAGCGCAGATGCTCGCTTCGCGTCGGGTGGCGCAGTTTGCGCAACGCCTTGGCTTCGATCTGACGAATCCGCTCACGGGTTACATCGAACTGCTTACCGACTTCCTCAAGGGTGTGGTCGGTATTCATGTCGATGCCGAAGCGCATGCGCAGTACCTTGGCTTCACGGGCAGTGAGGCCGGAGAGTACTTCGCGAGTCGCTTCCTTGAGACTCTCGACAGTGGCGACATCGATCGGAGACTGCATGGTGGAGTCTTCGATGAAGTCACCCAGATGGGAGTCTTCGTCATCACCGATCGGGGTTTCCATGGAGATCGGCTCTTTGGCGATCTTCAATACCTTGCGGATCTTGTCCTCAGGCATTTCCATGCGTTCGCCCAGCTCTTCCGGCGTCGGTTCGCGACCCATTTCCTGCAGCATCTGCCGGGAAATACGGTTGAGCTTGTTGATCGTCTCGATCATGTGCACCGGGATACGGATGGTGCGGGCCTGGTCGGCGATCGAGCGAGTGATCGCCTGACGGATCCACCAGGTGGCATAAGTCGAGAACTTGTAGCCGCGACGGTATTCGAACTTGTCCACCGCCTTCATCAGGCCGATGTTGCCTTCCTGGATCAGGTCGAGGAATTGCAGGCCGCGGTTGGTGTACTTCTTGGCGATGGAGATCACCAGGCGCAAGTTCGCTTCGACCATCTCTTTCTTCGCGCGACGGGCCTTGGCCTCGCCGATCGACATGCGACGGTTGATGTCCTTGATTTCGGCGATCGTCAAACCGGTTTCGGTTTCCAGCGCGGTCAGCTTTTGCTGGCAACGAATGATGTCCGGTTGCAGGCGACCAATGGCTTCGGCGTATTTGCTCTTGCCCTTGGCCAGTGCATCGGTCCAGCTTTCGTCGACTTCGTTGCCAGGGAACTGGCGCAGGAAATCGGCACGCGGCATGCGGGCATCACGCACGCAAAGCTGCATGATCGCGCGCTCTTGCTGGCGCAGGCGATCCAGGGCACTGCGAACACGCTCGACCAGGCCTTCGAATTGCTTCGGTACCAGCTTGATCGGCATGAACAGCTCGGCCAGTGCCAACAGCTCGGCAATCGCCTGCTTGTTGTTGCGGCCGTGCTTTTTCAGCGCCTTGCGGGTGATTTCCATCTGGTCGGCCACAGCGCCGAAACGCTGTGCTGCGATGACCGGATCCGGACCGCTTTCGGCTTCTTCCTCGTCGTCGCTCGCTTCGGCGTCGTCGTCATCGGTGTCGTCGTCGGCCTTGGCGGCTTTCGCGTCGATCGGTGGCGGCACTTCGGCGGCAGGCGGCGCAATGCCGTCGTCCGGATCGATATAACCGCTCAAGACGTCGGACAGGCGGCCACCTTCGGTGGTGACGCGGGTGTACTCGGAGAGAATATGGTCAACCGTGCCAGGGAAGTGCGCGATTGCGCCCATCACCTCACGGATGCCTTCTTCAATACGCTTGGCGATTTCGATTTCGCCTTCACGCGTGAGGAGCTCTACCGTACCCATTTCACGCATGTACATGCGCACGGGGTCGGTGGTGCGACCAATGTCGGTCTCGACCGCTGCCAACGCTGCGGCCGCTTCTTCAGCGGCCGCCTCGTCGGTATCGGCGTCGGCCAGCATAAGGGCATCCTTATCTGGAGCAACCTCGAATACGTTGATCCCCATGTCGTTGATCATGCGGATGATGTCTTCCACCTGTTCCGGATCTGAAATATCCTCCGGCAGGTGGTCGTTGACCTCCGCGTAAGTCAGGTAGCCCTGCTCACGACCCAATAGGATCAACTCTTTGATACGAGACTGCTGTTGCGCTTTTCCGGACATAACACCCTATCCACTGAAGGTCTTGGCGGGCAAAAAACAAGCCGAGGATTATACCTGAGCTGTGACCTCACGCGCCAGTTGAGGTCGGGTTTGATGCGCAAACATTGCGGCTGAGTAAGTCGCGCAATTGGTTTTTCTCTTCGCTGGTCAACTCGCTCTGGCGAGCTTTTCGCAAAAGTTGTTCCAGGTTTCGCTCGCGTTGGCGGGCGGACAAGCTAGTAATGGTGTCGAAAAACTGTTGTTCAAGGTTGTCTCCCTCAATCAGCCATTCCTTCTCGGCCAGGGCCTTCAACAGGCGCCCCTGCTCGGTGCCATGCCACCGCGCAATCAACTGGAAAGAGTTTAGCTTGGGGTTCTTCTGCACGGCTTCAAGGAGTGCAACCAGCAATTGCGTATTGCTGTGGTCCTCGGCGGCGAAGTGCCCGGCGTCCTCTACTTTTTCCGCCAGTTGCGGGTGATGCAGCAAAGTGCGCAAGGCGGCCAGTGTTGGTGGTTCGACGGCGGCCGGCACGCGCGGGGCACGTGGCTGGTCGCGATCGCCGCGCTTGCCGTTCTTGTCCCAGGGTTTCTTGTCCCATTTCTTGCCGCCACTGCCGGGTTTTTTCGGTGTCCATTCCTGCTGGGGGGCGTAATCCTGTTGGGGTTGATGATAGTCGGCGAAATCCGGCATCGCGTCGTAATCGATGCCCGGGTCATAAGCCGGTGGCGCTTCCTGGGGGGCGCTGTGCACCAGTTGATTGACCGCTTCGCTGTTCAGGCCGGTGATTTCGGTCAGGCGCTGGCGCATGAGTGTGCGCAGGTTGGCGCCGGGCACCTTGTCGATCAGCGGTGCCGCGAGGGTGGCCATGTGGGCCTTGCCTTCGAGGGAGCGTGGATCGGCTTCTTCGGTCAATTGCTGGAAAAAATAGTCGGCCAACGGTTGTGCATGCTGGTTGATCCGCGCACGAAACGCATCGGTACCTTCGGAGCGCACCAGGGTGTCCGGGTCCTCGCCCTCGGGTAGGAACAGGAAGCGTGCCCGGCGTCCGTCCTGCAGGCACGGCAGGGTAGCCTCCAGTGCGCGCCAGGCGGCGTTACGGCCGGCCTGGTCGCCGTCGAAGCAGAACAGCACGTTGGGCACGACGCGAAACAGGCGCTTCATGTGCTCTTCGCTGGTGGCTGTGCCCAGGGTTGCCACGGCGTTGCGCAGGCCTTGCTGGGCCAGGGCAATAACGTCCATGTAGCCTTCGACGACGATGATTTCATCGAGGTTGCGGTTGTTCTTGCGCGCTTCGTACAGGCCGTAGAGTTCCTGGCCCTTATGGAACACCGGGGTTTCCGGGGAGTTCAGGTATTTTGGCTTGTCGTCGCCCAGCACTCGGCCACCAAAGGCGATGATCCGTCCGCGTGTGTCGCGGATCGGAAACATGACCCGGTCGCGGAAGCGGTCGTAGCGCTTGCCGGTTTCGGCATTTTCAATCAGCAGGCCGGCGTCGATCATGGCGCGCTGTTGCAGCGTATCGCTGCTTAGGTGCTTGTACAGATTGTCCCAACCGGGCGGGGCGAAGCCGAGGCCGAAGTCCCGGGCGATTTCGCCGGTCAGGCCGCGGCCCTTGAGATAATCCACCGCAGCCTTGCGTGCCGGATGGCTTTTGAGGGCCAGGCGATAAAAATCCGCCGCCGCCGTCAGCAGTGGGTAAAGCGGAGAATCGGTCGGTTGGCGTGGCTTGTGCTGTCGACCGCTTTCCTCCCGGGGTATTTCCATGCCAGCGGCTTTGGCCAGTTCTTCGACGGCCTGGGGGAAGTCCAGGTTGTCGTGGTCCATGATGAAGCCGAGGGCATTGCCGCCAGCGCCGCAGCCGAAGCAATAATAGAACTGCTTGTCGGGGCTGACGCTGAAAGAAGGCGTTTTTTCTTTATGGAACGGGCAGCAGGCCGTGTAGTTCTTGCCCGCTTTCTTCATTTGCAGGCGAGAGCTGACCACGTCGACGATGTCGGTGCGGTTCAGGAGGTCGTCAATAAAGCTCTGGGGAATCAGCCCGGCCATGGCGTTCTCATCATCACTGCGCGAAATATGGACCCGAAATCGGCAGGCGTAACCGGGTCTGGGTTTGAGGCACGCTAAATCGGTGGCTCGACCGGGTCGTCTGCATCATCGCTGTCGGGAAGTGTATCTGCCGATAATCCACTGACGTTAATAACTATCAGTATTCGACTGTTTGAATGTGTTGCGCTGAGTCCGGTAACGGCTGTTCAGGCCTCGGATAGCTCATGAAGCGGACACGCAGGCAGGTGCCTTGGGCTGATCGTCGTTAGAGGAATCAGGGTGTGCTCGTCGGTAGCCTTGGAAGGCTCGTCAGGAAAGACGTGCACCGCTGGCAAAAGAGCCAGGTCTGACGCGGTGAAGCAGGTTGTCTTGGTCGCGTCTGCGGCTTTGACGGTGAAGCATCAAGCGTTATTCCGCAAATGCCATAAGCCCGGCTTGAAGGCCGGGCTTGGCAGAAGCTTGCTACGAACGTCTGTGTATTAGTACAGACGTACGGCGCGGCGCTGTTCGCGCTGAACTTTCTTGGCGTGACGCTTAACAGCGGCTGCTGCCTTGCGCTTACGCTCAGAAGTCGGCTTCTCGTAGAATTCGCGGCTACGAACTTCAGCCAGAACACCGGCTTTTTCGCAGGAGCGCTTGAAACGACGCAGAGCTACGTCGAAGGGTTCGTTCTCTTTTACTTTGACGGCTGGCATCCAGAGCTACCTTCATTCATTACCGGGGGCAACATCCTCGCGGCAAAAGAGCACTTGAAGACGTCGGTTTTTAAGGGTTGCGGATGTTAACCCCTCAACGCTCGGAATGCAAAGCCTCTGATCGAAAACCGCTGGTCGGGGCACAACGCGGCGACTATTATGCGCGCCTTCGAATTCAGCCTCTACAAGGCGCAAACCCATGCTAGTACTGGGATTAGAAACCTCCTGCGACGAAACTGGTGTCGCACTTTACGACAGTGAGCGCGGCCTGCTGGCCGATGCGCTGTTCAGCCAGATCGACCTGCACCGCGCCTATGGCGGGGTGGTGCCCGAGCTTGCCTCCCGCGATCACGTCAAGCGCATGCTGCCCTTGATCCGCCAGGTCCTGGCCGAAGCTGGCTGCGTGCCGACCGAGATCGACGGCATCGCCTACACCGCTGGCCCGGGCCTGGTGGGCGCGTTGCTGGTGGGCGCCTCCTGTGCCCAGGCGCTGGCCTTTGCCTGGGGGATTCCGGCCCTGGGCGTGCATCACATGGAAGGCCACCTGCTGGCGCCGATGCTGGAGTCGCAACCGCCGCAATTCCCGTTCGTCGCTTTGTTGGTATCGGGCGGCCATACGCAGCTCATTCGGGTCGATGGCATCGGCCAATACGAGTTGCTCGGCGAGACGCTCGATGATGCTGCCGGCGAAGCGTTCGACAAAACTGCAAAAATGATGGGCCTCAATTATCCCGGCGGGCCGGAAATCTCCCGGCTTGCGACGCAAGGGGTCGATGGGCGTTTCGTGTTCCCGCGGCCAATGTGCGACCGTCCCGGCCTGGATTTCAGTTTCAGCGGGTTGAAGACCTTCGCCCTGAACACTTGGCAGCAGTGCGTCAGCGCCGGGGACGACAGCGAGCAAACCCGTTGCGACATCTCGCTGGCGTTCCAGCAGGCCGTGGTGGAGACTTTGACCATCAAGTGCAAGCGCGCCCTCAAGCAGGCCGGGCTCAAGCGCCTGGTGATCGCAGGCGGCGTGAGCGCGAACAAGGCCTTGCGGACATCGCTGGAGAAAATGCTCGGCGACATGAAGGGCGACGTTTACTACGCCCGGCCGGAGTTCTGTACAGATAACGGCGCGATGATTGCCTTTGCCGGTTGCCAGCGCTTGCAGGCCGGCCAGCACGAAAGCCTGGCGATCAGCGTACAGGCGCGCTGGCCGATGGAGCAGTTGGCGCCCCTGTGAAGCGTCATTTAAAAATGCCGTTCGCGCCCGGCGAACAGGTCGCGTAGATTGCCCCGGTGACGCCAGACGATCAGCGCAACCAGCGCGGTCATGGGCAGCAAGGCCGCCGGTTCCTGCCAGGCCAGCAACGGCAGGGTCAGCGGCGTGGCGATCAGCGCGGCCAGGGAGCTGGTGCGGGTCAGGTAGAACGTCAGCAGCCAGGCACAGGCAGCCAGCAGGGCGGCGGGCGGGTACAGGCCCAGCAGCATGCCGGCGGCGGTTGCGACACCCTTGCCGCCACGAAAGCGAAAGTACAGCGGGAATAGATGGCCGATGACGGCGCAGACGCCAATCCAGGCCTGTTGCTGCAACGAGAGCCCTGCGAGGCTGGCGATCAATACCGGGACAAGGCCTTTGCAGAGGTCGCCCAGCAGGGTCAGGATGGCAAGTTTGCGTCCGGCCAGGCGCAGCATGTTGGTGGCGCCGGCATTGCCTGAGCCACTCATTCGCGGATCCGGGCGACCGGTCAGGCGGCTGAGCAAAATGGCGAAGGACAGCGAGCCGAGCAGGTAGGCGAGAATCGCCAGTAACCAAAACATGCTAACTATTCCGGGCGAGGACGCCCTGATTCTAACGGCGCATTGCGCCCTTGTCGTGCTGCGGAGAAGAGTGCTTGGACAGAGTGTTTATCGAGGGCCTGGAAGTCGACACGGTAATCGGGGCCTACGACTGGGAGCGAGGCATCCGACAGTGCCTGCGGCTTGACCTGAGCTTCGCCTGGGACAACCGCCCGGCCGCCGCGGGCGACGACCTGACCCTGGCGCTCGACTACGCCAGCGTATCGTCGCGCATCCAGGCATTTGCCGAACGGGCGCAGTTCCAATTGGTCGAGACCTTTGCCGAGCGAC
This sequence comes from Pseudomonas sp. P9_35, assembly GCF_034008205.1. NCBI lineage: Bacteria > Pseudomonadati > Pseudomonadota > Gammaproteobacteria > Pseudomonadales > Pseudomonadaceae > Pseudomonas > Pseudomonas sp. P9_35. The sequence goes on along the minus strand of NZ_CP125373.1, from coordinate 5,999,610 downwards.
TGGCCCAGGAGCTCATGGATGAGTTCAAGATCACCTGGCTGCGTCTGAAATTAACCAAGCCTGGCGCCGTACCGGCGGCCAGCGGCGTGGGTGTGGAGATCGAGCGCGGATGTCGCTGACTCAGGTTTTTCTCGGGCTCGGCAGCAATATCGAGCGCGAAACCCATCTGTGCGCCGGTCTTGAAGCCTTGGCCGGTTTCCTGGTGGACATCCGCTGTTCGGCCGTGTTCGAGAGCCAGCCGGTGGGTATCAAGAGCGGGCCATTCTTCAATTTCGTCGTCTCGGCCTTCACCGATCTGCCGCTGATGGAGCTGGATCGTCGTCTCAAGTTCATCGAGGCGGACAACGGTCGCTATGCGCCGGACCGCAAGGGGCTGCCGCTGGATATCGACGTGTTGTTGTATGGCGAACAGGTCGGCAACTTCGATGGGTTGATCTTGCCGCGTGCGGAAATCCTCAAGAACGCCTTCGTCCTGTGGCCTTTGTCGTTGATCGCTCCAGATCGGATTCACCCAGGCGTGGGCAAAAGCTTCGCCACTTTGTGGGAAGAATCGCAGATCGACCAGGTGCTGGCGCCGGTGGCTTTCGAATGGCGAGGCCAGCAGCTTACGCCATCGAATCTGCGCTGAAGCGCCTGTCACTATCGCGAGCAAGCTCGCTCCCACAGTGGATCTCGGTTGAACACTAGAGATGTGCTCACTGAAATCCTAATGTGGGAGCGAGCTTGCTCGCGATGACGACGGAACATCCAACACAAATGCAAGCTGATCCAAGATTCCGTCAGCTTGCCGCTTCCTTGTAGGCCTTCAAAGCCCTGAGGCGCTCGCGCTTGATCGCCTCACCCAGCTCCGGTCCCTTGAAGCCCTTCTCCAGCAAGGGCTGCACCGCCACTGCGCGGGCCGCTGCCGCTGCGTCCCGCAAATAATCAGCCTGTGGATAACTTCGCTCTTCAAGCCCTTTGCGTCCCCGCGCATCCATCTCACAGGCTGCGATGAATTCCTCGAAGCGCTGAGGTCGACGGTACACATCGAAGCTCTGCAGCAGCTCAAGCAAAGTGGATGCCTTGAGCTCAAGCGCGCGATGACCATGGGTGTGGTATTGGCCAACCAGTAACGCCAATTCCTGACAGTCGCGGGGCGCCTTGAAGCGTTCGTTGACCGCTTTGATCAGCTTCAGCCCTGTGTGCTCATGGGCGATGTGCCGCGGCCATTCGTGTTGGGGCGTCAGGCCTTTGCCCAGGTCATGGAGCAGGCAGGCCCAGCGGACTGTCAGCGGTTGTTGGTGCAGGGCGGCTTGTTCCAGCACGCTCAGGGTATGGATGCCTGTGTCGATTTCCGGGTGATGGGCCTCAGGCTGGGGCACGCCAAACAGCGCATCGACCTCTGGCATCAGGACCTTGAGGGCCGTGCAGTCGCGCAAGACCTGGATAAATACCTGTGGCTGTTTTTCCATGAGGGCGCGGGAAATTTCTTTCCAGCTGCGCTCGGCCGTCAGAGCTTCCAGCTCGCCGGAATCGCTGAGTTGGCGCATCAGTTCAAGGGTTTCGTCCGCCACCTTGAAACCCAGCGAAGCATAACGCGCGGCGAAGCGGGCAACTCGCAGGACTCGAAGGGGATCTTCGGCGAAAGCGGGGGAAACGTGGCGTAGTACCCGGGCTTCCAAGTCGCGTTGGCCATGGTACGGATCGGTCAGGTTGCCGTGGTCATCTTCGGCCATGGCGTTGATCGTCAGGTCCCGGCGAACCAGATCCTCCTCCAGGGTCACTTCAGGGCTGGCATGGAACACGAAGCCGCCATAGCCTCGGCCGCTCTTGCGTTCGGTGCGGGCGAGGGCGTACTCCTCGCCGCTCTTCGGGTGTAGGAATACCGGAAAATCGGCCCCCACCGGGCGGAACCCCTTGGCGAGCATTTCCTCGGCGGTGGCACCCACCACGACCCGATCGATGTCGGTGACGGGAATGCCTAGCAGGCGGTCGCGAACGGCGCCGCCGACTTTATAGATCTGCATAAAAAACCTCCGTTGGTCCGACAGGATAACCTTTGCGTCGGACGTCCGGAGGTGAAAACGGGCTCAAAGATGAATGACGGCCAGGTCCAGGCGACCGTAGTCTCCTTCGGCTTGTTCGCCTCTGGGTGGCACGTGATGGGTTTTCATCACCTGGTCGCCTTGCAGGGTTTCCAAGTGGATGTCGAAACCCCAGAGGCGATGCAAGTGCTTGAGCACTTCGTCGGTGGAGTCGCCCAGTGGTTTGCGGTTGTGCGCCTGGTGCCGCAGGGTCAGCGAGCGATCCCCGCGGCGGTCGATGCTGTAGATCTGCACATTGGGCTCGCGATTGCCCAGGTTGTACTGCGCCGCCAGGGTTTCGCGAATGATGCGATAGCCGCCCTCATCGTGAATGGCAGGTACCACCAGGTCATCTTTCTGATCGTCATCGAGGATGCTGAACAGTTTCAGGTCGCGGATCACCTTGGGCGAGAGGTACTGCAGGATGAAGCTTTCGTCCTTGAAGCTGCTCATGGCGAATTTAATGGCGGACAACCAGTCCGAACCGGCGATTTCCGGGAACCAGTGACGATCTTCTTCGGTAGGGTTTTCGCACATGCGCCGGATATCGCGGTACATGGCGAAACCCAGTGCGTAGGGGTTGATACCGCTGTAGTACGGGCTGTCGAAGCCAGGTTGGAATACCACGCTGGTGTGGGACGTCAGGAACTCCATCATGAAGCCGTCGGTGACCAGGCCTTCGTCGTACAGATCATTCATCAGCGTGTAGTGCCAGAACGTGGCCCAGCCTTCGTTCATCACTTGGGTTTGGCGCTGTGGATAGAAGTACTGGGCGATCTTGCGCACGATGCGCACGATTTCCCGCTGCCACGGCTCCAGCAGCGGCGCATGTTTTTCAATGAAGTAGAGAATGTTTTCCTGGGGCTCGGCAGGGAACCGGGCATTGTCTTTTTCGTTGTACTTGTCCGCACCTTTGGGAATGGTGCGCCACAGATCGTTGATCTGTTTTTGCAGGTGCTCTTCGCGATCCTTTTGGCGCCGACGTTCTTCTTCGGCGGAAATCGGATACGGCCGCTTGTAGCGGTCCACGCCGTAGTTCATCAGGGCGTGGCAGGAGTCCAGCAGGTCCTCCACCGCGTCGATACCATGGCGTTCCTCGCATTGCATGATGTACTGCTTGGCGAACACCAGGTAATCGATGATCGAGCTGGCATCGGTCCAGGTGCGGAACAGGTAGTTGCCCTTGAAGAAGCTGTTGTGCCCATAGCAAGCATGCGCCACCACCAGGGCCTGCATGCAGATGGTGTTTTCTTCCATCAGGTAGGCGATGCAAGGATCGGAGTTGATGACGATCTCATAGGCCAACCCCATCTGGCCCCGGCTGTAGGATTTCTCGGTGCTGAGGAAGTGCTTGCCGTAGGACCAGTGGTGATAGCCCAGCGGCATGCCGACCGACGCGTAGGCGTCCATCATCTGCTCGGCGGTGATCACCTCGATCTGGTTCGGGTAGGTGTCGAGGGCATAACGGTCCGCGATACGGCTGATTTCGCGGTCGTAGGCCTTGATCAGCTCGAATGTCCATTCGGAGCCGGTGGAAATAGGCTGGCGCTTCTGCTCTTTTTTGGCGGTCATGTCACTAACCTGCGCTGGAAGAGTTCACGGAAGACCGGGTAGATATCCCCGGCCGAGACCAATTGCTGTTGGGCAAATGTGTCGGAAAAAGCTTCGGCAATCCGTTCGTATTCGTACCACAAGGCCTGGTGTTCGCGTGGAGTAATTTCCACGTAGGTGTAGTACTGGACGAACGGCATGATCTGGTTGATCAGGATGTCACGGCAGATCGGCGAATCGTCGTTCCAGTTGTCACCGTCCGACGCCTGGGCTGCATAGATGTTCCATTCGTTGGCGGGGTAGCGCTCGGCCATGATCTCCTGCATCAGCTTCAGGGCGCTGGAGACGATGGTGCCGCCGGTTTCCCTGGAATAGAAGAATTCCTCTTCGTCCACTTCCCGGGCGCTGGTGTGATGGCGGATGAACACTACATCGATCTTGTCGTAGTTCCGTTTCAGGAACAGGTACAACAGGATGAAGAAGCGCTTGGCGATGTCCTTGGTGGCCTGGGTCATGGAACCGGAGACGTCCATCAGGCAGAACATCACCGCCTTGGAGCTGGGGTTTGGCTGTTTCACCAGCAGGTTGTACTTGAGGTCGAACGTGTCGAGGAACGGTACGCGATGGATGCGGGCGCTGAGTTTCTCGATTTCCGCTTCAAGGTCCTGAATGTCGCCAAAATTGTCGGGTTCTTCGCGTTTCAGGCGGGCCAGTTCTTCCTTGGCCTCGCGTAGTTTTGCGCGACTGCTGCCCGACAGCGCGATACGCCGGGCGTGGGCTGAGCGAAGGGTGCGGATAATGTTGATGCGTGACGGATTGCCTTCGTTGCTGATACCGGCACGCACGGTCTTGAAGGTGTCGGTACCGGTCAGGTTGCGCTTGACCAGATTTGGCAGCTCCAGGTCCTCGAACATGAACTCCAGGAATTCCTCCTGGGTGATCTGGAACACGAACTCATCCATGCCTTCGCCGGAGTTGCCGGCCTTGCCGGGGCCCTTGCCGGCGCCTCCGCCCTGGGGACGGGGGATGTGCTCGCCACTGGTGAATTCCTTGTTGCCGGGGTGCACGACGGTCTGTTTGCCACCGCGACCATGGTGAAGCACCGGCTCGTCGATGTCGCGACCGGGGATACTGATCTGTTCGCCGTGTTCCATGTCGGTAATGGAACGACGGCTGACCGCCTCTTCGACGGCCTTCTTGATGTGGTCACGGTAACGCCGCAGAAACCGCTGGCGGTTCACCGTGCTCTTGTTCTTGCCATTAAGGCGTCGGTCGATCACATAGCTCATAGGCCCCTCCGGGGGAGCTTCAAGTCGTAAGCCTCAAGCTGCAAGGAGCGTGGCGTCGAGCCATGGGCTCAACGCCGTTCCCTTGCAGGCTGTAGCTAGAAGCTTGCCGCTGCTTACTGCGATTTCCGGACCCGCAGATACCACTCGGAGAGCAGTCGTACCTGTTTGTCGGTGTAGCCACGTTCGACCATGCGTGTGACGAAATCGTTGTGTTTTTGCTGGTCCTCCTTGCTGGCCTTGGCGTTGAAGCTGATGACTGGCAGCAGGTCTTCGGTGTTGGAGAACATTTTCTTCTCGATGACCACCCGCAGCTTTTCATAGCTGAGCCAGGTTGGGTTCTTGCCGTTGTTGTTGGCCCGGGCGCGCAATACGAAGTTGACGATCTCGTTGCGGAAGTCCTTCGGATTGCTGATGCCCGCCGGTTTCTCGATTTTTTCCAGTTCCTCGTTGAGGGCCACGCGATTGAGTATTTCGCCGGTTTCCGGGTCGCGGTATTCCTGGTCCTGGATCCAGAAGTCTGCGTACAGCACGTAGCGGTCGAAGATGTTCTGGCCGTACTCGCTGTAGGACTCCAGGTACGCCGTCTGGATTTCCTTGCCGATGAACTCGATGTAGCGCGGGGCCAGGTATTCCTTGAGGAAACGCAGGTAGCGCTCGCGGGTTTCGGCCTGGAATTGCTCCTGCTCGATCTGCTGTTCCAGCACATACAGCAGGTGAACCGGGTTGGCCGCGATCTCGTGGGGGTCGAAGTTGAAGACCTTGGACAGGATCTTGAACGCGAAACGTGTGGACAGCCCGTTCATCCCTTCATCGACCCCCGCGTTGTCGCGGTATTCCTGGATCGACTTGGCCTTCGGATCGGTGTCCTTGAGGTTTTCACCGTCGTACACGCGCATCTTCGAATAGATGTTGGAGTTTTCCGGCTCCTTGAGGCGCGACAGTACCGTGAACTGGGCAAGCATCTTCAGGGTGTCGGGTGCGCAATGAGCCTTGGACAGCGAACTGTTGAACAGCAGCTTGTCGTAGATCTTCACCTCATCGCTCACTCGCAGGCAGTACGGCACCTTGACGATGTAGATTCGGTCGATGAAGGCCTCGTTGTTCTTGTTGTTGCGGAAGGTATGCCATTCCGATTCGTTGGAGTGGGCCAGCAGGATGCCGGTGAACGGAATGGCCCCCAGGCCCTCGGTGCTGTTGTAGTTGCCTTCCTGAGTGGCGGTCAGCAGCGGGTGCAGCACCTTGATGGGCGCCTTGAACATTTCGACGAATTCCATCAGGCCCTGGTTGGCCCGGCACAGCGCACCCGAATAGCTGTAGGCGTCGGCGTCGTTCTGTGGGAATTCTTCCAGTTTACGGATATCGACCTTGCCCACCAGGGCGGAAATATCCTGGTTGTTTTCGTCACCCGGTTCGGTCTTGGCCACCGCGATCTGGTTGAGGATCGATGGATAGAGCTTGACCACCTTGAACTGGCTGATGTCACCGCCGAACTCGGCCAGGCGCTTGGTTGCCCATGGCGACATGATGGTATTGAGATAGCGGCGTGGAATGCCGAAGTCTTCCTCGAGGATCGCGCCATCTTCAGTGGCGTTGAAAAGCCCTAGAGGCGATTCGAACACCGGCGAGCCCTTGATGGCGTAGAAGGGCACTTTTTCGATCAGTTGCTTGAGCTTCTCGGCCAGGGACGATTTACCACCACCCACGGGGCCGAGCAGATAAAGGATTTGTTTCTTCTCTTCCAGGCCTTGGGCGGCGTGGCGGAAATAGGACACGATTTGTTCGATGCATTCTTCCATCCCGTGGAAGTCCGCAAAGGCCGGATAGCGGCGAATCACCTTGTTGGAAAAGATTCGCGAGAGCCTCGAGTTGGTCGAGGTATCCAGCAGCTCCGGTTCTCCGATTGCCAGCAACAGACGCTCCGCAGCCGATACATAGGCACTGCGGTCCTGCTTGCAGAGTTCGAGGTATTCCTGCAGCGAGTATTCCTCCTGCCGCGTGGACTCGAAACGTTGCTGGAAGTGGCTAAAAATGCTCATGACGTCACCTCGCTCGATACGTGGAGCCGGTGTCGGATCAATCAGTCGATGCTGGACAGCCGCTGGGAACCCAGTTGCCGTTTTACCCCCCAGAATGCTTTCAAGAATGCAGGCTCTTGAAAGCTGACTCCCGATGACCCGCGCGCCGGTGTACCGGCTCTCCCCTGTTTTGGATGGCCTGAGGCTAAGGATAGTTCGGAATCGCGGAGGTAAAGGTGGAATACGTAATTAGTTATGGCAGACCGTTCGTCTGCCATCGCTCAAGCCCACGGTTCACGCGGGCTTGGGCGGCATAAAAAATTATTCGTGATTGTCTTGCGCTGTTTCTGAAGGAAAAGTCGCACGCCACAATTCAAAACCGCCGTCCAGGCTGTAGACGTCGCTGAAGCCCTGGCTGACCAGATAGGCGGCCGCGCTCTGGCTGGAGTTGCCGTGATAGCAGACCACGACCGTAGGCGCATCGAGGTCGGCGGCACGGATGAAGTCGGCGATGGAATGGTTGTCCAGATGCCGGGAGCCACTGATATGCGAAGCCGCAAAAGTGGCTGGGTCGCGGACATCGACGACGACCGCGCCTTGCTCGCGCAGGGCCTTGGCCTGTTCCGGGGGGATGCGTTTGAATTCGCTCATGAGGGGCTCCTGTAGCTGAAGCGCAACGCCGGTCAAACGGCAGTGCCGGCCGGCAATGGTGCAGTGGTCGGGTGATAGGTTTTGGCGTGGCCCTGTTCATCGCAATCGCAATGCAGTTGCTCGCCAGTGTCGACGTTCATCAGGGTCATGGCGCTGCCCCATACGCAACCGGTATCGAGGGCGAAGACGCCAGGTTCGTCGGATTGTCCGCCCAGTGCCGCCCAGTGCCCGAAAATGATCTTTAGGTTACGGGTCTTGCGCTCACTGTGCTTGAACCAGGGGGCGTAGCCGGGCGGCGCCGTCTCGATGCCTTCCTTGCCCTTGAGATCGAGCTTGCCGTCGCGGGTGCAGAAGCGCATGCGCGTGAAATAATTGGTGATGACGCGAAGACGAGCGCTGCCAGTGAGGTCGTTGTCCCACTTGACCGGCTCGTTGCCGTACATGCCATCCAGGTAGGGGGCGAACAGGTTGTCGTCGCGCAATGCCTGTTCGACTTCGCCAGCGCACTTGAGCGCCTTGCGCAGGGACCACTGGGGCGGGATGCCGGCATGGACCAGTGCAAGGTTGCGCGCCTCGTCGTAGTGCATGAGCTTCTGCTGGCGCAACCACTCCAGCAATTCAACGCAATCGGGTGCGTCGAGGATTTCGCTCAAGGTGTCGGACTTTTTCAGGCGCTCGATGTTCTGCCAGGCAGCCAGCAGATGCAGGTCGTGGTTACCGAGCACGCACACCAGCGACTGACGAATGCTGTAGAGAAAGCGCAAGGTCTCGAGGGATTGCGGGCCACGGTTGACCAGGTCGCCCACCAGCCACAGCGTGTCTTTTTGAGGATCGAAAGCAACGCGCTCCAGCAAGCATTTGAGCGGGTCGAGGCAGCCTTGCAGGTCGCCGACCGCATACGTGGCCATTAGTGCAGGGCTCCGGGCACGGCCAGGCGAAAGGGCTTGATGACGGCGTCGAAGCGTTTGCCGTCCTCGGCCAGCATCTGGTAGGTGCCCTGCATGGTGCCGACCTTGCTCGTCATCACCGTGCCGCTGCTGTAGCTGTGGCTTTTGCCTGCCTCGATCAACGGCTGCTGGCCGACCACACCTTCGCCACGCACTTCTTCGACATGGCCATCGCCGTCGGTGATGATCCAATGCCGTGACAGCAGCCTGGCCGGCAAGGAGCCGTTATTGCGCACGGTAATGCTGTAGGCGAAAGCGAAGCGGTCATGCTCGGGTTGCGACTGTTCTGCCAGAAAACGGGTGGTGACGCTGACGTCGACCTGGTAACGAGGATCGGACATGCAAAAAGGCCTTAAAAACGAAGCGGGACGCGGGCGCGACTCAAGGGATCAGTCTAGGCCAAGTATCGGGTAGTAGACCAGACTGGCGTACTGCCCGATAGCGATCGTCACCCGTTCAGTTGGCGTCGACTTGCGGGGCGACCTGTTCACTGAGTTTGTCGGCCAGGCGCACGAACGCAGCCAGGTCCAACTGCTCTGGGCGCAGGCTGCCATCGACGCCGGCGGCTTCGATTTCGGTGCTGCTGAGCAATAGTTTCAAGGTGTTGCGCAAGGTCTTGCGACGCTGGTTGAACGCTTCACGTACCACCCGCTCCAGCAGGCGATGATCCTTGGCCGGGTGCGGCAGGACGGCATGGGGTACCAGGCGGACAATGGCCGAGTCGACTTTCGGCGGCGGGTTGAACGCACCCGGGCCTACGTTGAACAGGTGTTCGACCCGGCAATGGTACTGGACCATGATCGACAGGCGACCCCAGTCACCACCGCCAGGGCCGGCGGCGAGGCGCTCGACCACTTCCTTTTGCAGCATGAAGTGCATGTCGCGGATCAGGCCGGCGTTGCTCAGCAGGTGGAAGATCAGCGGCGTGGAGATGTTGTACGGCAGGTTTCCCACCACCCGCAGGCTGTTCGGCGCGGCGTTCAGGCTATTGAAGTCGAACTTCAGCGCGTCGCCCTGGTGCAGGCTGAAATTGCTCCTGCCGGCGAACTGCTGGTTGAGGATCGGGACCAGGTCCTTGTCCAGTTCCACCACATCGAGTTGCGCGCCGCTATCGAGCAGACCCTCGGTCAGGGCGCCCTGGCCCGGGCCGATTTCCAGCAGGCGGTCGTCGGGCTTGGCCCGGATCGAGCGCAGGATGCGATCGATCACGCCGGCGTCATGCAGGAAGTTCTGGCCGAAACGCTTGCGCGCGCGGTGTTGGTATTGCTCGGTCATAAATGGGTCTCGGCCATCTGGTAGGCGGTTTCCAGCGCGACTTGCAGGCTGCCGGTATCGATCTTGCCGCTGCCGGCCAGGTCCAGGGCAGTGCCATGGTCCACGGAGGTGCGGATGATCGGCAGGCCCAGCGTCACGTTGACCGCCGCGCCGAAACCTTTGTACTTCAGCACGGGCAGGCCCTGGTCGTGGTACATCGCCAGCACCGCGTCGCAGTGCTCCAGATATTTTGGGGTAAACAGAGTGTCGGCAGGCAGCGGGCCACGCAGGTCCATGCCCTCGCTGCGCAAGCGCTCCAAGGTGGGTTCGATGATGTCGATTTCTTCACGGCCCAGGTGTCCGCCTTCACCGGCATGGGGGTTGAGCCCACAGACGAGGATGCGTGGCCGGGCGATGCCGAATTTTTCCTGCAGGTCGGCGTGCAGGATGCGCGTGACCCGCTCCAGGCGTTCCGGGGTGATGGCGTCGGCGATGTCCCGCAAGGGCAGGTGAGTGGTCACCAGGGCCACTCGCAGGCCACGGGTGGCGAGCATCATCACTACTTGCTCGGTGTGGGTCAGCTCAGCCAGGAACTCGGTGTGCCCGGAAAAGGCAATCCCGGACTCGTTGATCACACCCTTGTGCACCGGTGCGGTGATCATGCCTGCGAACGACCCGTCCAGGCAGCCTTCGCCTGCGCGGGTCAGGGTTTGCAGGACGAACGCGGCGTTGGTCTTGTCCAACTGCCCTGTGACGACCGGAGCGCCCAGGGGCGTATCCCAGACATACAGGCTGTTGGCGGGCGCCGGGACGTCCGGCCAGGCCTGCGGTGTCACGGGCAACAGGTTGACGACCACCCCCAGTTGCGCGGCCCGCTCAAGGAGCAGGTCGCGACTGGTGATGGCTATCAGGGGATGTGGCTGGGCTTGCGAGGCGAGCAGCAGGCACAGGTCGGGACCGATGCCGGCTGGTTCGCCGGGAGTCAGCGCGAAACGCTTGGGTTTCACTGCGCTGCCTGGTCTGCACCAGGAAGTTTGATTTCAACGTAGGCTTCGTCGCGAATCTGACGCAGCCAGGTTTGCAGCTCTTCGTCGTATTTGCGGTTGCGCAAGACAGTCATTGCCTGCTGTTCGCGAGCCTGGGTGGTGCTGTCAGTGGCGCGGCGGCCAAGGACTTCCAGCACGTGCCAGCCATAAGGGCTCTTGAACGGTTTGGACAGCTGGCCTTGCGGCGTGTCGGCCATGACCTGGCGGAACTCGGGAACCAGTGCATTGGGGTCAACCCAATTCAGGTCGCCGCCGTTGAGGGCAGAGCCCGGGTCTTCCGAGAAATTTTTCGCCAGTTCAGCAAAGTCTTCACCCGCTTCGATGCGGTCGTAGAGTTTCTCCGCCAGGCGCTTGGTCTCGGCTTCGCTGCGAATCTCGCTTGGCTTGATCAGGATGTGGCGAACATGCACTTCGTCACGGACCTGGGTTCCACCACCGCGCTTCTCCAGCACTTTCAGGATGATGAAGCCGCCTGGCGTACGCGCTGGTTGGGTGATGTCGCCCACGGCCATGGCGCTCAGTTCGCGGTCGAACGGAGGCGGCAGTTGAGCGGGCTTGCGCCAGCCCATGTCACCGCCTTCCAGGGCGTTGTCGCTGCCCGACTTGGCAATGGCCATCTGACCGAAATCAGCGCCTTGCTTGAGCTGCTGGTAGACATCCATTGCCTGGCGATAAGCGCTCTGGATCGCTTCGGAGTTGGCGCTTTCCGGCGTCGGAATCAGGATGTTCGCCAAGTGCAGTTCTTCGGAAAGCTGCATCTTGCCCAGGTCGGAAGCGAGGAAGTTCTTCACTTCCTGCTCCGACACCTGGATGCGTTCGGCCACACGGCGCTGACGCACACGGCTGATGACCATTTCGCGGCGGATCTGATCGCGGGCGTCCTCGTAGGAGAGGCCGTCGCGAGCCAGGGCGGCCCGGAACTGGTCGATGCTCATGTTGTTGCGCTGGGCAATGGTGCCAACGGCCTGGTTCAGTTCTTCATCGGTAATGCGAATGCCGGAGCGTTCGCCAATCTGCAACTGCAGGTTTTCGACGATCAGGCGTTCGAGCACTTGCTGGTCCAGTACGCCTGGTGGCGGCTGGCCACCGCCGCGCTTGGCGATGGTTTGCTGCACTTCATGGACGCGCTGGTCCAGCTGGCTCTGCATGACCACGTCGTTGTCGACGATGGCCACCACTTTATCGATGGACTGTACCGCGGCGTTGGCCGCGGTACCCAGGAACAGCGCGCCCAGCATCAGCGGGCGCAGACAATCAGAAAGCTTGGTCTTCACGTTCACGATAACCTTGGATGCCTTTGTCGAGGAAGCTCTCTACCTTGGCGCCAGTAAGGCCGCCGAGTCCCTTCAGAACAATTTGGAGGAAGACGCCGTGGTCGCCTTTTTCGTTTTCCGGGGCGGCTTGACTGAACTCTTCATAGTCGACCCAGTAACGGTTGATCAGGCGCAGTTTCCAGCAGCAGTTGTCATATTCGAAACCACCGAAGGCTTCCAGGGTGCGGTTGCGGTTGTAGTCATACTGCCAGCGGCTGATTGCGTTCCACTGCGGCACGATCGGCCAGATGACCGAGAAGTCGTGCTGCTTGATCTTGTAGTAGTCCTTCACGTAGTTCGGATCACCCGGCCTGCCGTAGTCGCCACCCCCCACTTGCCATTGACCAGTGGTCTCGTCGTAACGGACCTGGTCGTTGCGATAGCGATAACCGGCGTTGATGACCTTGTTCGGGTTGTCTTCCGGCTGGTAGTGGAACATCGCGCTGCCCGAACGAGGGCTGCGGGTGTCCGGATCCCAGTTGTAGGTGGCGGTGGTGCGCCAGTCGCGGTTCCAGCGGTATTCGTATTCCAGCGCGTATGGAGAGACGTCCGACTTGGCGTCTTCGCGGGTCTCGAAGTCGATGCCAGGCAGTTGGACCTTGCGATCCTTGAAATAGAACGCCTGGCCAACGGCGACACGTTGGCGTTCGAAGCCGTTGTCTTCAATCCAGCGGCTGGTTACGCCCAGGGACAGCTTGTTTTCGTCCCCGACACGGTCGGAGCCGGTGAAGCGGTTGTCGCGGAACAGCGAGGAATAGCTGAAAGTCGATTCGCTGGTATCGAAGACTGGGATATCGCTCTGATCCTTCTCCGGTACATAGAGGTAGAACAGGCGTGGTTCCAGGGTCTGGCGATAGTTGGTACCGAACCATTGTGTGTTGCGATCGAAGTACAGGCCGCTGTCGACGCTGGCGATAGGAACACTGCGGTTTGGCGTGCTGTCGTAGCTGTTCCCAACGGCGCTCTTGCCCCTACCATCCAGATCCAAATCGTATTGGGTGTACTGGTACTTGAGGGATGGCTTGATATAGCCGTAGGACGCGGTCATCGGCAGGCTGATAACTGGCGCCAGGTTCATGCGGTCGCCGTTGGCCCGTGCCAAGCCTGCGACGCGAGTATCGAGGAAGGGCTCAGTATTACCGTCTTCGTCGGTGTAGTTACCGGTCCGCAAATCACGATCAAATCGCACCAACTCTGTCTTGTACGCGAAATCCAGGCCATACGGATGTTCGGGCAGGGAGCCATTGAAGGTGATCTGGGGCAGGCGATTATAGGGCGTGATCTTCGAAATCGTCGCCATCTGGTAAGCCTGGGCATTCAAGCGGGCGACATAATTATCGCCGCGATAGCTGACTACACCTTGCTGGTTCACGAAGTCCCTGGACTCGACACCGATCTGATCGGTCTGCAGATCCTGGAAATAGTAAGGATCGCTGATCTTGGTGTAGTCGACTTCCGTCAGCACGCGCGAATCGAGACCGCCCTTGTGCTGCCAGTTGTACATGTAGCGCGTCTTGTCGTAGTCGGTCTGCCCGCTGCGCTCATCGTCTTCGTCGTTGAGGTACGCCGCGCCGAACTGACCTTCGCTGGACTTGGTCAGGTAGCGGAACTCGCCTTCCATCAACAGGCCACGCTTGCCCATGTATCGCGGGTACAACGTGGCATCGTAGTTCGGTGCCAGGTTGAAGTAGTACGGGGTAACCAGCAGGAAGCCGGTATCGCTGCCGCTGCCGATGGTCGGCGGCAGGAAGCCGGACTGGCGACGGTCGTCGATCGGGAAGTAAATGTAAGGCGTGTACAGGACTGGAATGTCCTTGACCCGCAGCGTCACGTTGGTCGCGGTACCGAAGCCGGTGGCCGGGTTCAGGGTGATGTTGTTGCCCTTGAGCGTCCAGGCGTTGCTGTTCGGTTCGCACGTGGTGTACGTACCGTCCTTGAGGCGGATGATCGCGTTCTCGGCGCGCTTGGCGTACAGCGCGTTACCACGGATGCGCGATTTGTGCATGACGTATTCGGCGTTGTCGACCTTGGCTTCGCCGGTGTCCAGCTGTACATCGGCATGGTCGCCGACGATCAGTGCGCCGTTGTCGCGAACCCGCACGTTGCCGCTCAGCTCACCACGGTTCTCGGCCTGGTACAGGCTGGCCTCGTCGGCCTCGACCTGCATGCTGCCCTGGCGCATGACCACATCGCCGGCCAGGGTCGCCACCTGTTCTTCCTGCTGATAGCGTGAAGCCTTGGCGCCGAGGAAGGTAGGAGCGTCGCTCTTGGCCGTCTTGTCGTTCATGCCAGGACGGGTTGGCTCGATATAGGCACCCGAGCAGTAAGGGCCGGTTTCAGCCAATTGCGCCGGGGTGAGGTTCTCCCGTGGAACCCAATCGAGGTGACTGTAGTCTGCACTGCGTGACTTCAGGCCACGGCCCTTGGCTTCGGTAACGAGCATCGGCTTTTCGCCGGCTTCCTCGCCCGAGCTGCTGTCGGCCGCAGCGGCGCCGCTGTCGGAAACCGCACTGCCATCATGCACGGGACGCGGCGGCAACGCGGCGGCCGGTGTCTTGGGCGCACAGTCCCAGGCACCCGAAGCGGAGACGGAGCAGTCATACTGCTGCGCCGCGACGACGAATGAAGAGGCCAGGGGTTGCAGGGCCAGCAGACTGCCGGTGACCAGCAACGGAAATTTTTTACGAAACGCGGGGGATTTCAATGCCATCTTATTAGTCCGGGCTTCCTGCGTGCCATCTGCCCGCGGTGTGGGCCGCACGCCTCTCGATGGTCTGAAAAAGATGCTGGATAATAAAGCATGACCCGCTTGACGGCTAGCGCCGTCGGAGACCCTTGCAATGCCCGACCAAGATGTACGCTTGCAACACCTGAAAGTTTGGCTCGATGAACAACTGCCGATCCTTTTCACTCAACAGGGCTGGGGCGTCGTACCCCCGGCCACGTTGACCGCCGCCAGCAGTGACGCGAGTTTCCGGCGTTATTTCCGCTGGGAAGGCGAGGGTCGCAGTTTGATCGTAATGGATGCGCCACCGCCCCAGGAAAACTGCAAACCCTTCGTGGATATTGCTTTTTTACTGGCGAAATCCGGCATTAACGTGCCAAAAATTTATGCCGAAGACCTCGATCGCGGCTTTCTTTTGCTCAATGACTTGGGCAATCAGACCTATCTGGACGTGATCAGCGGCGAAAATGCCGACGATTTATTCCGCGATGCCCTGCAAGCCTTGTTGGCTTTCCAGCAATTGCCAATGGTTGCGCCGCTGCCGAGCTACGATGTCGCGCTGCTGCGTCGGGAGCTGGAATTGTTCCCCGAGTGGTACGTCAAGCGCGAGCTGGGTATCGAGTTGGATTCGGCCCAGCAGCAACTCTGGCAACAGGCCAGTGAGCTGCTGATCGACAGCGCCCTGGCCCAGCCCAAAGTTCTGGTGCACCGGGACTACATGCCTCGCAACCTGATGCTCAGCGTGCCGAACCCCGGCGTGCTGGACTTTCAGGATGCCGTCTATGGTCCCGTCACCTACGATGTGACCTGCCTGTTCAAGGACGCCTTCCTCAGTTGGCCCGAGGCGCGCGTGCGCGGCTGGCTGGAGAGTTACTGGCAGCAGGCCGGCGCCCTCGGCATTCCCGTTCAGCCGGACCTCGAGGACTTCCTGCGCGCCAGCGATTTGATGGGCGTGCAGCGTCATCTCAAGGTCATCGGGATCTTCGCGCGCATTTGTCATCGTGATGGCAAGCCACGCTACCTCGGCGATGTGCCGCGATTCTTTGCTTATATAGAAGCGGTCATTGCCCGTCGTCCGGAGCTGGCACCGCTCGATGAGCTTCTGGGCAGCCTGCGGCAATCGGCCGGAGCAACGGCATGAAGGCGATGATTCTGGCGGCGGGCAAGGGCGAACGCATGCGGCCCTTGACCCTTACCACGCCAAAGCCGTTGATTCGCGTCGGTGGTGTTCCCTTGATCGAATACCACTTGCGGGCGCTGGCCAGGGCCGGATTCACCGAGATCGTGATCAATCACGCCTGGCTCGGTCAGCAGATCGAAGATCACCTGGGGGATGGTTCACGGTTTGGCGTGAGCATTCGGTTTTCCCCTGAAGGCGAGCCGCTGGAAACCGGCGGTGGAATCTTCCGGGCCTTGCCGCTGCTGGGCGATGAAGCGTTTGTGGTGGTGAACGGCGATGTCTGGACCGACTACGACTTCAACGCTTTGCGCCGGCCGCTCGAAGGGTTGGCGCACCTGGTGCTCGTCGATAATCCCGAGCATCACCCAGACGGCGATTTCGTCCTGGTCGACGGAAAGGTTCACGATAGGCACGCGCCTGCCGACAACCTGACCTATAGCGGCATTGCCGTCCTGCATCCGCGGTTGTTCGACGGTTGCTCGGACGGTGCGTTCAAGCTTGCACCGCTGTTGCGCGCGGCCATGGCCGAGGGGCGCGTCAGTGGCGAGCACCTCAAAGGGCATTGGGTCGATGTCGGCACCCATGAACGTTTGGCGCAGGTCGAAACCTTGATAGAAGCGAGCGGTTGATATGTGGTGGCCAGGGACTCTGATTGGAGCCGGGGCGGGCTTTGCCATAGCCAGCATTCCGGGGGCCATGCTTGGGGCATTGTTGGGACAGGCGCTGGATCGACGCATGAACCTGCAGGGCTGGGCGCAGGTACGTGAGCGCCTGGGTGGACGCCCGGCGTTACGCAATGATGAATTGTTGTTTGTATTGCTGGGGCGGCTGGCGAAAAGCGATGGCCGCGTGGTCGATGGCCACATCCAGCAGGCTCGCCAGGAAATGCGTGCGCTGGACTTGAGCGAGCCGGCGCAACGCCGGGCGATCGCAGCGTTCAACCGGGGCAAGTCCGGGAACGATCGCTTGCGCGGTTACATGCGCCGCCTGGCTGTCCAGCCGCATGCGGCTGAAGGGGTATTGCGCGCGTGTTGGCGGATGGTCTGGGCCGATGGGCGCGCCGGTATCAGCGAGCGAGAACTGGTGGCCCAGTGGGGGCGATGGTTGGGCTGGACACCGCAACAGGTCCAGGCGCTGGCGGCTGATTACGAGCCGCAGAAACTGTCGCGGCCCAACAGTGGGGTGACCTATCAGGAAGCCTTGCGCTTGCTGGGGGTTTCGGCCACCAGCGAACCGTCACAGATCAAGCGCGCTTACCGACGCCTGCTCAGTCGTCATCACCCGGACAAGATTGCCGGCAGCGGGGCAACGCCCTTGCAGGTGCGTGAAGCCACCGACAAAACCCGAGAATTGCATAACGCCTATCGGTTGATTCGCGAGCGACGGGATTTTCGCTAGCCCACTGACCCTGTGGCGAGGGAGCTTGCTCCCGCTCGGCTGCGGTAGGAGCTGCCGAAGGCTGCGATCTTTTGATCTTGATCTTTCGCTTGATATTCAACTGGTCTTGGAAAGATCGCAGCCTCGCTTCGCTCGGCAGCTCCTACAGCGCGGTCCAGCGGGAGCAAGCTCCCTCGCCACGGTGGATGGCACCGAAACACAACGTTGAGCCAGCCCTTACTCCCCTGCCTTCTGCGGATTCAACCAGCCCCGAACCCGACGAAACAGCTGCTCCTGCTCCGCCGACGGGTTCGGCAGGGCCTTGAGGGACACCTGGCTGAAGGTCGAGCCTTTCAAGCGTTTGCTCGCCTGCAAGCGCTCCAGCGCCGCGTTTCTATCCAGCGGCTTGTCCATGTAGAAAATGTCGGCGGTCGCCAGTTTCAAGGTCGAGGTCAGTTCGGCCAGGGCCGGCTTGGCGGTGGTTGGAGTCTGGGCGGCCACCATCACGAAACGTTCGACCTGCGAGGGCTGCTTTTCACTCAGGTAACGTGCAGCCCAATAGGCGCCAGTGCCATGGCCCAGCAGCACGATGCGGCGTGCGCTTTGCTGTTCGGTGTAGGCCAGGGCTGCATCGATACGGGCGAAGATACGCTCGGCGTCGGCCTTGGCATGTTCTTCATCGGTTTGGGCGACGACTGGATCTGCCGCATCGGCTTCGCCGCCTGCGACCTGTTCGATCGGCGCCGCCGTGGTGGCGTCCGGTGCTGCGGCAGCGGTGTCGGCCGGCTTGGTCGCGGGCGGTGCTTCCACTACGCGCGGTGCAATGACGTCGCTTTGCAAGTCCGGCAGGGTGATACTCAGGCTGCTCCATTCGACATCGGGCAACTTTTTCCGCAAAGGGCCGATAACTTGAGGCCAGTCAGCTGTTTCGCCAGCACCGGGGATTATGATGACTGCGCCCCTGGGATCGCCGGTATTGGCCGGTTTCCACAGCGCCAGGAAGGCATCGCTGCCGGTCTGTAACTGTTGTTGTTCCTGGGCTGGGACGGTTCGTTCAAGTGCGGTCGCTTCTTCCTGGCTACGCTCGAGCAAGGGTTGGCGCTCGACGGGTTTTTCCTCGGCAGGTTGCTGCACGGCGGGCGCCGTTTCGCTGGCCTGTACGGAAAAGGCACTTGGCAGGATCAGCGACAGGCACAATGCTGGCAACGCCAGGCGATAAACAGAGGGCATCGGATATTCCATGACCAGAAGTATTTCCGGCAGCCTAATGGGTTGGTCAGTATTTGTCAGTGCATGAGACTTCGATGATGCGTTTTTGCTGCCTGTGGGTTATCGGCTGTTTATGGCTTCCCTTGATGGCGTGGGCCGCGCCCGCGCCGTCGGCGCATGGGGTGCAATTGAATGCAGGCCAGCGCCAGTGGTTGGTGCAACATCCGCAATGGCGGGTCGGCCTGGTATTGCAGGCGCCCTATGCCCAATACGACCGGCGCCTGCAGCGTTTGTCCGGCACTAACGTCGAGTTGATGCAATGGCTGGGCAAGGCGTTGAACGTCGAGCTCACCTGGCGCAATTTCCAGGACCTGGCACAACTGGAAGCAGCGGTGCGTGCCGGTGAGGTGGACGTTGCTCCGGGCCTGACCCAATCCCCGGGCGGGCTCAAGCTCTGGCAGTTTTCCGATCCCTATATGCGCGTGCCGCAACTGATCGTCGGCGCGCAGAAGGGCGCCGAAGGGGTGGAGTTGGAGAAACTCGACAGCCAGGCTCGGGTCGCGGTGCGCATGCCCAGCGCGACGGCCGATTACCTGCGCAGCAACTACCCGACGCTGAATCTGCAAGGTGTGCCGATGGAGCGCGAGGCCCTGCAATTGCTGTTGACCCAGCAGGCCCGATACGCGGTGGTCGATGAGGCACAGCTCGGGCGGTTGATGGTCGAGCCCGAATTCGCCGAGCTGGCGGTGGTGGGCGACATCGGCCTGCCGCAGTTGCTGCGGGTTGCCACGCGCCGGGACTGGCCGGAACTGGCCGAAATCATCGACAGCGGTTTGCAGGCGATCCCGGCCAAGGAGCTGGAGCAACTGCACAGCCGTTGGCTCAAGCCAAAATATCCACGTCTGACCGAGACCCCGGGCTTCTGGCAGAACTTGACCCTATTGATTCTGGCCCTGCTGCTCAGCAGCGTCGCCATCGTGTTCTGGCAGCGCCGCCAGCAACGCGCGCTGGAGCGTCGTCTGCGTGCCGCGAGGGAGGACATCGCCCAGCGTACTGCCAGCGAAGAAGCCTTGCGCCTGACGCAGTTTTCCATCGATCAAAGTACGGTCGGCATCCTCTGGGTCAATTGGGACAGCCACGTGCGTTATGCCAACCGAGCGGCTGAAACCATGCTCGGTTATGCCTCGGGCGCCATCATCGACCGCCCGTTGATCGACTTCGAGCCGGGCTTGCACATGGATCGCTGGCTGAACCTGTGGAAGCGTGCCCGGGCCAGTGAAGATGGGCCGCAGAGTTTCGAAACCGAATGCGTGCGAGCCGATGGCAGCATCTTGCCGGCTGACGTTTCCCTGAGCTTCCTGCGTTTTCGCGACGCCGAATACCTGGTGGTCTATCTCAACGACGTGACCGAACGCCGACGTGCGCTGGCGGCGCTACGCGAAAGCGAAGCGCGGTTGCAAGGCATCGCCGCCAACGTGCCGGGTCTGGTCTTTCGCCTGGAGCGGGCGCCGGTGAGTGGCCAGATCGACTTTGCCTACATCAGCGAAGGCAGCGAAAGCCTGGTGGGTTATTCCCCTGCAACCCTGGCCCGCAGCGACACCGGGCTGCGCAGCCTGGTGCACCCGCAGGACAAGGCCGATTACCACCGCACTCAGGACCAGGCGCTGGACACCGACAGTGACTGGTCATGGCAGGGCCGCATCCTGACCCGTGAAGGCTTGGAGCGCTGGGCCGAGATCAAGGCGATCACCCGTCGTCTCGAAGATGGCGCCTACGTCTGGGACGGAATCGTCTGGGACATCACCGAAAGCAAGCGCATCGAACTGGAGCTGGCCAGCTCCCGGGAACAGTTGCGCGAGTTGTCGGCGCACCTGGAAAGCGTGCGGGAAGAGGAAAAGGCGCGCATTGCCCGGGAGGTCCACGACGAGTTGGGCCAGATGCTGACGGTGTTGAAGCTAGAAACATCCATGTGTGAATTGGCCTACGCGCAACTCGACCCGGGCCTGCATGAGCGGCTTAATAGCATGAAGCGCCTGATTGCCCAGTTGTTCCAGCTGGTGCGGGACGTGGCGACGGCGCTGCGCCCGCCGATCCTGGATGCTGGCATTGCCTCGGCCATCGAATGGCAGGCTCGGCGTTTCGAGGCGCGTACGCAGATCCCATGCCTGGTGCAGGTGCCGGACAACCTGCCGGCCCTGAGCGACGCCAAGGCCATTGGCCTGTTCCGGATTCTCCAGGAAGCGCTGACCAACGTGATGCGCCATGCCCAAGCGCATACTGTAGAGCTGACGCTGGTTCAGGAGGGCGACGAATTGTGCCTGACCGTCAGCGACGACGGTGTAGGATTTATTGCCGATACGGGTCGGCCAACCTCCTTTGGCCTGGTCGGCATGCGTGAACGGGTATTGATCATGGGCGGGCAGTTGACCCTGGAGAGTGAGCCGGGGGAGGGGACGACCCTGTCGGTGCGGGTGCCGTTGCGTGAGGCCTGATGGGGTGGGTTGCCTGGACGGGCCCAATCGCGAGCAAGCTCGCTCCCACATTGATTCAGATGTACACATACACCCTGTGGGAGCGAGCTTGCTCGCGATGAGATCCTGAATCTGGAGAACAATGTGATCCGTGTACTGGTAGCCGAAGACCACACCATCGTCCGTGAAGGCATCAAGCAGCTGATCGGCCTGGCCAAGGATCTGGTGGTGGTAGGGGAGGCGAGCAATGGTGAGCAGTTGCTCGAAACCTTGCGGCATGTGCCCTGCGAAGTAGTGCTGCTGGATATCTCCATGCCCGGCGTCAACGGCCTGGAGGCGATCCCACGGATCCGGGCGCTGAACAATCCGCCGGCCATCCTGGTGCTGTCGATGCATGACGAAGCGCAAATGGCTGCCCGCGCCCTGAAAGTCGGTGCCGCCGGCTACGCGACCAAGGACAGTGATCCGGCCCTGCTGCTCATGGCGATTCGCAAGGTCGCCGCCGGCGGACGCTATATCGACCCGGACCTGGCCGACCGCATGGTCTTCGAAGTCGGCCTGACCGACGCACGACCGCTGCACTCGCTGCTGTCCGAGCGTGAATTCTCAGTCTTCGAACGCCTGGCCCAGGGCGCCAACGTCAACGATATCGCCCAGCAACTGGCCCTGAGCAGCAAGACCATCAGCACCCACAAGGCACGGCTGATGCAGAAGCTCAACATCACTTCGTTGGCGGAGCTGGTGAAATATGCGATGGAGCACAAGTTGCTCTGAGCTTCACCACTCCCGCTGTGGGAGCGAGCTTGCTCGCGATGGCGGCAGCACATTCAGTATTGATGTTGGCTGACACTCCGCTATCGCGAGCAAGCTCGCTCCCACAGGGTTTCGTGTTGGCATATCCATTTGCGACACGCCCCAACAGCGCTTTTTGCCCCTACTTGCTGCTTGCCGCTTAAAACGCGCCACTGCATTTACCCAATCCCGCCATCCCTGTAGGGCAATCCCTACCCCGACTCTTCCATCCGGCTGAGGTGATTCTCTCCTGCGTCCCGATTTGCGCAGGCCCCAGGCTCCACTAGGCTTGACTCACAAGCAGTCATCAAAACAAAAGGTGCGGGTATGAGCCAGGTCGATTCAAGCGCGGGGGCCAGTGATGTGCTGGTCAGCTTTCGTGGTGTGCAAAAGAGCTACGACGGCGAGAACCTGATCGTCAAAGACCTCAACCTGGATATTCGCAAAGGCGAGTTCCTGACCCTGCTCGGGCCTTCCGGCTCCGGCAAGACCACCAGCCTGATGATGCTCGCCGGGTTTGAAACCCCCACCGCCGGCGAGATCCTGCTGGCCGGGCGCTCGATCAACAATGTGCCGCCGCACAAGCGCGACATCGGCATGGTGTTCCAGAACTACGCCTTGTTCCCGCACATGACCGTCGCCGAGAACCTGGCGTTCCCGCTGACGGTGCGTGGCCTGAACAAGAGCGACGTGAGTGATCGGGTCAAGCGCGTCTTGAGCATGGTCCAGCTGGACAGCTTCGCCCAACGCTACCCGGCGCAATTGTCCGGCGGCCAGCAACAACGGGTGGCCTTGGCCCGGGCGCTGGTGTTCGAGCCGCAATTGGTGCTGATGGACGAACCCCTGGGTGCGCTGGACAAGCAATTGCGCGAGCACATGCAGATGGAAATCAAACACCTGCACCAGCGCCTGGGCGTGACGGTGGTCTACGTGACTCACGACCAGGGCGAAGCCCTGACCATGTCCGACCGCGTGGCGGTATTCCACCAGGGCGAGATCCAGCAGATCGCCCCACCGCGCACACTGTATGAAGAGCCGAAAAACACCTTCGTCGCCAACTTCATCGGCGAAAACAACCGTCTCAACGGTCGTCTGCACAGTCACACCGGCGACCGTTGCCTGGTGGAGCTGGGGCGTGGCGAGAAGGTCGAGGCCCTGGCGGTGAACGTCGGCCAGCCCGGCGAGCCGGTGACCCTGTCGATCCGTCCGGAACGGGTGAGCCTCAACGGCGTCAGCGAACAATGTGTCAACCGCTTCTCAGGGAGGGTGGCGGAATTCATCTATCTGGGCGACCACGTCCGGGTTCGCCTGGAAGTCTGCGGCAAGACCGACTTCTTCGTGAAACAGCCGATTGCCGAGCTCGATCCCGCGCTCGCCGTCGGGGACGTGGTTCCGCTTGGCTGGCAAGTCGAGCATGTGCGTGCGCTCGATCCCCTTCTAGAGGCGAATTGATCGCCCCCTGCTGTACCAACACCAACCCTGCACGTGGAGAGAACAATAAATGTTGAGATCCCTGAAGTTCACAGCCCTGACACTGGGCATGATGGGTGCGGCAAGCGCGATGGCGGCGGGCCCGGACCTGACCGTGGTGTCTTTCGGCGGGGCGAACAAGGCGGCTCAGGTCAAAGCCTTCTACGCACCGTGGGAAGCGGCCGGCAATGGCAAGATCGTGGCTGGCGAGTACAACGGCGAAATGGCCAAGGTCAAGGCCATGGTCGATACCAAGAGCGTTTCCTGGGATTTGGTAGAAGTCGAGTCCCCGGAACTGTCCCGTGGTTGTGACGAAGACATGTTCGAACAACTCGATCCGAAGCTGTTCGGCAAGAGCGAAGACTACGTCAAGGGCGCCATCCAGCCTTGCGGCGTGGGCTTCTTCGTGTGGTCGACCGTGCTGGCCTACAACGCCGACAAACTGAAGACCGCGCCGACCAGCTGGGCGGACTTCTGGGACACCAAGCAATTCCCGGGCAAACGCGGCCTGCGCAAGGGCGCCAAGTACACCCTGGAATTCGCCTTGATGGCTGATGGCGTAGCGCCGAAAGACGTCTACAAAGTGCTGGCTGGCAAAGATGGCCAGGATCGCGCCTTCAAGAAGCTCGATGAGCTCAAGCCGAACATCCAGTGGTGGGAAGCCGGTGCCCAGCCGCCGCAGTACCTGGCCTCAGGTGACGTGGTCATGAGCTCGGCCTACAACGGCCGGATCGCCGCGGTACAGAAAGAAAGCAACCTGAAAGTGGTGTGGAACGGCGGCATCTACGACTTCGACGCTTGGGCCATCCCACGCGGCCTGGACAAGACCCGCGCCGAAGCTGCGAAGAAATTCATCGCCTTCTCGGTGGCGCCGCAGCAGCAGAAGACCTACTCGGAAAACATCGCCTACGGTCCGGCCAACACCCAGGCTGTACCGTTGCTGGCCAAGGATGTCCTGAAGGACATGCCGACCACCCCGGAAAACATCGCCAACCAGGTGCAGATCGACGTCAGCTTCTGGGCTGACAACGGTGAGCAACTGGAGCAGCGCTTCAACTCCTGGGCTGCGAAGTAACCCCGACGGTCTGAAACCGGATGAGATCCATGTGGGAGCGAGCTTGCTCGCGATAGCGGTCTGTCAGGCACATCAATCTTGAATGTGCCGCAGCCATCGCGAGCAAGCTCGCTCCCACAGGTTCTTTCATCGACCCGGGTGTTTCAAAAGAACAGAGGCGGCCCGCCGCCCCTGTAACGATCAAAAAGATTTGCGGAGTTCGCCATGGCCATCGCCGTTCCACTGAACGCGGGCACCAGCCCCACCCTCAAGCAACGGCTCAAGCACGCCGAGCGGATCAACCGCTGGAAGGCCCAGGCCTTGATCGCGCCGCTGGTGCTGTTTCTGTTGCTGGTGTTCCTGGTACCGATCGTGGCGCTGCTGTTCAAAAGCGTCAGCAACCCGGAAGTGGTGAGCGCGATGCCGCGCACTGTCGCCGCCGTCGCTGCCTGGGACGGACGTGGTTTGCCGGGCGAGCCAGTGTACAAGGCTGCCAGCGAAGACCTGGCCGACGCCCGCAAGAATCAGACCCTGGGCGACTTGTCCAAGCGCCTGAACATGGAACTGGCCGGCTATCGCAGCCTGCTGACCAAGACCGCTCGGGCGTTGCCGTTTGCCACCGAGCCGGCTTCCTATAAAGAAGCCTTGGAAAACCTCGATGAGCGTTGGGGGGACCCAGCGTACTGGCAGGTGATCCGCCGCAACACCAGCAACGTCACCCCATATTACCTGCTGGCGGCCGTCGATCACCGCATCGATGACCTCGGCGAACTGGCCACGGCCACCCCTGACCAGGCGATCTACCTCGACATCTTTGCCCGTACCTTCTGGATGGGCCTGGTGATCACCGCGATCTGCCTAGTGCTGGCCTATCCGTTGGCCTACCTGCTGGCGAACCTGCCATCGCGCCAGAGCAACCTGCTGATGATCCTGGTGCTGCTGCCGTTCTGGACCTCGATCCTGGTACGCGTCGCCGCATGGATCGTGTTGCTGCAGTCCGGTGGCCTGATCAACAGTGCGCTGATGGCCATGGGCGTCATCGATAAGCCCCTGGAGCTGGTGTTCAACCGCACCGGCGTATACATCTCCATGGTCCACATCCTGCTGCCGTTCATGATCCTGCCGATCTACAGCGTGATGAAGGGCATCTCGCCAACCTATATGCGTGCGGCGATTTCCCTGGGCTGCCACCCGTTCGCCAGTTTCTGGCGGGTGTACTTCCCGCAGACCTATGCCGGGGTCGGTGCCGGTTGCCTGTTGGTGTTCATCCTTGCCATCGGCTACTACATCACGCCGGCGCTGCTGGGCAGCCCGAACGATCAGATGGTCAGCTACTTCGTCGCGTTCTACACCAACACCAGCATCAACTGGGGCATGGCCACGGCGCTCGGCGGGCTGCTGTTGCTGGCGACCATCGTGCTTTATCTGATTTACAGCTGGCTGGTGGGCGCCAGTCGCCTGCGCCTGAGCTAAGGGGAGATCGAAAATGGTGAGTCCTTACATGTCCCCCGTCGAGCGGGTGTGGTTCTACTGCTTGCGCACACTCTGCGGGCTGATTCTGTTGTTCCTGATCCTGCCGGTGCTGGTGATCATTCCACTGTCGTTCAACTCCGGCAGCTTCCTGGTCTACCCGTTGCAGGGCTTTTCGCTGCAGTGGTACCACGATTTCTTCGCCTCGGCCGAATGGATGCGAGCGCTGAAAAACAGCATCATCGTCGCCCCGGCGGCGACGTTGCTGGCGATGGTCTTCGGCACGCTCGCGGCCATCGGCCTGACCCGGGGTGACTTCCCAGGCAAGGCGTTGGTGATGGCCCTGGTGATTTCGCCGATGGTGGTGCCTGTGGTGATCATTGGCGTGGCCAGTTACCTGTTTTTCGCACCGCTGGGGTTGGGCAACAGCTTCTTCTCGCTGATCGTGGTCCACGCCGTGCTGGGTGTACCGTTCGTGATCATCACTGTGTCGGCGACCCTGCAGGGGTTCAACCACAACCTGGTTCGGGCCGCTGCCAGCCTTGGGGCTTCGCCACTGACGGCGTTTCGTCGGGTGACGCTGCCGTTGATCGCCCCGGGCGTGATCTCCGGGGCACTGTTCGCTTTCGCGACGTCGTTCGATGAAGTGGTGGTGACCCTGTTCCTGGCCGGCCCCGAGCAGGCAACCTTGCCACGGCAGATGTTCAGTGGCATTCGCGAAAACCTCAGCCCCACCATCGCGGCGGCGGCGACGCTGCTGATTGCCTTCTCGGTGATCCTGTTGCTGACCCTGGAGTGGTTGCGTGGGCGTAGCGAGAAGCTGCGTACGACCCAAGTCTGACGACCCATGCAAAACCAGTGTGGGAGCGAGCTTGCTCGCGATAGCGGTGTGTCAGCCAGCATCAATGTTGGATGTGATGGCCTCATCGCGAGCAAGCTCGCTCCCACAGGGGGGCTGAGGTGTATTCATGCGCTGAATGGCAGACAACCCTCAATACCGAGCTATCCTTGTGCCAGCTCATACTCGAATAAGAGGCCGCGCACATGAGTCTTTCCTCATTCAAAATCGCCCATAAACTGATCACCGGCGCCGCTGCCATCGAGCAACTGGCCGCGGAGTTGACGCGCCTGGACGTCGACAACCCGCTGATCGTGACCGATGCGGCGTTGGTCAAGTCCGGCACCGTGGAACTGGCCCTGCAACATCTGGGCGGACGGGACTACGAAATTTTCGACCGGGTCATGCCGGACCCGGAAATCGCCATTGTCGAGGACTGCATGCAAGCCTATCGCGACGGTGGTCATGATGGCCTGATCGGTCTCGGTGGTGGCAGTGCCATCGACATTGCCAAGTGCGTGGGCGTCTATGCCGGTTACCACGGCGAGCTGCAGGATATGTTCGGTGTCGATCAGGTGCCGCGCAAAGGCCCGCCCATGATTGCCATCCCCACCACGGCCGGTACTGGTTCGGAAGTCACCAACGTGGCGATTCTCTCCGACAAGGCTGCGCAGCTGAAAAAAGGTATCGTCAGCGATTATCTGTTGCCGGATGTGGCGCTGGTCAGTCCGCAAATGACCCTCACCTGCCCGCGCGGCGTCACGGCTGCCAGTGGCGTTGATGCGCTGGCACACGCCATCGAGGCCTACCTGTCGCTCAATGCTTCGCCCATCACCGATGCCCTGGCCATCGGCGCAATCAAGCTGATCAGCCGCGCGCTGCCCAAGGCCTATGCCAACCCGGCTCACCTGCAAGCCCGGGAAGACATGGCCACGGCCAGCCTGATGGCCGGCATGGCGTTCGGCAATGCCGGGGTCGGGGCGGTGCATGCGATGGCCTATCCGTTGGGCGGGCGTTTTCACGTGTCCCACGGCGTCGCCAATGCTTTGTTGCTGCCGTACGTCATGACCTGGAACAAGATGGCCTGTGTCGAGCGCATGCGTGACATCGCCGAGGCCATGGGCCTCAAGACCGCTCACCTGAGCGATCTTGAAGCGGCCGACGAAGCCGTGGAGGCCATGGTTGCGTTGTGCGCCGCCGTGGAAATACCCAAGGGCCTCAGCAGCCTGGGCGTGACCGAGGACGTGATTCCGTCCATGGCGGTGGAAGCGGCGGGAATAGAACGGCTAATGCGCAACAATCCACGCAAACTGAGCGCCGCCGATATCGAGAAGATCTACCGCGCGGCGTATTGATCGATTGCCACGGTGGGCGCGCCAAATCTTGAGGTATACAATGCGCGCCATCGTGATTTCGCTCAAAACAGGTGCGTCATGCAGCCCTTCGCTATTGCTCCGTCGATTCTCTCTGCCGACTTCGCCCGCCTGGGCGAGGAAGTGGACAACGTTCTGGCCGCCGGGGCCGACATCGTGCACTTCGATGTCATGGACAACCACTACGTGCCCAACCTGACCATCGGCCCGATGGTTTGCGCGGCGCTGCGCAAGTACGGCGTCACCGCGCCGATCGATGCGCACCTGATGGTCAGCCCGGTGGACCGCATCGTCGGTGACTTCATCGAAGCCGGCGCTACCTACATCACTTTCCACCCTGAAGCCACGCAGCACATCGACCGTTCCCTGCAGTTGATCCGCGAAGGCGGTTGCAAGGCCGGCCTGGTGTTCAACCCGGCAACGCCCCTGGACGTGCTCAAGTACGTGATGGACAAGGTCGACATGATCCTGCTGATGAGCGTCAACCCAGGCTTCGGTGGGCAGAAGTTCATCCCGGGCACGCTCGACAAGCTGCGCGAAGCCCGTGCGCTGATCGATGCCTCGGGCCGTGATATTCGCCTGGAAATCGACGGTGGCGTGAACGTGAAGAATATCCGTGAAATCGCCGCGGCCGGCGCCGATACGTTCGTCGCGGGTTCGGCGATCTTCAACGCACCGAACTACGAAGAGGTGATTGCACAAATGCGCGCCGAACTGGCCCTGGCGCGCCCATGAGCGGCTTCGAGCAGCTGTTCCCCGGCAGTTTGCCGCGTCTGGTGATGTTCGACCTTGATGGCACATTGGTCGATTCGGTCCCGGACCTCGCGGCGGCGGTGGACACGATGCTGCTCAAGCTTGGACGCCCGCCTGCCGGCCTCGATTCGGTGCGCCACTGGGTCGGCAATGGCGCGCCGATGCTGGTGCGCCGGGCCCTGGCCAATGACATCGACGCCCAAGGTGTCGATGATGCCGAGGTCGAGCGGGCGCTGGAGTTGTTCAATGAAGCCTACGAAGACAATCACCAGCTGACGGTGGTCTACCCCGGCGTGCGTTCCACCCTCAAGTGGCTGCAAAAGCAGGGCGTGGAAATGGCCCTGATTACCAACAAGCCGGAGCGCTTCGTTGCGCCGTTGCTGGACCAGATGAAAATCGGCCGCTATTTTCGCTGGATCATCGGTGGCGATACCTTGCCGCAGAAAAAACCGGATCCGGCCGCGCTGTTTTTCGTGATGAAAATGGCCAACATCCCGGCCTCTCAATCCTTGTTCGTCGGCGACTCGCGCAGTGACGTGCTGGCGGCCAAGGCGGCAGGGGTCAAGTGCGTGGCACTGAGTTACGGCTACAACCACGGCCGGCCAATCGCCGAAGAGTTTCCGACGCTGGTGATTGACGATTTGCGCCTGTTAATTCCCGGTTGCCTGGACCCGGCCGCTGAGATAACGTTGCCCGACGCTGTTCAATCCTCTTCTGGAAACGCCATCGTGGTGGTCACTCGCAAACTCTGGATGAAAGTCATGAAGGCCCTGGCCCGCTGGCGTTGGCGCACCTGACATGATCCTGGCCGGTTATCCGGCGCGTTTGCATACCTGACTGTCAGCTCCTCTTGCCACGAGGCACCCCATGATCCGCGAAGAATTCCTGCGTCTAGCCGCTGCCGGCTACAACCGCATCCCCCTTGCCTGTGAAACCCTGGCCGACTTCGACACGCCGCTGTCGATCTACCTCAAGTTGGCCGACCAGCCCAACTCCTACTTGCTCGAATCGGTACAGGGCGGCGAAAAATGGGGCCGTTATTCCATCATCGGCTTGCCGTGCCGCACGGTGCTGCGGGTCCATGACCATCGCGTCAGCGTGACCCACGACGGTGTCGAAATCGAAAGCCTCGAAGTCGAAGACCCGCTGGCGTTCGTCGAAACCTTCAAGGCCCGCTACAACGTACCGACCATCCCCGGCCTGCCGCGTTTCAACGGTGGCCTGGTGGGTTATTTCGGCTACGACTGCGTGCGCTACGTGGAAAAACGCCTGGGCACCTGCCCGAACCCCGATCCGCTGGGCGTGCCGGATATTTTGCTGATGGTGTCCGACGCGGTCGTCGTTTTCGACAACCTTGCCGGCAAGATGCACGCCATCGTCCTGGCCGATCCGTCCCAGGAAGATGCCTACGAGCAAGGTCAACAAAGCCTGCAAGCACTGTTGGAAAAGTTGCGTCAGCCGATCGCTCCGCGTCCTGGCCTGGACTTCAGCAAGCAGTCGGCGGCCGATCCGGTGTTTCGTTCCAGTTTCACCCAGGACGATTACGAACGGGCCGTCGATACCATCAAGGAGTACATCCTCGCCGGTGACTGCATGCAGGTCGTGCCGTCGCAACGGATGTCCATCGACTTCAAGGCAGCGCCCATCGATCTCTATCGGGCGCTGCGCTGTTTCAACCCGACGCCCTACATGTATTTCTTCAACTTCGGCGACTTCCATGTCGTGGGCAGTTCGCCGGAAGTGCTGGTGCGGGTCGAAGACAACCTGATCACGGTGCGGCCGATCGCCGGCACTCGTCCCCGTGGCGCCACGGAGGAAGCTGACCGGGCCTTGGAAGAGGACCTGCTGTCAGACGACAAGGAAATCGCCGAGCACTTGATGCTGATTGACCTGGGGCGCAACGACACCGGGCGGGTCTCGGAAATCGGCTCGGTGAAGCTCACCGAGAAGATGGTCATCGAGCGCTACTCCAACGTGATGCACATCGTTTCCAACGTCACCGGCCAGTTGAAGGCCGGGCTGACGGCGATGGATGCCTTGCGGGCGATCCTGCCGGCGGGCACCTTGTCTGGCGCGCCGAAAATCCGCGCGATGGAAATCATCGACGAACTGGAGCCGGTCAAGCGGGGCGTGTACGGCGGGGCCGTGGGTTACTTCGCCTGGAACGGCAATATGGACACCGCCATTGCCATTCGCACCGCCGTCATCAAGAACGGTGAACTGCACGTACAGGCCGGCGGCGGTATCGTCGCCGACTCGGTGCCGGCGCTGGAGTGGGAAGAAACCCTGAACAAGCGCCGGGCCATGTTCCGCGCCGTGGCGCTTGCCGAGCAGACCTCGAACGACTGAAGCCCTCGAACAAACAACTGTAGCGAGGGAGCAAGTTCCCTCGCCACAGTTCGTTCAGGCAACTCGATCAACATGTGGGAGCGAGCTTGCTCGCGATGAGGCCGTCATATTCAACCCATAGGTCGACTGACAGTCCGCTATCGCGAGCAAGTTCGCTCCCACAGGTTTTCTCGCTCAGAAATCCAGGCTGACCCCCAGGCTTACCCCTTGTTGGGTCATGTCATCATCCTTGCGCAGTGTATAGCCACCCCGTAGCGCCAAGTCGTTGGTCAACTTGTGGCTGACCCCCAGGCTCAGGCGATTGAGGTGGCTCTGTGGCGTATAGCCTTCCAGTGTGAAGTCGTTGGCCGGCAGGCTGTTGAGAGCGATGTTGACCTTTTGCGTGTCGTCTTCGTACTCGCGTTCGTGGGCATATTCGCCAAACACCTGGGTCTGGCGGGTGATGTTGTATTTACCCTGCAAGCCAATGCCCAGGCGTTTCGAATCGCGGGTCTGGTCGTCGAAGGTCAGGGCTGTGGAGCGGCTGCTCTTTTCCGAATAGCCGTCGACTTCCACCTTCGCATAATCAGCGCTGACAAACGGCGAGAGGTGCCATTCGCTGCCCGGCTGGGCGATGTCGTAGCCCACCCGCGTGCTGAATGCCCATAGATGGCCGTCCGTGTCGCCTTTCTCCTGCGCTTCGTTGACGCCCAGGTCGAACTTGCGCTCCAGGTTGTCATAGTCGAGCTTGCCGCCGGTCAGCGCTGCATCGGCCCACCAGCGGTTTTGCTGGAACTGGGCGAAAGCGGTCGCCAGGTAGCTGTTGAGCTTGTAGTCCGAGTCGTTATGGCCTGCTTCCATGTCCTGGCGATAGAAACCGGCGGCGACACCCACGCGCCACGCGTCGTTGAGGCGATAGCTACCGCCGATGTTCAGGCTGTAGCCGCTGCCGTCGGCGCTGGCGCCGCCGCTCTGGCTGTCCAGGTCCAGATGCTGGCCGCCGCCTGCGACGATGGCTCGCCATTGGCCGACGGCCTGCCAGTTCTCCCAGTCCGATTGCCATTGGCTGCGCAACTCGTCCTGATGGGCGCGTAGGGTCGAGTGGGCCATTTCCGGCAACAGCGTCAGCTCCCATGGTGCCGCGAGCAGGGAATAGGCGTAGTCGGCGATCAGTTTTTGCCCGGTTTCGGTCGGATGGACCGCGTCGTTGTAGATCAGCTTGGTGGGATCAGGCGTGGCGCTGTTGATGCCGTAGGTGGGGTTTTCCGTGCAGCCGTTGCCGCTGAAGCAGGTCGCGGTGAGATTCTCACCGGTGGCGAGGCCGAATCTTGCTGGGTCGGCGAAGCTTTCCTTCAGCAGAAGCGGAATGTTCAATGGAATGATTTCAGCGTCGATGCCTTGCAGTCGTGTGATCAGTTGTTGGTTGAACTGGTTGCCCAGTTGCGAAAAGGCGTCTTGCAAAGGACCGCCGTTGAGGGCCGGGGTCAGGCCCAGGTCGGGCAACAACCAGACCATCACATAGCGCGCGCCGGCCGTTTGCAGCACTTGGACGCTGTCGGCCAGGCGGTCCGCGGCGGCGTTCGCTTGTTCGGGGGTCAGCACCCGACCTTGTAGGAAGTCGTTGCCACCACCGGAAATGTAATACAGCGCATTCGGATCGGCGCGCAGGCCATTGGACTGCAAGTAGCCGGGACGGCTGCGCTCGCCGGTGTCGGACACGCCAGTAATCGATTCGAGGATCTGGTCGGTACGATAACCGCCCACTGCCCAGTTGTTGCCGTCCGCCAGCCCCTCGCTGGCGCGGACCGCCGAAGTGGAAGCGGCGGTCTCGTCGGCGGAATAACCCAGGCGCCCACCGAGCAACTGGGTGGAGTTGGCGGAGTAGGCCTCGCCGCTGCCGTCGGTGTAGATCGGACCGGTTCGGTTGGTATAACGCTCGGTCGAGCCGGGTGGACCATTCGGGTCGGCAAACTGGCCAGCGTCGTTGAGGCTGTCGCCGAACACGATGAACTTGGAATAAGGGTTGGGGGCGGCGCTCGCCTGGGCGCAGGCCATCGCCAGCAGGCAACCGGCAATCGGTACGAACAGCGTTTTTTTGATCATGAGGAAGTCCGTTTTTATCTTATTTTTGTTAGAAAACGAAACGACAGTACCAAAAACTTCCGGCATTTTGCCATCCATCTTGAACGTCGCGATTGTTTCAAAGCCCTTCGGGATCGCTCATATTGCGTGCTCCGCCCAGCTAAGCTACTGTGCCGGGACGTATGAACGAGACTTTCCCTGTGTCGATTGTCAGCAAACTTCTGGATCAAATGATCAAGGCTCACGCCCGCTGGCGTTGGCGCGCCTGAACATTCTCCGCCGGCCTCGCCGGACCTGTACCGATTTGCCTTCTTTACCCGCTCGTAGAGCCGCTTCGCAGGGGCATCACTTGCCTCGCCAAGCGCAGCAGCGTGCGGGTCTCTCTCTGAAGGCTGTATTTAAAGTCAGTGAATTCAATAGGTTGCTTACGCCATGTTGCTGATGATCGATAACTACGACTCTTTTACCTACAACGTTGTGCAGTACCTCGGCGAGCTGGGCTCCGAGGTCAAGGTCGTGCGCAACGACGAATTGACCATCGCCGAAATCGAAGCCCTCAAGCCTGAGCGAATCGTGGTTTCGCCCGGCCCGTGCACGCCGACCGAAGCGGGCATTTCCATCGACGCCATCAAGTATTTCGCCGGCAAGCTGCCGATCCTCGGTGTTTGCCTGGGACATCAGTCGATCGGCCAGGCGTTCGGCGGCGACGTGGTGCGTGCCCGACAAGTCATGCACGGTAAGACTAGCCCGGTATTCCACGAGGACAAGGGCGTGTTCGAGGGGCTGAATCATCCGCTTACCGTAACCCGCTACCATTCCCTGGTGGTCAAGCGCGAAACTCTGCCCGACTGTCTGGAATTGACCGCCTGGACCCAGTTTGAAGATGGCTCGGTCGATGAAATCATGGGGCTGCGCCACAAGACGCTGAATATCGAGGGTGTGCAATTTCATCCCGAGTCTATTCTCACCGAACAGGGCCACGAACTGTTCGCCAACTTTCTCAAACAAACCGGCGGCACGCGCTAAGGACTTTTCATGGATATCAAGACAGCCCTGAGCCGTATCGTCGGCCATCTCGACCTGAGCACCGACGAGATGCGCGACGTGATGCGCGAAATCATGACCGGCCAATGCTCGGATGCGCAGATCGGCGCGTTCATGATGGCCATGCGCATGAAGAGTGAGAGCATCGATGAAATCGTGGGTGCGGTTTCGGCGATGCGTGAGCTGGCGGACAAGGTCGAACTCAAGACGCTGGACGGTGTAGTGGATGTAGCGGGCACCGGTGGTGACGGCGCTAATATTTTCAACGTTTCCAGCGCCTCGGCATTTGTCGTCGCGGCAGCTGGGTGCACGGTGGCCAAACACGGCAATCGCGCCGTCTCTGGCAAGAGTGGCAGCGCCGATGTACTGGAGGCGGCCGGTATCTACCTGAGCCTGACGCCGATCCAAGTGGCCCGTTGCATTGATAATGTCGGCATCGGCTTCATGTTTGCCCAAAACCATCACAGCTCCATGAAACACGCCGCCGCGCCGCGCCGCGAGCTGGGCCTGCGTACGCTGTTCAACATGCTCGGCCCGCTTACGAATCCGGCCGGCGTGAAACATCAGGTAGTCGGTGTGTTCAGCCAGGCGTTGTGCCGGCCATTGGCTGAAGTCTTGCAACGCCTGGGCAGCAAGCACGTACTGGTGGTCCATTCGAAGGATGGGCTGGATGAGTTCAGCCTGGCGGCGCCTACATTCGTGGCCGAACTAAAAAATGATCAGATCAGCGAGTATTGGGTCGAACCTGAAGACCTCGGCATGAAGAGCCAGAGCCTGCACGGGCTGGCAGTCGACAGCCCGGCCCAGTCGCTGGAGCTGATTCGTGATGCCCTGGGGCGTCGCAAGACCGAGAATGGCCAGAAAGCCGCCGAGATGATCGTGCTCAATGCCGGTGCCGCGTTGTACGCCGCCGACCACGCCAGCAGCCTCAAGCAAGGCGTGGAACTGGCCCATGATGCACTGCACACAGGGCTGGCCAGGGAAAAGCTCGAAGAGTTGGGTGCATTTACCGCCGTATTCAAAGTGGAGAACGAAGGATGAGCGTGCCAACGGTTCTGGAAAAAATTCTGGCTCGCAAGGCCCAGGAAGTGGCCGAGCGCAGCGCTCGGGTCAGTCTGGCCGAGCTGGAAAGCCTGGCGCGTTCAGCGGATGCGCCGCGCGGCTTTGCCCAGGCTCTGATCGATCAGGCCAAGAAAAAACAGCCGGCGGTGATTGCCGAAATCAAGAAGGCGTCCCCCAGCAAGGGCGTGATTCGCGAGCACTTTGTCCCGGCCGAGATCGCGCGAAGCTACGAGAAGGGCGGTGCTACCTGCCTCTCGGTGCTGACCGACGTCGACTTTTTCCAAGGGGCCGACGATTACCTGAAGCAGGCGCGGGCGGCATGCAAGCTGCCAGTGATCCGCAAGGATTTCATGATCGACCCGTACCAGATCATCGAGGCGCGTGCGCTGGGCGCCGACTGCGTACTGTTGATCGTTTCCGCCTTGGACGACGTGAAAATGGCCGAGCTGGCGGCCGTTGCCAAAAGCGTCGGGCTGGACGTCCTGGTGGAAGTCCACGACGGTGACGAGTTGGAGCGAGCCCTGAAAACCCTCGATACCAAACTGGTCGGCGTGAACAATCGCAACCTGCACACTTTCGAAGTGAGCCTGGAAACCACCCTGGACCTGTTGCCGCGCATTCCGCGCGATCGCTTGGTCATCACCGAAAGCGGGATCCTCAACCGGGCCGATGTCGAGCTGATGGAAGTCAGCGATGTGTACTCGTTCCTGGTGGGCGAAGCGTTCATGCGCGCCGAGAACCCGGGTACGGAATTGCAGCGACTGTTCTTTCCTGAGCGTGGTCTGCCGGTGAGCGGCTCGACGCTGGACTGATCCATGTCGCCTGTGATTTCCCTCACCGTCGAAGCTGGCCTGCAAGCCGAACAGGATCTGTTGGCCAGCATCTGCGCGGGCGACGCCGAGTTCGGCCTGCTGTTCTGGCAGCCCAACGACCGTGCGCTGGTTATGCCGCGTCGCTTGAGTCGCCTGCCGGGGTTTGAACACGCCTGTGAAGTATCGGCCGCCAACGGTTGGCCGGTGCTGTTGCGCGAAACGGGCGGCGAACCGGTGCCGCAGTCAGCCGCTACGGTCAATATCGCCTTGGTCTACGCACCACCGCGCAGTGAAGGTGACCACGGACGTATCGAAACCGGGTATCGCCGGTTGTGCGATCCCATCTGTCAGCTGTTGGACGAGTTGGGCGGGGTAGCTTCGCTGGGAGAGGTGGAAGGGGCTTTTTGTGACGGGCGCTTCAACGTCAACCTCGACGGCCGGAAAATGGTGGGCACCGCTCAGCGCTGGCGCCAGAGCAAGGGTGGCCAACGTCCGGTGGGGCTGGTTCATGGCGCGCTTTTGCTGGAGAACGAGCGCGAGTCCATGGTCGCGGCAGTCAATCGCTTCAATGAGGCTTGCGGCCTGGAGCAGCGAGTGCGAGCTGAGAGCCATATTGCCCTGCATGAAAAATTCCCGGCGCCTCACGCGCTGGAGCGGCTCGACGCTTTGTACCGGGAGCTGCTGAGCAATCTGCTGGGCGCCTAACGCGTTCCGAACACCACCATGGTCTTGCCTTTGACACTGACCAGGTTGCGCTCTTCCAGATCCTTGAGAACGCGACCGACCATTTCCCGCGAACAGCCGACAATCCGCCCAATCTCTTGGCGGGTCACCTTGATCTGCATGCCGTCCGGGTGGGTCATGGCATCGGGCTGCTTGCACAGTTCCAACAGGCAGCGTGCGACTCGTCCGGTGACATCGAAAAATGCGAGATCGCCGACCTTGCGGGTGGTATTGCGCAGGCGCTGTGCGATTTGTCCGCTGAGAACGTAAAGAATGTCTGGGTCTTGCAGGGACAGTTCTCGGAATTTTGCGTAGCTGATTTCCGCAACTTCACATTCAATCTTGGTCCGCACCCAGGCACTGCGTTCCTGTTCCTTGCCCGCCTGTTCGAATAACCCCAGCTCGCCGAAAAAATCCCCGGAATTGAGGTAGGCGATGATCATTTCCCGACCGTCATCATCTTCTATGAGGATAGTGACCGACCCCTTGATGATGAAAAACAGCGTCTCGGAACGATCTCCCGCACAAATGATGTTGTGTTTGGCTGGATAGCGGCGGCGCTGGCAATGCATCAAGAGTTTGTCGAGATTCTTGATCTTGAACGTGGGAGTAATGGCAACCATGGTTGTATCCCGAAAGACTGCGCAGTGATTTGGTTTTTTTATAGACGCGAATGGCTATCGCTAAAAGCTGGCCATGCGCCAGCGAGTTGGCGTATGGCCAGCTTAACAGAGGCGTCCTTAATTGATTTGAGAATTTACCTACGTGCTGGTAGGTCAGGTCTCCTAAGACGCAGAGCGGTCATGCCGGAGCGCTGTGCTAAGCTGGCGACCCTTTTTTTAACAGTGGAGTCTTGGCGATGAAGGCACGCATCCAATGGGCTGGTGAAGCCATGTTCCTCGGTGAGTCAGGCAGTGGTCATGTGGTCGTCATGGACGGCCCGCCAGAGGCCGGTGGGCGGAACCTGGGTGTTCGGCCGATGGAAATGCTCCTGCTGGGCGTGGGCGGTTGCAGCAACTTCGACGTGGTCAGCATTCTCAAAAAATCCCGCCAGGCGGTCGAAAGCTGCGAAGCTTTCCTGGAGGCAGAGCGCGCCACTGAAGATCCCAAAGTGTTTACCAAGATCCACATGCACTTCGTGGTGAAGGGGCGGGCCCTGAAGGAAGCCCAGGTCAAGCGCGCCATTGAGCTGTCCGCCGAGAAATACTGCTCGGCTTCGATCATGCTTGGCGCCGCCGGGGTCGAAATCACCCACGATTATGAAATCATCGAGTTGGGTTGAGTCGATAGCTGACGGGCCGTATTGAAGTTTTCGGACAGAAAAAAGGCGACTTCCCTAGGGGGACGTCGCCTTTTTAATTTCCGTGGGAATGAGCTAGTCAGTCCCCAATTGCCGTCAAATCCGATAAGTGCTTTTGGTCATGACCTTGGCCAGCAGGCTCATGCCGAACTTCACCGGGGCCGGAAAACGGAAGCCACCGGCCTCAAGCGCACTCTCGGCGTGGTGTTCCTCATCCACGCGCATCTGCTCAAGGATCGCCCGGGATTTTTCATCCTCGGCTGGCAGTTGTTCGAGGTGTTCATTCAAATGCTTGCACACTTGATGCTCGGTCGCCGCAACGAAACCGAGGCTGACTTTGTCACTGATCAACCCGGCAACGGCGCCGATCCCGAATGACATCCCATAGAACAGCGGGTTCAGGACGCTGGTATGGCTGCCCAGCTGGCGAATCCGTTGTTCACACCAGACCAGATGGTCGATTTCTTCCTCGGCGGCATGCTCCATTGCCTCACGCACTTGCGGTAGCTTCGCTGTCAGCGCCTGGCCCTGATACAGCGCCTGGGCACAGACTTCGCCGGTGTGGTTGATGCGCATCAGTCCGGCGACGTGGCGGGTTTGCTCGTCACTCAGTTGCGCGTCTGGCTGCACGATAGCCGGTGATGGGCGGTACGGCTGGCCACTGAAGGGCAGCAGCGTGCGCATCGCGGTATCAGCTTGCAGCAACAGACGGTCAATCGGCGAGTAGTGACGTTGGGTAGTCATGCTTACCTCCGGGAAAAATCACAGCGGCCAGTTTAACCCAATCGACCGCCGAAGATTTGCGTTGGGTCAGGGGTATCAGCCCGGCGGCCAGTTCATCTGGCGCTGCCCCAGCACATGCATATGAATGTGATAGACCGTTTGCCCACCCAGTTCATTGCAATTCATCACCACGCGAAAACCTTCTTCACAGCCCAATTCAAGTGCCAGGCGCTGAGCAGTGAACAAAATGTGTCCAGCCAGGCCTTTGTCTTCCTCGGTCAGGTCATTGAGGGTGCGGATCGGTTTTTTCGGTATGACCAAAAAATGTACAGGCGCCTGCGGGGCGATGTCGTGGAAGGCCAATACCTGGTCATCCTCGTAAATGATCTTCGCCGGGATTTCCCGGTTGATAATCTTGGTAAACAGAGTATCCACAGCTGTTTTCTCCGTTGGGTTCGTCGAGGTCGGGGGCGTGAAGGCTCCGGTTGAGGCGCCTGGTTATTCAACTTGAAGGGGTCAGCGCGGGCAATAAGCCTTGTTGATCATGCCGGCGATGGTTCGTACCAGCCATCGCGACCCCAGTCGCGGCAGTGCGGCCAGCCAGCGGTTGCGGCGTCCGGGAATGATGATGGCGCGGTTGCGGTCCAGTGCGCGCACGGCGTACAGGGCCACTTCTTCCGGGCTCATCAGCAACTTGCTGTCGATGAGTTTCTGTTCGTCCATCTGCGCCCTGGAAAAGAAGCCGGTCCGGGTCGGGCCAGGGCAAAGCACCGAAACCTTGATCGCGCATTTCTTCAGCTCGACCCGCAGGGCTTCGGAGAAGTGCAGCACATAGGCCTTGCTGGCGTAATAGGTACTCATCCAGGGGCCGGGCCGGAACGCGGCAGTCGAGGCGACGTTGAGGATCTGGCCGCCGCCAAGCAGCGCCATGCTGTTACCGATGGCATGACAAAGCCGTGTCAGGGCGAGGATGTTGACTTCGATCAGATCCTGCTCGGTCATCCAGTCCTGGCCCAGGAACGGCCCGCTGGTGCCGATGCCAGCACAATTGACCAGCAGATCAATCTGCCGCTCGCCTTCCTCCAGTTCCAGGAGAAAGCCTGAAAGCCTCAGCGGTTCTCCCAGGTCGCAGGCCCGGAACAACACCTCTACGCCAAACCGCTGAGTCAGTTCGATTGCAATACTTTCCAGCCGATCACGCTGTCGAGCCACCAGTATCAGGTTGCGGCCGCGCCGGGCCAGCGCTTCAGCCATGGCCAGGCCAATGCCGCTGGAAGCGCCAGTGATCAGTGCGTAACGGGTCATGCAGTTCTCCATCGCAACAGCCCGCCGCCAGTTGACTGGGCTGTCACCGGCATGAAGCGCGCTTATTGTTCCTCTTCTTCCTCATAGTCTACAGAAGGCGAGGCGGGCTCGGCTGCCTCGACAGCGGGTTCTTCGGTGGTTTCGTTGCTGGACTCGCTGCTTTCATAGCTGCTCAGGCTGCTGCTGTCGTAATCCTCCTGGAGGGCTCCGAAGATGCCGGCAAAGGTAGCCAGGAAAATCAGGACGATCATCACAAGCCAAAGCGACGCCAGCAGTTTGACTGCCGTGGTATTGCGCGGTGGCGGCGGACCATACTGGTTTGCACCGGTATTGCCTGGGGCGATGATCAGGATGAACGGGAAGATGCTGCCCACGAATGGAACGAGGTTGATCAGCCACAACCACCCCGACCAGCCGAGGTCATGCAGGCGCTGGACGTTGAACTGGATGCTCACGAAGGCAAAGGCAAGTACAACGGCTGCGCCGAGCAGGCCGCCGACAATCAGTGCAGCTATCGAGTTGGAAGCCAGCAGCCAGGCCGTGGCCAACCAGAAGCCCAGGCCGACCAAGGGCAGCATGGCCAGGGTCAACACCATGGTCCAGGCCAGGTAGCGCAAACGCCCGATACGCCCATCGAAGCTGAAGGGTTTTAGCGTGCTGTACTCGGCGAGCGCTTCACCCACTTCGGCGCGGGGAGGCGCGTACGGCGAGACGGGGTCGACGATCGACTCTGGATGGCGTCCACCCGGCTGTTGCGGCGAATCCTGTACTTCGCCAAGGCTCAGTTGGAGGGCGGCAGGTTCGGCTTCGATTCGGGCGTCGATTCCGCTCTTGTTGAGCGCTTCCAGGTACTGCTGGGCTTCGCTCTGGGACAGGTTGCTTTTAAGGGCAACCTTGCGCCCGGTGAACAGCCGTTCAATGGCGCTGATGTCGCTTTTGAACAGTTCGGCGAGGTTGAGTTTGGCTGTGGTGGTATCGACGCCCGGCATCAGGCCTCCGTCGAATACGATGTTGAAACGGGTTTCGCTCATGCCCGGCATCCTTGTCTCTGAAAGTTAAGTAACTGTTGTTTTGGGGTTGCTTCAGCGGGGCCATTGCCCGCCAAGCTGCGCCGCCCGGGCATGTGCCTGACGGTATTCTTCATCCAGGCGTGCCACCAACTGATCGACGCTGGGCAAATCATTGATTTCACCCACGCCCTGGCCCGCGGACCATACGGTTTTCCAGGCCTTGGCTTCATCGTTCAGCGGTTTGAGTTTCGAGCCAAAATCCACCTCGCCCTTGTTCTGCAGAGCGGCCAGATCGAAACCGGCGTTCTCCAGGCTCTGGCGCATGAAACTGGCCGGCACTCCGGATACAGCGGGAGTATGCACGATGTCTGCGGCTCTGGATGTGAGCAACATCTCTTTATAAGCGTCA
Source organism: Pseudomonas sp. P9_35 (assembly GCF_034008205.1). NCBI lineage: Bacteria > Pseudomonadati > Pseudomonadota > Gammaproteobacteria > Pseudomonadales > Pseudomonadaceae > Pseudomonas > Pseudomonas sp. P9_35. The sequence goes on along the minus strand of NZ_CP125373.1, from coordinate 5,957,971 downwards.
GGGGCGTGGCTTTCGCTCGTAGCGATAAAGCGCGTACCGAAGTAGGCCAGATCGGCGCCGAGCAATTGTGCGGCCAGAATCTGATGACCGTGGTTCAGGCATCCTGCAAGCAGCAAGGTCTTATCAAAAAACTGCCGGATCTCGGCAATCAATGAAAACGGGCTCCAGGTCCCGGCGTGTCCTCCTGCACCGGCGGCAACGGCGATCAAGCCATCGACACCGGCTTCGGCGGCTTTCTCGGCATGACGCCGGGTCGTCACATCATGGAACACCAGTCCGCCATAAGCATGGACGGCATCCACCAACTCCTTCACCGCGCCAAGGCTGGTGATGACAATCGGCACCTTGTGTTCGATGCAGATGGCCAAGTCGGCTTGAAGCCGCGGGTTGCTGTGATGGACGATCAGGTTCACAGCGTAGGGTGCCGGATTTTCCAGGGTTGCCAGGCCTGCTTCGATTTCCTCCAGCCAGGCCTTGAAGCCACTGCTTTCGCGCTGGTTCAACGCCGGAAAGCTACCGACGATGCCGTTACGGCAGCAGGCCAGCACCAGTTGCGGATTGGAAATCAGGAACATTGGCGCTGCCACGACGGGCAGGCGCAAGCGTTGTTCAAGCAGAGCGGGCAACGACATCGCAAGTACCCCGGATAATGGACGCTGATTGGAGATTAGAACGGTCGGACGACAACCAGAATTACGATAGCCAGCAATATCAGGACCGGCACTTCATTGAACCAGCGATAAAAGACATGGCTGCGGGTGTTTTCGCCACGAGCGAAGCGTTTTACCTGGGCGCCGCACATATGGTGGTAACCGATCAGCAGCACGACCAGGGTCAGCTTGGCGTGCATCCAGCCACCTTGGGTGAAGTAGGCGCCGGCATTGAGACTGAGCAGCCAGATGCCGAATACCAGGGTGGCAATCATCGCCGGGCCCATGATGCCGCGATACAACTTGCGCTCCATGACGCTGAAACGCTCCTTGCTGACGCTGTCCTCGCTTTGGGCGTGATAGACAAACAGGCGAGGCAGGTAGAACAGGCCGGCGAACCAGCAGACCATGCTGACGATGTGAAGTGCTTTGAGCCACAGATAGAGCATTTTTAGTTATTCCCAGGATTCACGGTAGCCCGATAGTAGAGGTTAGAGCGTCCGCACGTCACCTTGGCGGTTGTCGCCGGGCCCTGCGGCCCCTATCATCGACGGCTTTCCAGTGGGTTCGTTGAGGGCAGGTTTATGGTCAAGGTCGGTATCGTCGGCGGCACGGGGTACACCGGTGTCGAACTGCTGCGTCTGTTGGCACAGCATCCGCAAGCTGAGGTGGTGGTCATCACTTCCCGATCCGAGGCCGGCCTGGCCGTCGCCGACATGTACCCGAACCTGCGAGGTCATTACGACGGCCTGGCGTTCAGTGTTCCGGACATCAAGACCCTCGGCGCTTGCGATGTGGTGTTCTTCGCCACGCCCCACGGTGTCGCCCACGCCCTGGCGGGTGAACTGCTGGCCGCCGGGACCAAGGTCATCGACCTGTCGGCGGACTTCCGCCTGCAGGACGCCGATGAATGGGCCAAGTGGTACGGTCAACCTCACGGCGCGCCGGATCTGCTCGACGAGGCAGTCTATGGATTGCCGGAAGTCAATCGCGAGAAAATCAAGCAGGCCCGACTGATCGCGGTGCCAGGTTGCTATCCGACGGCAACTCAGCTGGGGTTCCTGCCGCTGCTCGAGGCCGGTCTTGCCGATGCTTCGCGTCTGATTGCCGACTGCAAGTCCGGTGTCAGTGGGGCCGGGCGTGGCGCCAGTGTCGGTTCGCTGTACTCCGAAACGTCGGAAAGCATGAAGGCGTACGCGGTCAAGGGGCATCGTCACCTGCCGGAAATTCGCCAGGGGTTGCGTCGGGCCGCGGGCAAGGAGGTCGGCCTGACCTTCGTGCCGCACCTGACGCCGATGATTCGTGGTATCCACTCCACTCTTTATGCAACCGTCATCGATCGTTCGGTGGACCTGCAGGCGTTGTTTGAAAAGCGTTACGCCAACGAGCCGTTCGTCGACGTAATGCCAGCAGGCAGCCATCCGGAAACCCGCAGCGTACGCGGTGCGAACGTTTGCCGGATCGCCGTGCATCGTCCGCAGGACGGTGATCTGGTGGTGGTGTTGTCGGTCATCGATAACCTGGTCAAGGGCGCGTCCGGCCAGGCAGTGCAGAACATGAACATCCTGTTCGGGCTGGATGAGCGCCTGGGGCTGTCCCATGCAGGGATGTTGCCGTAACGGCAGTCACACGCTTTCAGTTGGCAACTACAAGCTTGAGGCTTGTAGTCGCCGCTGCTCTTCTAAATAGTTGACCGATTTTCTAGGAGAAGCGGATAATGCCTGCCATCACGCATTATGGCGGCGTAAGCGCCGGGAGATATTCAGCATGAGCGTCGAAACCTTCACCCCCACGGCTTTGCAATTCACCCACGGTGCCGCGCACAAGGTGAAGAGCCTGGTCGATGAAGAGGGCAATGATCGTTTGAAACTGCGCGTGTTTGTCACGGGCGGCGGTTGTTCCGGTTTTCAGTACGGTTTCACTTTTGATGAAGAAGTGGCCGACGACGACACCATCGTCGAGCGCGAAGGGGTCAGCCTGGTGGTCGATCCGATGAGCTTCCAGTACCTGGCAGGTGCCGAGGTGGACTATCAGGAAGGCCTGGAAGGCTCGCGATTCGTGATCAAGAACCCAAACGCGACCACGACCTGTGGGTGCGGTTCTTCGTTCTCGATCTGAGTACTTCAATAAAAAGCCGCAGCGCCTTAGGGCCCTGCGGCTTTTTTGTGTCCGTCATTATTGGATTCAGGCCGGGTAGATGGCGCCGAGTACGCGTAGCCCGCGTGCGCCGGTGACACTTGGGCGGTTGCCGGGAATACCTTCAAGGCAACAATGGGCAAGCCAGGCGAAGGCCATGGCTTCAACCCAATCCGGGTCTACGCCGTACACCGCCGTACTGCTGACTTTGGCATCCGGCAGCAAGTCAGCCAGGCGCCGCATGAGCGTCTGGTTGTGCGCGCCGCCGCCACAGACCAGCAACTCTTGAGTATTGGACTGGGCATGTTGAAGGGATTCGACGATGGTCAGGGCTGTCAGTTCGAGCAGCGTTGCCTGCACGTCTTCCGGGGCGAAGGCTGGCAACTGCGACAAATGCTGTATCAGCCAAGGCAGGTTGAATACCTCACGCCCGGTACTTTTCGGACCCTTGGTGACAAAGAAGGGATCGCTGAGCAGTGTCTTGAGTAAAACTGGTTCGACCTTCCCGCTGGCAGCCCATTGGCCGTCGCGATCGAAATGCTCGCCTCGTTGTTGGTGTATCCAGGCATCGAGCAATACGTTGCCTGGGCCACAGTCGAAACCGGCTACTGGTTTTGCGGGCTCTATCAGGCTGAGATTGCTGAAACCGCCGACATTCAGCACGGCGCGATTACCGACTCGTTCTCCGAACAGTGCTTCGTGAAATGCCGGAACCAGCGGGGCGCCTTGTCCACCGGCGGCGACGTCGCGGCTGCGGAAATCGCTGACGACGGCGATGCCGGTCAACTCACTCAACAAGGCCGGATTGCCAATCTGTACGGTAAACCCGCGGGCTGGTTCATGGCGGATGGTCTGGCCGTGGCTGCCGACCGCCGTGATGTCTTCAGGCTTGAGTTTCTGTTCGTTGAGCAGGGTATGGATACCCTGTGCAGCGAGCTTTGCCCAGCTTTGCTGGGCAATGGCGGAGCGGGCGATTTCATCGGGCCCACTGCTGCACAATCCGAGCAATTCGGTGCGCAGGACGGCGGGCATCGGAATGTAGTGCGTGGCGATCAACTTGATCGCCGGGGTCAGTTCGATCAGTGCGATATCCAAGCCATCCAGGCTGGTCCCGGACATCACACCGATATAGAGCGCCATGCTTAACGCTTGCTCGAGGCCAGCATGGTGGCTTTCTCTTGATCCATGCGAGCCATCAGGGGTTGGCTTTGGGCCAGGAAGCGCGCGCGCTCGGCCTTGGCGATCGGATCGGCCATCGGCAGTTTCTGGCCTAGTGGATCGACGTGGACGCCGTTGACCTGGAACTCATAATGCAAGTGTGGGCCGGTGGACAGGCCGGTAGTGCCGATGTAGCCGATCACCTGCCCTTGCTTGACAGTACCGCCGGTCTTCACGCCTTTGGCGAAGCCCTGCATATGGCCGTACAGCGTGCGATAGGTATTGCCGTGCTGGATGATCACGGTGTTGCCATAACCGCCACGACGTCCGGCCAGCAATACCTTGCCGTCGCCAGCAGCCTTGATTGGCGTACCACGGGGGGCGGCGTAGTCGACGCCTTTATGGGCGCGGATCTTGTTCAGGATTGGATGCTTGCGACCGGCGGAGAACTTCGAGCTGATACGGGCGAAATCAACCGGTGTACGGATGAAGGCCTTGCGCATGCTGTTGCCGTCGGCAGTGTAGTAGCTGCTGTTGCCTTGCTTGTTGGTGTAGCGCACTGCGGTGTACGTCTTGCCGCGGTTGGTGAAGCGCGCGGAAAGAATCGGACCGTTGCCGACGCTCTTGCCGTTGACCACTTTTTGCTCATAGATGATGTCGAATTCGTCACCCTGGCGAATGTCCTGGGCGAAGTCGATGTCGTAGCCAAATACACTGGCCATGTCCATGGTCAGGCTATGGGAAAGGCCGGCACGAGCCGCCGACTGGGACAATGAGCTGTTGATGACGCCATGAACGTAGGCCGAGCGAACGGTAGGCTTGGCGGTGACGCGGTTAAATACATAACCCTTGTCGTTTTTGGTCAGGGTGATGCTTTCCATGTCGCTCAGCTTGGTGTGCAGGTTGGTCAGCTGTCCGTCTGGATTGAGTTCGAATTCGAGTTTCTGGCCGCGCTGCAGTTGAGTGAACTGCTTGGCTTGCTTGTCGCTGGCCAGGATTTCATGGACCGAAGTCGAGGGCAGGCCAACCTTTTCGAAGAGGGTGGAAAGTGTGTCGCCCTTGGCAACAATCACTTCGCGATGGTCTGGTCCCTTCTTCTCTTCTGCTACAGGCGCTTCTACTTGGGTGGCGGCCTCGGCGGTGTCTTGCGGGCTGTTTTCAATCTGCGCAAAAGGAGAGGCGGCCGGTTCGTTTGTGGCTTGAACGGCTTCGGCGGCGTCTTGTTCTTGTGTCAGTTGTTCAGCAGGGCTTTCCAGTTCAAGACTCAGAGTCGTCTTTTTGGCTTCAACATCGCTGGAGGGAAACACCAGGAGCGCCAGGCTAAGGAGGGCTGCGATGCCACTTGCGGCAAGCAGGTGGGTCTTTGGGTAAAGCGGTGGCGCTTTAGACGGTTCTGTGGTCATAAGTAATTTTGACTTTTGAAAAGATGAATTGGAAAAGATGAATGACATGATGAAGATGAAATAACTGTATAAAATATAACCAAAACCCCTGCGAAGCAAGCCCGCGAACGCTCTGTTCTGTGGATTGGCGTCCGCGCGCCGGGCAAACCTTGTATTTGGTGCGCGATCTTGTATGGTTGGGGCCCTTTGAATCTGAGCCTTACGGGTCTGTTATGAAGTCGGTTGAAGAGCAGCTAGCGCTGATCAAACGTGGTGCGGAAGAACTGTTGGTCGAGTCCGAGCTGATCGAAAAGCTCAAGCGCGGGCAGCCGCTGCGTATCAAGGCTGGCTTCGATCCGACGGCGCCCGATCTGCACCTGGGTCATACCGTGCTTATTAATAAGCTGCGCCAGTTCCAGGATCTGGGGCATCAGGTCATCTTCCTTATAGGTGACTTCACCGGGATGATCGGTGATCCAAGCGGCAAGAGTGCTACGCGCCCACCGCTGACTCGTGAGCAGGTTCTCGATAACGCCGAGACCTACAAGACTCAGGTTTTCAAGATTCTTGATCCGGCCAGGACTGAAGTGGCTTTCAACTCCACTTGGATGGATCAGATGGGGCCGGCGGATTTCATTCGCCTGACGTCTCAATACACCGTGGCTCGTATGCTCGAGCGCGATGATTTCGACAAGCGCTATAAATCCAATCAGCCAATTGCCATTCATGAGTTCCTCTACCCGCTTGTACAGGGTTATGACTCGGTCGCGTTGCGCGCGGACGTTGAGCTCGGCGGTACTGACCAGAAGTTCAACCTGTTGATGGGGCGTGAGTTGCAGCGCGGCTATGGTCAGGAGGCGCAGTGCATTCTGACCATGCCATTGCTGGAAGGTCTGGATGGCGTGAAGAAGATGTCCAAGTCGCTGGGCAACTACGTAGGTATCCAGGAAGCGCCAGGCGTCATGTACAGCAAACTGGTCTCCATTCCTGATGTGCTGATGTGGCGTTACTTCGAGCTGTTGAGCTTCCGATCCATGGATGAGATCAATGCGTTCCGTGCCGATGTCGAGGCGGGGGCCAATCCGCGAGACATCAAGATCAAGCTGGCCGAAGAGATTGTTGCTCGTTTCCACGGTGAGGAGGCTGCGGCCAATGCTCATCGTGCGGCGGGTAATCGCATGAAGGACGGTGAGTTGCCGGATGATCTGCCGGAGATCGAGTTGACTGCTGCCGAGGATATGCCGATTGCGGCAGTCCTTAATAAAGCAGGCCTGGTCAAGAACGCAGCGGTGGCGCGAGATCTCCTGGGTTCGGGCGGCGTGCGTATAGATGGTGAGGTTGTGGATCGCACCTATATATATGTGCTGGGTTCTACTCATGTATGTCAGGCCGGCAAGAAGGCTTTCGCGCGTATTACGCTGAAATCCGAATAAAGCTGAAAAAAGGTGTTGACGGCAGATTCTGGAAGTCTATAATTCGCCCCACTTCCGGCGCAGTCGAAACGGAAAACTCCTTGAGATTCAATGAGTTAAGTAGGTTTCGAAGGTGTTGGGCTTCAGTTCATCGAGGCCCGGAAGGAGCAGGTAGAGCGGTGTTGTTTGGCTCTATCGGCGGTTCGATCTTCTCGGTCGAAAGCGGTGAAAAAGAGGTGTTGACAGCAGCGAGTAACGCTGTAGAATTCGCCTCCCGCTAACGAGAGATCGGAAGCGCAAGTGGTTGAAGTTGCAAAGGAAACTTTGAAAACTTCTGAAAATAACCGCTTGACAGATACACGGGGCGCTGTAGAATGCGCGCCTCGGTTGAGACGAAAGACTCAGCCAGCCGCTCTTTAACAACTGAATCAAGCAATTCGTGTGGGTGCTTGTGGAGTCAGACTGCTAGTCAACAGATTATCAGCATCACAAGTTACTCCGCGAGAAATCAAAGATGTAACCAACGATTGCTGAGCCAAGTTTAGGGTTTTCTCAAAACCCAAAGATGTTTGAACTGAAGAGTTTGATCATGGCTCAGATTGAACGCTGGCGGCAGGCCTAACACATGCAAGTCGAGCGGTAGAGAGGTGCTTGCACCTCTTGAGAGCGGCGGACGGGTGAGTAATGCCTAGGAATCTGCCTGGTAGTGGGGGATAACGCTCGGAAACGGACGCTAATACCGCATACGTCCTACGGGAGAAAGCAGGGGACCTTCGGGCCTTGCGCTATCAGATGAGCCTAGGTCGGATTAGCTAGTTGGTGGGGTAATGGCTCACCAAGGCGACGATCCGTAACTGGTCTGAGAGGATGATCAGTCACACTGGAACTGAGACACGGTCCAGACTCCTACGGGAGGCAGCAGTGGGGAATATTGGACAATGGGCGAAAGCCTGATCCAGCCATGCCGCGTGTGTGAAGAAGGTCTTCGGATTGTAAAGCACTTTAAGTTGGGAGGAAGGGCATTAACCTAATACGTTAGTGTTTTGACGTTACCGACAGAATAAGCACCGGCTAACTCTGTGCCAGCAGCCGCGGTAATACAGAGGGTGCAAGCGTTAATCGGAATTACTGGGCGTAAAGCGCGCGTAGGTGGTTCGTTAAGTTGGATGTGAAATCCCCGGGCTCAACCTGGGAACTGCATTCAAAACTGTCGAGCTAGAGTATGGTAGAGGG